>JBGPIX010000069.1:0-18233 GCA_041485085.1 Candidatus Acidiferrum sp.
GGCGTCGTTCCGGATATCGTGGTTCTCGGCAAGCCGATCGGGAATGCGTTTCCGCTCGCGGCGGTGATCACCACGCCGGAGATCGCCGACTCGTTTAACAACGGGATGGAATTTTTCAGCACGTTTGGCGGCAACCCGGTCGCTTGCGCGGCAGGCCTCGCGGTTCTGGATGTTCTCGAAGAGGAAAAATTACAACAGCACGCTTTACGCGTCGGCGCGCATTTCATCGAGGGTTTGAAGTCTCTGCAGGGCCGCTACGTTTTGATCGGGGATGTGCGCGGGTCGGGCCTATTCCTGGGGATCGATCTGGTGCTGGACCGTGAAACGCGCGCGGCTGCTCCGTTGCAGGCTTCCTACGTGGTCAATCGCCTGCGCGATTGCGGGATCCTTGCCGGCACCGATGGACCGCATCACAACGTCATCAAGTTGCGCCCGCCGCTAGTTTTTTCCGAAGCCGATGCGAATTTGTTCCTCAAGACGCTGGAAACCATCCTGAAAGAAGACGCGGCACAACCCAAGGGCTAATTGGTGATTTTTGCTGGCCATCCTAAATGGTTTTCTCAGCGTCTCATGTAGGATTCAGGCCGTGAGTACGGTAGACAGGCTGCGTGCTAAGCGCTATCTTTCGGTTTGCTAGCTGGCGCGGCCTCACTCCCTGGCCTTGAGGAAGTATCAGGTGTAAGGGCTATGGTTATTGTGCGGCGATTCTTTCTAATTATTCCGATGATCCCTTGCTGCGTCCTGGTGGCATCAGCGCAGTCCGGTACGGAAGACAATTCTCAGCGTCCTGTTGTTCGCGAGACGCCGGCAAGCTGCGTCGGAGCTTCGCGCGAAGACGAACTCTTTTCACTTTGCGTGCCGCCTTCACCGATTGGGGAAGATGCTTGCGCGCCCGCGAGCGAGTTCCTTGCGAAAATCTCCCTCAACCTGCCAAACGGGACACCGCTCAGGATCGCACTCGACCAGCGCACTCGCGTCGATCATCCCGGCGAGATCGTGCATGGCAAAGTCGTGGAAACTGTTTATGCCTTCGACCAACCCGTAATTCCAGCCGGCAGTCTCGTGACCGGCCGAATTGCGAGCATCGGTCCGGTTTCAGGTGTGAAACGTACACTGGCGTACGCCAACGGTGACTTTTCTCCCTTCCGCAAATACGAGGTCACTTTCGAAACGCTAGCTTTGCCTGACGGCAGGCAGTTTCCGATCAAGACTACGGTCTCCCCGGGAACCGCCGATGTTGTGCACCTCCTCAGCAACCCCGATAAGGCGAAACAGAAAAATGCGGCCGGGCGAGCAGCGGACAATGCCAAGCAGGAAGCCAAAGGCAAAATACAGGAAGCAGAAGATCAGGTGCATGAAAGCTGGCAACAGATAACCGGGCCGGGACGCCTGCACCGATTCAAGCAGTTCTTGCTTTCCCAATCACCGTATCGGTGGCAGTACCTGGAGCCGGGGACGCGCTTTGTGGCGGATCTCGATGAGCCACTCGAGTTTGGCGAGACGACGCGCACCGGCGAACAACTCGCCGCAGTGGGAAGCTCACCAGTGCCCGACAGCACCCTCAAAGCGCGACTGGTTGCCGAAGTCAGTTCCGCAACGGCTACGCGCGGCACCGCGGTCACTGCCATTCTGACCGAGCCGCTTTATTCCTCGACGCACCAGCTAGTTCTTCCAGCGAACAGCCGCCTCGTGGGCAGGGTTCTGCAGGCGAAACCCGCGCATAAACCGCACCGCAACGGAGAGCTGCGCGTGATCTTCGACCGCATTGAAACTCCCGAGGAAGCGATTCAGGCATTGTCTCAGGTGCAAGCGCAATCCGCTGGGCTTCAAGCAAGTTCGCAGGCCATGGTCGGCAACCTGGAAGGCGTGGAAGTGGCTCGAAGCGCGCACATGAAGCTCGACGAAGAAGGCGGGGCGCGCACGACCGACAACAAGACGCGGTATCTGTCGACCGGGCTCGCGGTGTTGCTGGCCGCAGCGGCGGCGCACCCTGACGCCGAGCACGGCACGGTGGACACGGCCGGTGACCCAGGTGTACGGACGGCGGCGGGAGGCTCTGGTTTTCGTCTGACGGGCGCGGTGTTGAGTCTGGCGGTGAAGTCCACACCGGTTTCGATCGCCTTTGGCGTCTATGGCGCTTCCACCTCAATCTACTCGAATTTTCTTTCGCGCGGACGTGACGTCGTCCTTCCCAAGGACGCGCCGCTCGAAATCGGGTTTGGCAACCCGCACCCGCCGGCTGCATCGCAACCGAAGCTTCAATAGCTGTGGATTTACCTCAAGACTCGTTTTTCTATTAGCACTACTTGACAATTCAATTACTCTGCAAGTAGGCTCGCCTGCGATGCAGCTGGATGCTTCCCTCTCCTGGCTTGCGCTCGGCCTCACGCCCGGCTTGGCTTCCCGTCTGTCCGCGCGTGTGCTGCGGCGGTTTGAGTCGCCGGACGGAGTGTTTCGGGCCAGTCTTCCCGATCTCGAGTCCTGCCACCTTCCCGCGCAAGTCGCGCAAGCCATCGTGAAGAAGGAGGCCTTCAAGCGCGCCGAGAAGGAACTGGCGGGCATCCAGAAAATTGCGGGCTGTTCGCTGGTGAACTGGACGGACCCCGAATATCCGCAGACGCTGCTGCAAATCTATGATCCGCCGGTCTTGCTGTACGTTCGCGGCGATCCGCAAGTATTGAATCTGCCCAGCCTCAGCATTGTTGGGACGCGGCGGCCAACCCTTTACGGCACGCAAATGGCGCAGCGTCTCGGCCGGGAACTTGCCGCGCGCGGCTTGGTCGTCGTCAGCGGGATGGCCCGTGGGATTGATGCCATCGGACATCAGGGAGCCATGGATGCCCACGGGCGCGCCGTCGGAGTTCTCGGAACGGGGATCGACGTCTGCTATCCGAAGGAAAACAAGAAGCTGTACGAAAAAGTGCTGGAGCGTGGCGCGATCATCAGTGAATTTCCGCTGCGCACGCACCCGGCGCCGGAAAATTTCCCCGTCCGAAACCGCATCGTAGCGGGCATGCCGCTCGGCGTGATCGTTGTGGAGGGCGCGCAATACAGCGGATCGCTGATT
Organism: Candidatus Acidiferrum sp.; assembly: GCA_041485085.1. Classification (GTDB taxonomy): domain Bacteria; phylum Acidobacteriota; class Terriglobia; order Acidiferrales; family UBA7541; genus Acidiferrum. The sequence continues at coordinate 3,068 of JBGPIX010000069.1, forward strand.
ACCGCGCGCCTGGCGATGGAGTTCGGGAGAGAGGTCTTCGGCGTGCCGGGGAACGTGACCCAGCCGGTGAGTTTTGCGCCGAATCAGCTCATCAAGCAAGGGGCCAAGCTAGTGACTTGCGCCGCGGACGTGATCGAAGAGCTGCCAACGCCTATCCGTGCCGCCCTTACACAAGCCGAGGCTCCGGAGGCCGAGCAGCGGAACCTTCTGGCGGCTGCGGCGCTAAATAGCTCGGAAAAGAAACTCTACGAACTGCTCAGTCCGGATGAACCAGTGCACATTGATGACATCGTGGAACGCTCCGGCTTGAACTCTTCCGAAGTTCTGGCTACGCTTTTCAATCTGGAGATGAAAGGCATCGTCCGGCAGTTGCCGGGCAAGCAGTTCAGCAAAGTCTTGCTGTAGAGGCAGATACGGGTCTGCATCGCTTGGTCATGGCCGGCATCTAATCGTAAAACGCATCCGCAAGGGGCATCGCGGCATCAAAAGGCTGACCCCGTTGGGATCCAGACCGAGCGCTTAAGGTAGCGAGAAGGACACACCGCCGCGCGGTCGGCCCTCTCTGCAATTCATTACGGAGTTACAAAGGCAATATGGCTCGTTCCTTGGTTATTGTGGAATCGCCCGCAAAGGCGAAAACGATTAACAAATATCTGGGGCGGAATTTCACCGTCAAGGCTTCCATCGGCCACGTGATGGACCTGCCCAAGAAAACGATAGGCATTCGCCTGCCCGGAGAAGAAGAGGGCGGCAATAAGAAAAAAAAGCGCAAAGCGAAGAAGGGCAGCAAAAAAGGAAAGGCCAAGGAAACACCGCCTGGAAAACTGATCAGCATTGATGACGACAAGATTTTCGAGCCTACGTTGCAAATCATCGCGGGCAAGGGCAAGGTCATCAACGATCTTCGCAAGGCCGCGATCAACGCGGATGCCGTCTATCTGGCGGGCGACCCTGACCGCGAGGGGGAAGCTATTTCGGCACACCTCGCCATGGTTCTCTCCAAACCCTCCAAGTTCATCGAGCAAGAACCCAGCTTCTCCAGATTCAAGAAGAAGGCTGCGAAGCCTGAAGAGACTGTTAAAAAGGAAGACGAGGAAGAGCCAAAAAAAGAAGTTGTGGCTATCGACCCGAAAAAGATTTTTCGCGTAACCTTCAATGAGATTACACCCAAGGCGATACGCGCTGCCTTTGATAAACCCCGGCAAGTAGACACCAATCTGGTGGATGCACAGCAGGCGCGCCGCGTGCTCGATCGCATCGTGGGCTACAAGGTTTCTCCCATTCTCTGGAACAAAGTGCGCCGCGGGCTTTCCGCTGGACGCGTCCAGACGGTGGCGTTGCGGTTGATCGTCGAGCGCGAACTGCAAATCCGGGCCTTCGTTCCGCAGGAGTATTGGACGATTCACGCGATGCTGGATGCGGGGAAACCGCCGCTGTTTGAAGCCAAGCTCTTCAAACACAAGGGCGAAGATATCGCGGTATCGAACCAGGAGAGCGCGGACAAGATTGTCGCCGCGGTGAGCAAGGCCAAGTGGCAGGTGGCCAGCGTCGCGCAAAAAGAAAAGAAGCGCAATCCTCCGCCGCCATTCACGACTTCCAAATTGCAACAGGCCGCCTACAACCGGCTGCGCTACACGGCCAAGCGCACCATGTCTATCGCGCAGAAACTCTATGAGGGCGTGGAGCTTGGTGACGAAGGCTCGGTCGCGCTGATCACTTACATGCGCACCGACTCTGTGAACGTTTCCAATGACGCGCTGATCCAGGTTCGCGAATTGATCCCCGAGCGCTTTGGTTCGAACTATCTTCCGGAAAAGCCGAACTATTACAAATCGAAGAAGGACGCGCAGGAAGCCCACGAAGCGGTGCGCCCCACGGACGCCATGCGCGCGCCGGAAGACGTCCGCAAGTACCTCGATGAAGACCTCTTCAAGCTCTACCAACTGATCTGGCAGCGCTTCGTGGCGTCGCAGATGCTCCCGGCGATTTTCGATCAGACCACGATTGATATTTCCGCCGGCGACTACACCTTTCGGGCCACCGGCACGGTGCAGAAATTTGATGGCTATCTGCGCGTTTATCAGATGCCCGCGGCGATCGCGGATCGCGAGGATGACGAGAAGGATGACGAAGGGGAAGGCCGCGCGCTTCCGCAGGTTTCTGCAGGACAGTCGCTGCGACTGGACAAGATTCGCCCCGACCAGCACTTTACCGAGCCGCCGCCGCGCTTCAACGATGCGACGCTGGTGAAGGAACTGGAGGAAGACGGCATCGGCCGGCCCTCGACTTACGCTTCGATTATTTCCACGATCGTCGAGCGCGAATACGTCACCAAGGACCAGGGACGTTTTTCGCCGACGATGCTAGGCGAGCGCGTCAGCATACTGCTAGTCAAGAGTTTCGAAGATATTTTCGATGTTACGTTTACCGCGCGGCTCGAAGAGGAGCTCGACGAAATCGAGGAAGGCAAGCTGCCATGGCGCGAAGCCGTCAAGGAATTCTGGGAAAAATTCGTCATTGACCTGGATAAGGCCGACGACGAAATGCTTTCGTACAAGGCGGGCATCCCGACCGGGAAGAAGTGCGAAAAGTGCGGCCAGGGCGAGTTGCTCGAGCGCATCAGCCGTCACGGTTTCTTTCTGGGCTGTTCACGCTATCCGGATTGCGATTTCATCCAGGATTTGACCCCCGTTCCTGAAGACACTGGGGGCGAGCCCAAAATCGAGTATTGCGACAATTGCGGCAAGGAAATGGTCATCAAGCGCGGGATGTTCGGCACCTTCCTCGCCTGCAAGGGTTACCCGGACTGCAAGACCACACGGCGGCTGGTGCAGGGCACGCGCATCGCGCACCAGCCCGATGAGCCGCTCGCGGAGCTTTGCACGCTATGCGGCAATCACCTGGTGAAGAAGAGTGGCCGCTTCGGCGAATTCATCGGCTGCTCCGGATACCCGAAGTGCAAGTACACGCGGCCGATCACCATGGGCATTAAATGCCCTAAGTGTAACGAGGGCGAATTTGTGCGCCGCGGCAGCGCCGGCAAAGGCGGCCGGGGCCGCCCGCGTATTTTCTACGGCTGCTCGCGCTATCCGGATTGCGATTTCACCTCGCCGCACATGCCGATCGCCGAGCCGTGCCCGAAGTGCGGCGCGCCGTTCATCGTCGAAAAGCGCTCCAAGATCGGCACGGTACATTCCTGCCTTAAAGAGGGTTGTGATTGGGAGAAACTTGTCCCCGAAGTTCAGCCGCAAGTTCAGCCGGAGGAAGCTCCGGTACCCGTGGCAGCAAAGTCCTGATCGACCTGCATCTCAAGAAACAATGCCGTGATTTCGCTTTCCGCGGAATTGCGCGCGCCTATACTGTATTCGGGTCTCTCCCCTGGAGTTGTAACAGCGAATGAAAGAAGCGATTGTGAAGTATCTCGAATACCTTCAGTCGGTAAGGAATTCCTCCCCTCATACGATCCTGAATTACCGCAAGGACCTCGAACAATTTATCGCGTATCTATCGCCGCCAGGGGTGCGGCCGCCGGCGCTCACCGGCGTCACGCACGGGCTGATTCGTGAATTCGTGGTACATCTGCACGATCAGGGCCTGGAGAAGAGCTCCATCGCGCGAAAACTTGCGGCGCTGCGCTCTTTTTTCAAGTATTGCGTCCGCGAGGGGCATTTGAAGGAGAATCCGGCGCGTCTTGTTCCCACGCCGAAATTGCCGAAGCGCATCCCATCGGTGCTCTCCGCGGAAGAAATGAATGGCTTCCTTAATGATCTCGGCGGGACGGGACAGGCAACATCCGGGGGTGGGGTAAGTTCCAAGAAGGGGCGATTGCTTCCGCGGGTAACCGCCGCGCCACCGCCGGCTATGGGGAGTCCTGCCGCGCGAATCGAGGAAGGATTGCTGCTTCGCCGCGACCGGGCACTGCTGGAACTTCTTTACGCTGCGGGCTTGCGCGTCAGCGAGCTCACTGGCCTTAATCTTGTGGACATGGAGCAAAAAGAACGCATTCTGCGCGTCCGCGGCAAGGGCAACAAGGAACGCATCGTTCCTTATGGGGCAAAGGCTCAGGAAGCTCTGGAAAAATATTGGCCGGTGCGTGAGCAACTGCTTGAACAAACTTATGGAACGAGCGGCAGGTTCGGGCCGCACATGGAAGCGGTCTTTCTCAATTATTCGGGACGGCGACTGACGCAGCGCTCGGTCGGGCGCATCGTCAAGAAATACGTGCGCATCGCAAACGTTAGCTGGGATTTGCATCCGCATTCGTTGCGTCACGCCTTCGCGACGCATCTATTGGCTGACGGGGCTGATCTTCGCGCTATTCAGGAGCTTCTAGGCCACCAGTCACTTTCGACTACGCAGAAGTACACGCACGCCTCCATCCGCCAATTGATGGACATTTACGACAAGGCGCACCCTCACGCCTGATTTGCGCATCTATTCCTGTTTGCCGAACGGGAGCGCTAAGTTACGCTGGGGAGCAGCCAAACATTGAACATGAAACTGCGGACCGCACTGACAATTGGGTTTTGTGTGCTCGGCTGCGCGACCTTGCCGCTGACCGCCAGCGCTCAGGGGAACTACGAAATCCAGGTGTATCCGTACGAAACCGTTGAGCCTCACAAAACTATGTTGGAGCTGCATTCCAATTTCACTTTTCAAGGCTCCAAATCCACGGATGACGGCACGCTTCCAACAAACCACCAATTGCACGAAACGATCGAAATCACCCACGGCTTTACCGATTGGTTCGAGACCGGATTTTACATTTTCACTTCCGCGAAGAACGGCCAGGGACTGGATTACGTCGGCAGCCACATCCGTCCGCGGGTGCGCATTCCGCCCAAGTGGCACTGGCCCGTGGGCGTCAGCCTGTCAAACGAAATCGGCTGGCAGAGCCGCCGGTACTCGGCGGATACGTGGACGTGGGAGATTCGCCCGATCGTCGACAAACAGATCCGCCGATGGTATTTCTCATTCAATCCGACACTCGACCGCTCGTTTCATGGCCCGGGCGTGAATGAGGGAGTCGTTTTCTCTCCCAACTTCAAGTTCAGCTACGATTTCACCAAGAAAATCACGGGAGGGCTTGAATATTACGGCTCGCTGGGTCCGATTACGGGTTTCGACGCGGTCAGCCAACAGCAACAGCAAATCCTCCCCGCCATTGACTTGAATCTCTCACCCAAGTGGGAAGTCAATTTTGGGCTGGGTGTGGGTGTGACACGCGCGACGGATCACTTGATCGCCAAAATGATTCTCGGATACCGTTTCGATTTCTGAAGCGTCCTTGAGAAGGAATCGCCTGGAGTCCGCCATGAACTATCATCTCGCGCAGATTAATATTTCGCGGCTTGTCGCTCCGTTGGACGATCCGAAGATCGCTGAATTCGTCTCGCAACTGGAACCGATCAATGCCCTCGCGGACAAAGCGCCGGGATTTGTTTGGAGGTTGCAGTCAAACTCTGGGAACGCCACGGACATTGCCTACAACGATGATCCTTTTGTGATCGTGAATATGTCCGTCTGGGAGTCGATCGAGACGTTGCGTGAATTTGCGTACAAATCGAATCACATGCAAGTTTTCCGCGACCGCGCCAAATGGTTTGAAAAAGCGGTCAAGCCCAGTTACTGCCTGTGGTGGATTCCGGCGGGTCATATTCCTACAGTTGCCGAGGGCCGGGAACGGTTGGAGCATTACCAGTTGCACGGCGCGACGCCGTATTCGTTCTGGTTTTCGCAGCAGTTCCCTCAGCCGGCGGACGAAGGCGTCTGCGCGTAGCATCCGATGAATCGCCAAACCGAGCCGTTGAAACCTATTCTCACCGCGCACCTCTTTCCAAAACTCGATGGCATGCTGAGCGAACTGCTCCGCTTCTATACTCAGCAGCCTGCTCTCAGGCGAGGCTTCGAAAAAACTCGCCCGCAATCACGTTGCACTCTTGCGAAACATCTTCTTCGCTGTGCGGACTGTGCTTGCCGGCAGCGATGAATCGCATCGTCGCGAGCGGGAGCGCCTGTCGCACGCGGTCCATTTCGCCGGGTTCGGTGCGTGGATCGAGGCTCCCATGCAGAAATAATGCGGGCACGCGGAGCTCGCCCAGCCGCCCGTCGTAAAGATCCTCTTCTGGGCGCTGGACGCTGTCAGCAATTCGAAGCCAAGCCTCGCAGTTGCGGCGCAAGACCGTTTGCCAGTGTGTTTCTCCATGATCCTCGGCGAGCAGCTTGCGCGTTTCTTCGCCCAGGTCCTCGGGATGCGTCGCGAATCGTTGGAAAAAGGATCGCGAGCCAGGTTTTTTTCGCAGGAAGTGGAAAGACTCCAGAAGCACTCCTGCACAGCGTTTGGGCGCAGCAAGCCCCATCATCGCAGCGATTACCGCGCCGTCGCTGTGGCCCCAGAAATGGGCGCTTTCGATGCCGAGCGCGTCAAGAAAGGAGAAAGTTTCCTGCGCGGCCCGGCGATGAAAATCGAGCGGCATTTCGCCACCGACCCGACTGGAATGTCCGTAGCCCGATCGATCGGGAATCAGAATGCAAAACTTACTTTCGAATTCTGCGATTTGCCGATCGAACGGATAGATCCCATAACCCCAGCCGCCGTGAAGAATGACGAGCGGCCTGCCGCGGCCGAACTCCCGGTAATGGATGCTGACGGGTTCGATCCGAGGTGCGTGCGGCGATTGCGGCACCTCCAGTGTGGGCACTTAGTTTCGCCTTTTTAGAGGAGCAAGTGGCAAGACTCGCAAATTCGCAATTTTCGCGGCAGGATTCACAGCCCGTACATTACGCCAGAGAATTCCAGGACTCAACACCTCTGAAAACGAAAACAGCTGGCAGTGGAAGCTGCCAGCCGTTTCTCCCTTCAAATTGTACTTAAAAGTTTTACCGATGTCCGCCGCCGTGGCCACCTCCACCACCGTGGCCTCCACCGCCGCCATGGCTTCCACCGCCGCCACCGTGGAACCCGCCTCCGCCACCGTGGAACCCGCCTCCACCGCCGCCGTGGAATCCGCCGTTACTACCGCGAAAGCCTCCGCCGCCATACCCGCCGTGGCCGCCATATCCGCCGTGACCGCCATACCCGCCGTGGCCGCCATATCCGCCGCGACCGCCATATCCGCCGCGGCCGCCGTATCCGCCGCGACCACCGTATCCGCCGCGACCACCGTATCCGCCGCGACCACCGTATCCGTACCCGCCCCTACCGTAATAACCTCTCCCGTAGCCACCCCAGCCACCACGCCCGTAGAAACCATGGAACCAGGGGCCGGCGCCGATAAACACGCCACTCACAAAGTAGTCTGGGCCGTAATAGCCGTAAGGCGCGCAATCATAGGGATAATAGCCATAATATCCGTAGACGCAGTCTGGAGCAGGTCCGACGTAACCCGGGCCAACTCCAATGCCTACTACAACTTGCGCATGCGACGGGGCTGCCGCCGCCAACGTGCAAAGAGCCAGCAAAGCGAGTAATTTTAGATAACGCATTTTTTTTGACCTCGCCAGATCCCAGAATTTCGTTGAATTCGTTCAGGACCTGAGTGCTTCCCGGTGCTCCGGACTTACCTGAGGCACCTATCCATTAGAAACCCAAACGGGGGGAAAAGTTGCGGTCCCTATTCTAATAGAAGGGGAGGGTGCGTCAGCCTTTTCTAGCCCGCAAGCCTCTGCGATACTGTCCCAATTTCGATTGGCGGACAGCGATCTGATCTAATGGCGAGATTTGCATTCGAATTAGGACAGGACCACCTCTATTCGTTCGTTGACGATGTAGGCCAGAAGCCTCTATAATCAGAGTTTGCTTTTACCGCTTGGAGGACAGATGTACGCCGTTATTCAGACCGGGGGAAAGCAGTATCGTGTCGCGCCCGGCGACACCATCCGCATCGAGCGGGTTGATGGCAAGGTAGGGGAAAAAGTGAACTTTGGCTCCGTCTTGGCCGTCCACACGGACGACAAGAAAGTGGTCTTGGGCGCCGATGCCGGCAAAGCCTCGGTGAGCGGCAAGATCGTCTCACAGGGACGCGGCAAAAAGATCACCGTGCTCAAGTTCAAGAAGGGCAATCAATACAAGATTTCTCGCGGCCATCGGCAGAATTACACGGCCGTGCAAGTCAACGATATCAAGCTGTAACACTTCACTTTCCGCCGGGCTTTCACCCGGCAGTTTCTCGAAAAGGAATACGTCATGGCAAGCAAGAAGGGCGGCGGCTCCTCAACAAACGGCCGCGATTCACACGGACAGAGGCTGGGCGTCAAGCGCTTCGGCGGACAACTCGTCAACGCCGGCACGATCATAGTGCGCCAGCGCGGTACCAAGCACCAGGCGGGAGAAAACGTCGGGCAGGGCAAGGACGACACGCTTTATGCGCTCGTCACCGGCTTCGTGAAGTTCGAAGACCGCGGACGCCGCGGCCGATTCATCAGCGTCAAGCCCACCGAGCAAGCCAAGTCGGCTGTGAATTAATAGCGCAGACTTTAGTCGGTGCTTTTTTCCTTCCGCGGTCCGGCTCCGCTGGACCGCGTTTTTCTTTTCAGCGCGGTTATTGTCCTGAAACGCAGCTCAAAGGACCACTGGGGAAGAATTTCTTGTAGGCGCTCCGTCCATGCGCCGGAATGATGGCAAGTCCCGGCACTTTATCGTGAAGTTCGCTGAGCCGACCAACGATCTGGTTTGCAAGAGCCATGTCGTTGTCGCTATCGCGCAGGATGAGCGACTTGCCGACGCGCCCTTCGAACCCGCGTTCGTCATCGACGGAATCGCCAACATAGAAGAGGCGCCGCGTGGGTGAGAGGTTCACGAAAATGCCCACGCTTCCGGGAGTATGACCGCGCAACGGCACGACGATCACCGAGCCGTCCCGGTAGAGATCGGCGCTCTCGTCGAAAGTTTCGTAGGGCGTGGGATCGAATCGCAAAGTGGGCGTGGCAACAGGCGGAAATTTTTGGGTGTGCGCGGCAATCACGTAGCCCTTGGCTTGAACGCTCGGATCAGCTGCAAATTGCAATTCTTCACGGGTGAGCAGCACGGGGAGATGCGGCAGGTCCATCAAGCCCCCGGCGTGATCCAAGTGCACGTGCGACAGAATCGCCCAGCGAACTTTGCTCGGGTCTTCGCCGACTCGGCGTAACAAGTCCGGAAGAGGCACTTTCGGCTTGAGCTGTCCGGCTACGGCTTTCAGTATGAGCCAGGTCGCAAACGGGTAGCCGGAAATTTCCTGATCGTAGTGACTGGAGCTTCCGGTATCGATCAGCAAGTCGCCGGCGGGATGCCTAACTAGGACGCTTCCGGCGGTCATGCCAAAGGAAAAGTTGCTGAAGGTATTCGCTGTTTCGACCCAGCACGCGGAAATGCCGGGGATAGTGGAAATCACCGGTACAGCCCGCGCATGATGTGCCGCAGGCGGAAGTGGTGTTCGACGGAAGTAGAGCACGTACAGGGCGGCAGCCGCCACGGCTACGAACGCGAACAGTAGCACGGCAATGCGTTTTAGCAAGCGAAGCATGTTGTGGCGGCCTCCGTCCCGGGATTTCGAGTCGCAATAGTTTGCTTATGTTATCTTTTTATGGAGTTTTATTCCTGTGTTCGTTGATGAAGCCAAAATATTCGTGAAGGCCGGCGACGGCGGCAACGGCTGCATTGCCTTTCGCCGTGAAAAATACGTGCCGCGGGGCGGTCCCTCTGGCGGGGACGGCGGCCATGGCGGCAGCATCTATCTCGAAGCCAACATCAACGACAATACGCTGCTTCGCTACCGCTACAACCGCGAATTCAAGGCCGATCGCGGCCGCCACGGCGAGGGCTCCAACTGCACCGGCCATTCCGGCGAGGACATGATTCTACGGGTTCCCGTCGGAACGCTGGTGTTCGACGAGCAAGGCGCGACTATCGCCGATCTCGCCACTCCCGGGCAGCGCGTGTTGATCGCGCACGGTGGACGCGGTGGGCGCGGCAATCAACACTTTGCCAAGCCTTGGCATCAAGCCCCGCGCGAACACGAGGATGGATTTCCTGGCGAAGAGCGCCATCTTCGCCTCGAACTGAAACTTTTGGCCGATGTCGGCTTGGTGGGTTATCCCAATGCCGGCAAGTCCACACTGATTTCCGTGATTTCGGCTGCGCGTCCCAAAATTGCAAACTATCCGTTCACCACGCTGGAGCCCAATCTCGGTGTCGTCAACGCCGACGGTGGTACCGGCGGGCACGGCACCGAACTGGGCCGCACCTATGTCGTCGCCGATCTTCCCGGCCTCATCGAAGGCGCGCATTTAGGCGCAGGGCTTGGTATCCGATTTCTTCGCCACGTCGAGCGCACGCGCCTGATTGTCCATCTGATCGACACGAGCGACTCCAACGCCGATGATCCGGTCCATTCGTACGAAGTCATCAACGGCGAACTCGAAGCGTTTAGCGCGTCGCTCATCGAAAAGCCGATGATCGTTGTGGCCACCAAGCTGGACGCCACGACCGATGCCACGCGTCTTGAGGCTCTTCGTGATTATTGCAAGCAGCGCAAACTGGAATTCCACTCCATTTCGGCAGTCGCCGGCGATGGTGTGAAAGATCTGGTCCGCTCCATTGCCGACGCATTGGACAAGATTCCCCGCGCGGCGCTCGATTCCTCGATTGACGCGGAGGATGCCGAAGGTGAGGACGAGCATCCGCTGCCCGCGTCTGTTGACCACCCGGCCGTCGCGACGAACAAAGAAGAAGAATCGTGAGAGAATTACTTAAGTCGGGCGCGGCCTTGATGCCATCGGGGCCGGCAGCACTGTCTTGGGAGCCTCATTGACCACCGCGCAAGCGCACCGCACCGCCGCAAGACATCATCCTCGCCGCGTCGCGATTTTTGGCGGTTCCTTCGACCCCATACACAACGGCCATCTTTCCGTAGCGCGCGCCGCCGACCGGCGCTTCAATTTCGACGAGCTCCATTTCATTCCGGCGAGCCGGCCGCCGCACAAACTGAAGCAACACCTCGCACCGTTCCCGCACCGCTTTGCCATGGTCTCGCTCGCATCCACCGAGCATCCGCACTTCGTTCCTTCGCTTGCAGAAGCCGGCGAGGATTTCAGCGGCACGCAACTCCATTATTCCGTGGACACGGTGCGCTACTTCCGTCACGTCTACCACGGCCATGGCGACCGCCTCTATTTCATCATCGGCGCTGACGCATTCCTGGACATTCCCATGTGGAAGGAATACGAAACGCTGCTCACCCTTTGCGATTTCATCATTGCCAATCGTCCGGGCATCCGTGCCGAAGCGCTGCGTCTGGTCATTCCGCCCGACTTGATGGCGCGTGCGGATGCGATAAAAGAAGCCGACCCGCCCTCTCAAGTCGTCGCGCAGCTGCACAAGACCACCGTTTATCTGCTGGAAAACGTCTCCAGTGAAGTTTCCGCCACTGATGTTCGGCGCCGCCAGCAACGTGGCCAGTCCATTCACGGGCTTGTTTCCTCGCGCGTCGAGGAATACATTCTCAAACAGGGCCTGTATCGATGAAATTCGAATCCTTGCCGCAGGGCGTACGCCTCGCCGTCGAAGCCGCACAAGAAAAGAAAGCCGCAGGCATTACCGTGCTCGACCTTACGGCCGCAGGCGCCTTCACGGAATATTTTGTGGTCTGCACGGGCTTCAGCACGCCGCAGGTGCAGGCCATTTGTACCGAGGTCGAAGCGCAGCTCCACAAAAATCTTAAACGCTCGCCCGAACATCGCGAGGGGCATCGCTCCGCCGAATGGGCGCTGCTCGATTTCGGCGGCTTTGTCGTGCACGTTTTCAGCGAGCAAGCCCGCCGCTACTATGATCTCGAGCGGCTCTGGCGCCATGCGCCCAAGTTCGATATTCCCGACCAGCCTGACGGTCCTTCTTCCGAACGAAACATGCCTGATTCGCACTTCGGGCACGAACACTTTTCCGGCGAAGCCGCTTCCGGCGGGCCGCAAAGCGGCCGTTCGCAACAATGACCGAGGAACGATTGCCGTGGATCACCGCCGATCCCGCATCGCTCCGTCTGTTTGAACTTGCCGAGAAAGTCGCCATCGCTCCAGCCACTCTTTTGATCACCGGTGAAAGCGGCTGCGGCAAGGACCACCTCGCGCGCCTGGTTCATGAACTCGGTCCGCGCCGCGATGCGCCGTTCTTGAAAATCGATTGCGCCAGCCTTCCGCCGCAGCTTGTTGAAAGCGAGCTCTTCGGCCACGAACGCGGCGCTTTTACCGGCGCGGTCGAACGCAAACTCGGCCGCTTCGAGCTTGGCGGCAACGGCAGCATCGTTCTCGATGAAGTCGCCGCGCTCTCGCCCGGCGCGCAGGGCAAACTACTGCGCATTCTGCAGGAGCGCACTTTCGAGCGCCTCGGCGGCACGGAAACCATCCGCATCGAAGCGCGCTTGATCGCTCTTACCAACGTTGACCTCCCAGCAGCTGTAAAGTCCGGCAGCTTTCGCGAGGATCTCTATTTTCGGCTGAACGTTCTCACTCTCGCGGTTCCGCCACTTCGCGAGCGCCGCGCCGACATTCTGCCGCTCGCCGACCATCTTCTTGCGACCCTGAGATCCATTCACGCCCGCCCGAATGCCCAGTTGAGCGATGCGGCGCGCCGGATGCTCGGGGCCTACGCTTGGCCCGGCAATGTCCGTGAACTCCGCAACGCCCTCGAGCGCGCCGTGGTTTTCTCGCATCCCAGCCGCGGCACAGTCGCTACCAAGAGTGACCTCCTCGAGCCGGAAAACTTTCCGGAAAGCGTGCGATCTGCTGCGCCTGGTGCTGCCAGTTCGGTCGCTGGCCTACGTTCCCTCGAGGAAGTGGAGCGCGAAGTCATCGCCGCCACCCTCGAAGCTACGCACTATCAGATCAGCCGCTCCGCCGAAGCCCTCGGCATCAGCCGCAAGACGCTCCTCGAAAAGCGCAAGAAGTATGGTTTGAAGTGAAACTCCGCTTGCTCATGCTCGGAAAGACGCGGCGCCCCGAAATGCGCGCCATCCTTGACGACTACGTAAAACGCATTAGCCGATCGTGCCCGATAGAAATCACCGAAGTTCGCGATGGTTCCGCCGCCCTCAAGAAACTCGACGCCGACCGCGCCGCAACCGTTGTTCTCCTCGATGCCGCCGGAAAAAATCTCGATTCGAACGCGCTCGCCAAATGGCTCGGCGAACTCCGCGACCGCGGCACCCGCGAACTCATTTTCCTCTGCGGCGATGCCGACGGTTTCCCTGATGCGCTCCGTCAGCGCGCCCACCAGAAACTTTCTCTCAGCGCCATGACGTTCTCTCACGAGCTCGCCCGCGTTATGCTCGCCGAGCAGCTTTACCGCGCGTTCGCCATTCTCTCCGGTAGCCCCTACCCGAAATAGGCCCGCGTGGTGCAAACTAGGAGCATCATGTCCGTGCACATTTCTCCTGATGCAAATCGGCCTTCCGCTACCATCGAAATCCCTCTAGAGAATCCTCTCCCCGATTACGACCTTCTCCAACTCGAGCAGCCCACGCCCCGCGATGTAGACGCTGTCCTCGTCTCGCAGGGTTTTCGTGACCTCATCGACGACGCCCGCGGCGTCCTCATGGATCTCCTCGCCCATCCTCCCTACCAGGCGAAGTCTCCAGAGCACGCCAAACTTGATTTCACGCACTCGGCCCCTCTGCCTCTCGAACTCGCGCAGCTCACTGGCGCCATCTGCCCGGGCGGCGATGAGAGTTACCGCCCCGGCTTGTGGATCGTTCTGCAGGATCCGCACGCCAAGCCGGGAGCCTCGCTTCCTTCTGCGTCGCAGGAACGCGTCGCCTCGATCGTCGCCGAACTCGTCAAACGCCTCCAGCTCGCGTAATCAGAAAAGTCGTAACCCGCCGGTTGAGGGCTCTTTCGCGCGAACTTGACCTTTCGCCCACGACTCCGCAAACTCTAGTCTCTTCGCCTCCACCTGAAAGGTTCTCCGAATCGCAACGCTATGCCGGAAGAAAAAGGACTCCTGATCGTCTACACCGGACCGGGGAAGGGCAAGACCACTTGCGCGCTCGGCACAGCCTTCCGCGCCGTGGGCCAGGGTTTGCGCGTGCTGATGGTGCAGTTCATCAAAGGCTCCTGGCACTACGGCGAACTGGACGCCGCCAAAATGCTTGGCGACGACAAGTTCGAAATCCGCCCGATGGGCCGCGGCTTCGTCAAAATCGGCGGCGCCGAAACCGATCCTGAAGACATCAAGCTGGCGCAGGAATGCTGGCAAGCCGGGCGCGAGGCCATCTACGGCGGGAAATACGACCTCGTGGTCCTCGACGAGATCAACTACACCATCAGCTACAAAATGCTCGACCCCGACGAAGTTGTCGAAGCGCTCAAAAATCGTCCGGAGCGCGTCCACGTCATCTGCACCGGCCGCAACGCCCATCCCAAGCTCGTCGAACTCGCCGACCTCGTCACCGAGATGCGCGAGGTGAAACACCCCTACACCAAGGGTATACTGGCTCAGCGGGGGATCGACTATTAGCCTTGTGGATGAAGCCGTCTCGGGTAGATTTTTGGCGAGCACGGTTCTTTCTTTTACTTAGAACTTAAAACTTACAACTGACAACTTTCTCCCATGGCCTGGTTCAAGCGCGACAAAAGATCGATCGAACAAACCACCCCGCCCGAAGAGCGCCGCGTGCGCACAGAAGGCTTGTGGGTCAAGTGCGAGTCCTGCCGCACCATCGTTTTTCGCAAGGACCTCGAAGCCAATCTCCACGTCTGCCCCAAGTGCCAGTTCCATTTCAAAATGAATTCCACGCAGCGCCTCGAAATGCTTCTCGACGGCCGCTGGACCGAGCACGATGCCGGCATGACCTCCACCGACCCGCTCAAGTTCGTCGACACCAAGACCTACGCTTCGCGCCTGCGCGACGCCAAGAAAAAGCTCGGCATGAACGACGCCGTCATCACCGCCGAAGGCCAGCTCAACGGCCGTCCCGTGGTCATGTGCTCCATGGAATTTGGCTTCATCGGCGGCTCGATGGGCGCGGTGGTCGGCGAAAAAGTCACGCGCGGCATCGAACTGGCGATCGAAACCCGCCAGCCCTTCATCGCCATCTCCTGCTCCGGCGGCGCGCGCATGATGGAAGGCACCATCAGCCTCATGCAGCTCGCCAAAGTTTCCGCCGCCCTCGCCAAGCTCGACGACGAAAAGCTCCCC
>JBGPIX010000070.1:0-18181 GCA_041485085.1 Candidatus Acidiferrum sp.
GCAAGCCCAGAGCGGTTGACTTCCTTGCATTAACCCCGATTGGGAAGCAGCAAGGAATTTTTTCGACTGAACACGGGGGCCGCCTAGCGGCTACCCAAAGCGAAGTAATCTTCCGGAGGCCAACAACCATGTTTTCCGACCACGATAACCTGACCAATGCGGCAGCTGCCGCGCCTGCACCCGAAGCCGAATCCGCTCCGAACAGCGCGCACACCGAAACAAATTCCACAGTAGAAAGTGCGGCCGAGCAAACGGCTCCTCCCGCAGCCACAGAACAGGCTGCAGCGGGGACGCCTGAGCAAACCGGCGCGTCCACCGATGCCGAAACGGCCCATGCCACGGCTGAGGCAAAGCAAGAGACGCACGCAGCGGATGCCGAAACTGCCGCCGCCGATGAAGAAGCGGCCGGCTCGGAAGAGATGAGCAAGCTGCTGCAGGAGTACGACGAGAAGCAGGAAGCGGCTGCATCGCACGAGGTGATCGAGGTCAAGGTTGTCGCGTACACGGAACATGGCGTGGTGGTGGACCTGGGCGGAAAGACGGAAGGCCTGATCCCCGCGGCAGAATTCACGGACACGGAAATTCCGCGGCCCGAGCCGAACAGCACCATCGAAGTGCAGCGCACCGGAGAGCACAAGGACGGCTTCACGATCCTGTCGTACCTGAAAGTGCTGCGCCGCCGCACGTGGGAAAAGATCGAAGCGGCATTTAAAGCGAAGGAAACGATTACCGGCAAAGTGGTGGACCGCATCAAGGGCGGCATCGTCGTGGATATCGGCGTGCGCGCGTTCTTGCCAGGTTCGCAGTACGACTTGCGGCCAATCCAGAATTTGGACGACCTGACGGGCCAGGAAATCCAGGTGCGCATCACGAAGCTGAACCGCCGCCGCGGCAATGTGGTGGTGAGCCGCCGCGCACTGCTCGAAGAAGAGCTGCACGCCAAGCGCGCGCAGTTAATGGAAACGCTGAGCGAAGGGCAGGTCGTGCACGGCCACGTGAAGAACGTGACGGAGTACGGCGCGTTCGTGGACCTTGGCGGCATCGACGGCTTGCTGCACTTGACGGACCTGAGCTGGGGCCGCGTGAAGCATCCTTCCGACGTGGTGAAGCCGGAGCAGGAAGTCGACGTCATCATCCTGAAGTTTGACAAGGAAAAGCAGCGCGTCTCGCTGGGGATGAAGCAATTGATCCCCGATCCTTGGGTGGGTGCAGCAGAAAAATATCCCGCGGGCGGCAAGGTGAAGGGCAAGATTGTCGGCGTGGTGGACTACGGCGTCTTCGTGGAACTGGAACAGGGTATCGAAGGCCTGGTGCACGTTTCCGAGATGAGCTGGAACAAGAAGATCCAGCACCCATCGAAGGTTGCCAAAGTCGGCGATGAAGTAGATGTCGTGGTGCTGGACATCAAGCCGAGCGACCGCCGCGTTTCGCTGGGCATCAAGCAAGCGCAGCCGGATCCCTGGCTGCTGATTGCGGAAAAATATCCCGTGGGGATGGTAGTCACCGGCAAAGTTCGGAACATCGCGGAGTTCGGCGCGTTCATCGAAATCGAGGACGGCTTCGATGGGCTCGTGCACGTCAGCGATGTGAGCTGGACGGAGCGCATCAAGAATCCGCACGAAGTGTTCAAGAAGGGCGAAGACGTTACCGCCAAGGTGCTGAAGATCGATCCGGAGAATCGCCGCGTGTCGCTGGGCATCAAGCAGGTCAACGACATCTGGGGCGACTGGTTCAAGCAGCACAAAGTCGGGCAAATCGTGAAGGGCAAGGTTTCCCGCATCGCCACGTTCGGCGCGTTCGTCGAATTGGGCGAGAACATCGAAGCGCTTTGCCACAACACGGAGATTGAAGAACGCAAACGCCGCGACGAAGGGCATTCCGCTTTCCGCCCGACAACCGGGCCGTTGAAGAGCGCGGGGCCACTCGAGCCGGGCAAGGAATACGATTTCAAGATCATCAAGATCAGCCCAGAGACGCGGCGTATCGGCCTCAGTTACCGCGCAGCGGTGAAGCAGATCGAGCGCAAGGAGATCGAACAATATCGCTCGACGTCGAAGACTTCCTCGACGGCGACGATTGGGGACGCGCTGAAGTCCAAGCTATCGGCGCGTTAGTTGACGCAAAGCCGGACCCACGGGACCGGCCGTTATAATTTCATTTACCTGCGGGTCATTTTAGTGATAGGAAGGGGGCACTCCGGCACGGGGCCAGCCCCCGTAAGCCGTTTGGTTCCACTGTTTAGGGCAAAGCTAAGCGGCAAATGCTCCTGGCGGCCGTAAAACGGCGGAGGAGCGTAGACTGTCTTTAATCTAGAGTGCGCGACGAGGCATAGCGACGATGACCAAGCAACCCACACTCACGAAGGCCGACCTCATCGAGGAAGTTCTGCGCATCACGGAACTCCCCCGCAAGGAGTCGGAGACCATCGTCGAAACGATTTTCGATAGCATCATCGGCTCCCTGCAGAAGGGCCAGAAGATCGAGATTCGCGGATTCGGCAGCTTCCGCACGCGGGAACGCCGCGGACGAATCGGGCGCAATCCGAAAACCGGCGCGAAAGTAGACGTGCCAGCCAAAAAAATCCCCTTCTTCAAGCCCAGCAAGGAATTGAAAGACTTCGTGAATGGTTCGGAAGCCCAGGCGGCGCCTGCGGGCGGCGAGTAAACTCGCAACCGACTGAAGAAATCCTGTTCGGGCAGTTTCCCTCCACGTCAAAAATAAGCAGCAACCCTTCGAGTACACTGAGTATGAATCAGCGCTCGCGTGGTACTCCTTTGACCATTCTGCGTTATGCTGTGCCCGCAGCTTTTGAGAATAAGGAAGCGGTGCGATGGACTATATCTGGACTCCCTGGCGCTACCAATACATGAAAGAGGCGGCAAGCGGAAACCAGCCGGAATGCATTTTTTGCGACGCGGTAGCGCGGAAGAATGACGCGGAAACGCTCATCGTCCATCGGGGCGAAAAGACATTTGTCATTCTCAATCGCTTCCCCTATACCTCCGGGCACGTGATGATCGTGCCGTACGCGCATGTAGCAGAATTGAATTTGTGCGATGCGGCAACGCTCGGCGAGATGATGCAGTTGGCCCAGCGCGCGGAAACGGCCCTGCGCACGAATTACAAACCCGACGGCATGAATCTGGGAATGAATCTGGGCCGCGCGGCGGGCGCAGGCGTGGTGGGACATTTGCATCTGCACGTATTGCCGCGCTGGATGGGCGATTCAAACTTCATGACGGTAGTTGGCGAGACGCGCGTACACCCCGAAGATTTGAAAACCACCTACGAACGTCTTTCGAAAGCGCTCGCCTGACGCTAGCAAAGGCTTTTGTAGGGTCCGCCTTCCGAGGCGGACCGCCTGCGCCGGCCAGGTCGCAAGACCACTGGAGGCGCGATAGAATAGGCCGTTCAATCGAGTGTTTGGCAAGACAGGAGTGAACAACGGTGGATCTGGAACTGACGGAAGAACAGCAGTTGCTGCGGAAGAGCGTGCGCGAGTTCGCGGAATCGGAAGTTCGCCCGCTGGCGAAAGAACTCGACGAGACAGGTCACTTTCCGCGCGAGCTTTTCAGGAAAGCGGCGGAAATCGGTCTGACGGGCGTGGCGTTTCCCGAGACGGAAGGTGGAGCGGGATTCGACCACATCGGTTACAGCATCGTTATCGAAGAAATTTCGCGGTGCTGCGCCTCGACGGGCGTGATTCTCTCCGTACAGAACTCGCTTTACTGCGATCCGCTTCACCGCTACGGAACGGACGAGCAGAAAAAGAAATTCCTGCTGCCCTACGCGCGAGGGGAAAAGATCGGCTGCTACGCGCTGACCGAACCGCAAGCCGGTTCGAATGCCGCCG
Source organism: Candidatus Acidiferrum sp. (assembly GCA_041485085.1). Lineage (GTDB taxonomy): Bacteria > Acidobacteriota > Terriglobia > Acidiferrales > UBA7541 > Acidiferrum. The sequence goes on from JBGPIX010000070.1 coordinate 3,854, forward strand.
CACTGCAAACCAAAGCGGTAAAGAAGGGCGACGCCTACGTGCTCAACGGCACGAAAGCCTGGATCACCAACGGCGGCGCGGCGGATGCCGCGATCGTGTACGTGAATACGGATCCCGCCAAGGGCGAAAAAGGCATCACGGCTTTAGTCGTGGAAAAAGGCACACCAGGATTCAAAGTCGGCAAGGAAGAAAAAAAACTGGGCACTAGCGCGACGGCGTGCAGCGAACTGGTTTTCAGCGACTGCGTTGTGCCGGGCGCGAATCGCATCGGCAACGAAGGCGAAGGCTACAAAGTCGCGCTCTCGACGCTGGATGGCGGACGTATCGGCATCGCCGCGCAAGCCACGGGGATCGCGCAAGGCGCGTTCGAGGCGGCGTTGAAATATTCCCAGGAGCGTCTGGCCTTCGGCCACCCGATTTCGCAATTTCAGGCCATTCAATTCATGCTCGCGGACATGTCCACGGAAATAGACGCCGCTCGCATGCTCATTCGAAAGGCGGCGTGGAAGCAGGATACCGGCGCACGGTTCACCATGGATGCCGCCATTGCCAAACTCTTCGCCAGCGAAATGGCCACTCGCGTCACCCACAAAGCCATTCAAATCCACGGCGGCAACGGCTACAGCCGCGAATATCCCGTCGAGCGCAACTACCGCGACGCCCGCATCACCGAAATCTACGAGGGCACCAGCGAAATCCAGCGGCTGGTCATCGCTTCCTGGGTTCTGAAGTCTTAGAGTATCCTGACCGCGTGCTGGAACTTGATTGCGGACTCGAATTCGGCGCTGCGCGGGCGGAAGAGGACTTCTTCCCTGCCCTGCCACCTCAGGCAGCCGTTTGCCTGATCGAGCCGCGCGAAGAAAACGCCGAACCATTTCTCATTCGCACGCAGAATTTGCAGCGGCGGTTGCAACGCCTGCTGGGTCCTGTCGATCCGGCAAGCAAGCGTCTGAATCTGAGCAATTTTGCGCGCGGCATTCGCTACCACCTCACGGGTTCCCCATTCGAACAAACGCTCACCTACTACCAGCACGCCAAGCAGTTGTTTCCCAAACGCTATCGTGACCTCATGCGCCTGCGCCCGGCCGCGGTCCTCAAGGTGAATCTGCGGAATGCTTACCCGCGCTGCTATGTGACCCGCCGGATTCCCGTCGATGAGGCCGGCGTACCCACCGGCGGCGCTTACTACGGCCCGTTCCCATCAAGGCGGTTCGCGCAGGCATTTGCCGAACGCATCCTCGATTTATTCAAAGTGCGCCGTTGCCAGATCAAAATCCGCCGCGACCCCACGTTTCCAGGCTGCCTCTACTCCGAAATGAAAATGTGCCTCGCACCATGCTTTGCGGGCTGCTCGAAAGAAGAATACGACGTTGAGGTGCATCGACTGGTGCAGTTCCTCGAAACAAGCGGTGGTTCGATGCGTTCCACTATTGAAGAAGAGCGCGAGAAAGCCAGCGAGCAACTGGATTTCGAACGCGCCGCCAACTTGCACAAAAAAGTGGAGAAGCTCGATGAAGTTTTGCGCGGAAAGCCGGAACTCACGCGGCGGATTCAAGACCTTGACGCGGTGATTCTGCAGCGCGCTGCGGAAGAGCAAACCATTGGCGTCTACCGCGTAAGCGGTGGAAGGCTGGCGGAGCCGTTCTTCCTGCGCTTCGCGGAGATTGCCAGCCAGCCGCGCTCCGCGGAACATATCTTTCGCGAGCAGTTCGAATCACAACCTGCGGCAACAAGCGGAGACCTCGGTGAGCATCTCTGGCTGGTGGCGCGCTGGTTCTACAGCAATCCGCGCGAAGGTGAAATTTTCTTCCGCGAAAAAGACTGGCCGTATCGTAGGATTCTTCGGGCATGCTCGCGGCTTCTCGCGCCGAAGACCAGCGAAGATGATTCGAATCCAGCAGCCGGGCCGGCGCAACCGCCTGAAGGAGCATCATGAGCAAATCCGCAACCAAAGAAGCGACAACACGTTACGCGCAGAAGTTTGCGGGCCGCGCTGCCGCAGGCCATTTCCGGGAAACGCAACGGCTGGTACTTTCTTCCCTTGGGATCGGCACGTATCTCGGCCAGCCGGACGCCAAGACCGATGAGGGCTACACGGCGGCAGCCGTCGCGGCGGTGGAAAGCGGCATCAACGTGATGGATGCCGCCATCAATTACAGGTTTCAGCGCAGCGAGCGCAGCCTTGGCGCGGCCATCCAGCAGCTTGCCGCGCGCGGATTCGGACGCGACGAAATCGTGGTGTGCACCAAGGGCGGTTACCTGACGCCCGATGGAGCGATGCCCGCGGATCCGAACGAATATTTTTTCCGCGAATACATTCAGCCGGGAGTGTTCACCGCGAAGGATATCGCCGCGGGCAGTCATTGTATGACGCCGAAATTTCTGAAAAATCAGCTCGGACGCAGCTTGAAGAATCTCGGCGTGGAATGCGTGGACGTCTATTACCTGCACAATCCCGAGACGCAGCTCTCCGAAGTTTCGAAGGAAGAGTTTTCGAACCGCGTCCGCGAGGCATTTACGTTTCTCGAATCGGCCGTCGAAGCGGGAGAGATTCAGTATTACGGGATGGCAACGTGGAATGGCTTTCGGCAGGATGCCCGCGTGCGCGACGCCATGCAACTCGGCGAAATCTCGCAGATCGCGCAGGAAATTGCGGGCGGCAGGCATCACTTCCGGTTCGTACAGGTGCCCTTCAATCTGGGAATGACGGAAGCGCTGACGCTGGGCAATCAATCGTTGCGCGGGCATCATCGAACCATCATGGAAGCGGCGGGCGAGTTGGACATTACATTCATCGCCAGCGCTTCGCTGCTGCAAGGTCAGGTGGCGAAGAATTTGCCGGGTTTTGTCGCGGAAGCGCTTGGGTTGGAGAACGACGCGGAACGGGCACTGCAATTTGTGCGATCCTCGCCGGGAATCACGACCGCGCTCGTCGGGATGTCCCGCGTGGAGCACGTGAAAGCCAACGCACGGCTGGTGAGCGTTGCGCCAGCCACGGCCGATGAATTCACTAAACTTTTTTCGCGTGGCGAAGGGGCTTAAAGAAAAAGAATTAACACAGAGGGCTCAGAGTACGCAGAGATCACAGAGCGGGAAGAAAATTCAGCAGAATTAATGGCGGAGGAGGAAGACTTCGCCGGTGAACCAGGCGTTGATGGCGCGTGCCAATTGGTCGAGTTTGCCGGCAAAGAAATGATCGACGCCTTCGATGACAGCGAGATGATTGCTTCCCGGGAGCGCGGGGATAAGCGCTCTGACTTTTTCGATGTCGCCGTGTTCGTCGTTGCTCCCGTGCACAAAGAGCTTGGGTTTGTTGCACTGGCGGAGGAATGAAAAATCCGTGCTGTTGATCGGAATCCCCAAGCCAATGAGATGCGAAACGCGCGCATCTTCGCAGCCCACGCGCATGCCGACCCAGGCGCCGAAACTGAAACCCGCGAGTAACAACGGCACGCCGGGAAATTCGGTCGCAAGAGAATCCAAAGCAGCGCGGACATCGCCTTGCTCGCCTCCGCCGCGGTCGTGCACGTCGGCGCTGAGTCCGGCGCCGCGAAAATTAAATCGCAAAACAGAGATCCCCAGCGAATCCAGCGCTTTCGTCGTCTGGTAAACCACCTTGTTGTGCATCGTGCCGCCAAAAAGCGGATGCGGGTGGCAGACGACGGCGGCGAGCGGTGGACGCGCGCCGCCCGTGGGCGTCCAGAGAATCGCTTCGAGGCGCCCTGCAGGGCCTTCCAAAAAGAAATTGCGCGTATCGTGGGTGATGGTCATCGATGGGCCATGGACGATTTCGCAGTTTAGCGCAAGGAAGGAAAAAGTCCGAATGCGGTTGGAATTTCGGCTCGTTTAGCTCACGCGGCAGACACAGATATCGAGAGCAGCGCTACCGGGCACCAGAGCGACGCGCACCACCTGGGAGAGGAATTCGCTGGCGCCATGCCAAGGCGCCGAGGCTGCGTCTGCAAATGCGATCTTCAAGTGGTCGCCTGGCTCATACTCGCGGTGGCTGCGAAAACGCATGCCTTTTTCCGAAATATCGATCGTCATAGCCTCTTCAAACCACGGAATGCGTTCGGGGTGCACGCGAACGGGAATGGCGAGGGCCTTACGCATGCTGCCGCGCCGTTCGGGTTCGCTGCGAAGTACATCGCCATTCGAACCGCTGCGACGGTGCTCTTCCAGATGAATCGCAACGGCAAAAGTGGCCGGGGCATCAGCGATGCCAATCGCGCGCGCGAGTTGGTCCAGTTTTGCGGAGAGCTCCCGCGCCGACTGGCTTTTGGTTTGAATTTTTTCTCGCGCGTTGGTGGCGCGAATGACTTCCAGCACTTCATCGCAACGAGCCACGCACGCGCGGACCTCCGGCTGGCCATCGGAAAGCGATGCGTCATACGGAAAGGTGATCCACAGTGTGACGCCCGGCACATGGGACTCTTTGGTGGAAACGAGCAGGCCGCTGCGCGAGACGTCGATAGTCTCTGCTAATTCGATTTTTTGGCCAAACGGCGTAGTCCAGCGTAAGCGCACCGGAAGGCGCATACGTACGCGGCGGTGTTGGCGGCTGTTCATACGGGTTACAGTACTGCCGGTGGGCCTGGATTGGCGCAAAGCAGCTTGCACACGTATTGAAACCGCCAAGACCTCGTACTAGGACAAAAATCACTGATTTTCGCGTTGCAGTTTGCCGGTGCCGATGTTAGCTTTGCGCCAGTTCTACAGCCCCAGGGGGTATTGATGGGTGACGGAGCGGACCGCCGCGAAGCGCGGCGATTCACAATGAGCCTTCCTATGCGAGTTTTGCCGCGGGAAGCAAAAGGACACGAACTGGACGCGCACACGCGGGATGTCAGTTACCGCGGGCTGTACTTCCTTACGGATGCCAATTTCGAAGTTGGCAGCGAAATCGAATTCGTGATCACTCTTCCGCAGCAAGTCACACAGTCAGGCGACGTAAATATCCGCTGCCTGGGCGAAGTTGTGCGCATCGAGCCCACTGAGAACGGCCGGGTGGGCATTGCCGCGAAAATCGCGCGGTATGAATTCATGCCTGCCACGGCAACCGCCGCGTAGGATCTCTTCTCTCCCCACTTTTCGGGTAACTCACCTTCTCGCGCCAACATCTGAGTACAATACCGAGGAAGTATTCTCCTGTTGGGGGAAGCCATGTACCACTACGACGCCAAGATTGCACTCGAGGAATTGCAGGAAGAAGCGCTGCTTCCGCATCCCGTAAGACTGCGTGACATGATTCTGCGGACGAAACTTGGCCCGCAGGAAGCTCAGCTACTGAACCACGACTTTCAGGAGTACCTGACGCACTTCGGGGATTTGCAAAAAGTCGCGCGAGGTATACTGGAAAAAATCGCCGCGGGCCAGCGCAAGACATCCTGATGCAGCTCGTCTTCGCAGGAATTCCACGCAAATGAAAACGAAACCGCGCGTATTGTTGCTCTCCGCAACTTCGGGCGCAGGACACGTTCGCGCCGCGCAAGCGCTGGAAAAAGCTTTCGTGGGGCGCGGCGATTGCGCCGTCGAGCACATCGACGCCTTGCAATACGTCAGCAGACTTTTTCAGCGCGTTTATGACAAGGCTTATATTTCGATGGTGCGGCGCGCGCCGGAACTGATGGGCTTGCTCTACGAACGCACCGACCAGCCTTGGCTGCACCCGCGGCGGCGCCTGGCGCTGGACCGGCTGAACGCTGGTCCGATGATTCGCCTGTTGAAGCGCGTTCAGCCGGATCTTTGCGTGGCGACGCATTTTCTGCCGGCGGAGATTATCGCGTGGCTGATTGCCAAGAACAAATTGCGCGCGCACAACGCCATCGTCGTCACCGACTATGACGTACATGCGATGTGGCTTTGCCGCACGGTGGACCGCTACTACGTGGCCATCGATGAAGCCGCGGAATATCTGGTGCGCATCGGTGTGCCACGAGAAAAGCTGCGCGTGACTGGCATTCCCATTGACCCGCTCTTCGCCACGCCAGTGAATCAAGCCGATGCGCGGAAACACATAGGGCTCGACTCGAATGCCACAACGATTCTCATTTCCGCGGGTGGTTACGGCATCGGCCCCGTTGAGCAATTGGTGAAAGATTTGCTGGCGCTGCAACGGCCGTGGCAAATCGCCGCTATTGCAGGAAAGTCCGAAAAAACGCGGAAGCGTCTGGAAGAATTGGCAAAGGAAGCAGGCAATCTGCCGTCGGGCTCACCGCGGCTCTGCCCCGTCGGGTTCACCACGGAAATGGACAAGTACATGGCGGCGGCGGACTTGATGGTCGGCAAAGCCGGCGGGCTGACGACTTCGGAAGCTCTCGCAAGAGCTTTGCCGATGGCTTTGATTGAGCCGATTCCCGGCCAGGAAGAACGCAACGCCGATCATTTGCTGGAGGCGGGAGCGGCGATTCGCTGCAACAATTTGCCTGCGGCGGCATGGAAAATTGCCACACTGCTCGATGATTCTACAAGATTGGCAAGAATGCGGGAAGCCGCGAGAAGCCTCGGCCGGCCCGGCGCTGCCGCGGCCATCGCGGAAGATGCCCTGCGGCTGTTAGACTGAGGACATTGGGGAAAGAGGCTGGGGGAAAACGTTTCGCGGCGTGAGCGCCGCGGATCGCCAAGTTCGATGCGACGCCATACACTGCTGATTGATGCTGACGATACGCTCTGGGAAAACAACGTATTCTTCGAGAAGCTGATCGAGGATTTCATCAGCATTGTCGAGCCGTACGGATACACCCGCGCTTACATTCGCCACATCCTCAATGAAACGGAACGCAAGAATATCCGGCAATACGGCTACGGCGTGCGCAGCTTTGGGCGCTCGCTCGAAGAGACTTATATCAAGCTCGCGGACCAAATGGCGAAACGCGAGACGCTGGCGATGATCCATAGCCGCGTCATTGATTTGGAGCGGACGCCGCCGAAAATTCTGGATGGCGTACCGGAAACGCTGGCCTATCTCACGGAGCGGCACCGGCTGATTTTATTTACTAAGGGCGAGCCCGCGGAGCAGGCTGCGAAAGTCGAACGATCCGGGCTGCAGGGATTTTTCGAATTTATCGAGATCGTTCCGGAAAAAGATCCTGAGACTTATGGCGGACTGGTCCACAAACACAAAATCGTGAAAACCCACGGCTGGATGATCGGCAATAGCCCGCGCAGCGACATCAATCCGGCGATGAAGATCGGACTCAATGCCGTTTATATCCCGCATCAACACACCTGGACGCTGGAACACGAACCAGTCATGGCAGGCTCTGGAAAATTAGTGATTCTGCCGGCGTTTCGCGAATTGCGCGGCCATTTCTAGACTGGTCCGAGCCTGCAATGGCTCCCAAATTGGACGTTGCATCCGTGCCTGCTTGCGTGATTCTAGCGTCTTGTAATTTTCCGAAAGGAGTTCCCCGTGTCCACTACAGCAATTTCTCCGCAAACCGATTGGCGGCAAGAGTGGTTCGAAATTGAAGACGCGACGTACTTGAATTTGGCGAGCCAGTCACCGATGCCAAAGGTTTCCATTCGCGCCGTACAGGCGGCGCTGGAAGCGAACAAGTTTCCGCACCAGAAATCGGACTCTACATTTTTCGAAGTGCCCAACCGCCTCCGAGCGTCCATCGCAAAACTGATCAACGCGCAACCCGCAGAGATCGCCCTGACCACCGGAGCGAGCGCGGGCGTGGCGGCGGTGGCTTATGCGTTGACGTGGAAACCGGGCGACGAAGTTATCACCGCGAAAGGCGAGTTTCCGCTGCAATATGCAACGTGGAGACCAATGGAAGAGCGCGAAGGCCTGAAGCTGAAAATTGTTTCGTCGCGGGAGCGGTTTATTACGGCCGATGATTTGATTGCGGCGATGACTCCGCGCACACGCGTTGTGTCCGTGAGCATGGTGAGGTACGACGACGGCTCGCTACTGGATGTCCGGCGCGTTGCCGACGCGTGTCACAAACAAGGCGCGTTGCTTTTGCTGGACGCCAGCCAAAGCTGCGGCGCGATACCCATGGATGTAAATCAACTGGGGGCGGATTTTATCGTGTCCGCAGGATACAAGTGGCTGCTGGGGCCGTTTGGGACGGGATTCTTCTGGGCGAAGAGCGAGCATCTTGCGATGGTGCGGCCTGGGCCGTTTTATTGGATGGCGGTGGCGGGCTCGGACAACTTTGCCGCGTTGAACTTTGAGGACGCGAAACCGGAGGCGAGCGCGAAGCGGTGGGATTCGCCGGAGGGAGCCAGTTATTACAATTTCAATCTGGTGGCGATGGACGCTTCCGTGGATTTTGTAGTGCGCGCAGGGCCGGAACTGGTTGCGGCACACAACCGGAGATTGATTGAGCTGATGTTCGAGCGGTTGCCGAAAGATCGTTTTGTCATCGCGAGTCCTTTGGATGCTGCCCGGCGCGGCACTTATGGATGCTTCGCGGCACGGAGCAAAGAGAAGACGGCGGAATATTATCAACTTCTGCGGAAGGAAAATGTGGTGGTCAGCCTACGCGAAGGAAACATTCGCGTTTCGCCGTACCTGTATAACACCGAGCGGGACATCGACCGGCTCATCAGTGTGGTTACTCCGTGAGCGAACGGGAGAGCTGGCCGAAAATTGCGGTCGTTGGCGCCGGCGCCGTGGGTGGTTACTTTGGCGGGATGCTGGCGCGCGCGGGCGCGCCAGTCGTGATGATTGGGCGTCCAATATTTGTCGAAGCCGTCAAGAAAAACGGACTCTTCCTCGACACGTTGCAATTTCAAGAAAGTGTGCGAGTCGAGGTATCCACTGAACTCGACGCGGTGCGCGGCGCGGAAATTGTCCTTTTTTGCGTGAAGACAACCGACAACGCGGCGACAGCGAGGGCGCTGGAACCGCTGCTGGCTCCCGGCGCATTAGTCCTCAGCATGCAAAACGGCGTGGACAACGTGGAGCAGATTCGCGCCGCAGCGGCGATCGATGCGTTGCCGGCGGTCGTTTATGTGGCGGCTTCGGTGCCGGAACCCAGGCGTGTGAAACATGTTGGCCGCGGCGATCTGGTCATCGGGCCGGAAAATGAGAAGACCAAGCGCATCGCGGCACTTTTCTCGCGCGCCGGCGTGCCTTGCCGCATTTCGGAAAATATCGAGGGCGAACTTTGGACCAAGCTGGTATGGAATTGCGCGCTGAACGCAGTCTCTGCGCTGGGCCGCGCAAAGTATGGCTCGATCGCCGCGAGCGCGGATGCGTGGAAAGTTGTCGAGACGGCAGTTTATGAGGTCCTGGCAGTGGCTCAGGCTGCGGGAATTTATCCGCCCGGCCTGGAAGATCCGAAGGTGGCGCTGGCGGGTGCGCTCAAAATTGCCACTCAGATGGCGGAAGCGCTTTCCTCGACCGGACAAGATATGAACCGGGGGAAGCGCACGGAAATCGATTCGCTAAATGGATATATATCCCGCCGTGGCGCCGAACTGGGAGTTCCTACCCCCGTGAATCACGCGCTGTATGCTTTGGTGAAGCTGGCAGAAGGGCGCTCGTAGCACTAACTCTATTGACCCCGGTCCACCTGCAGTGATCCCTAACGAGGTGGGGGTACCCCCCACCAATTTGCATCAATATCAAAAGCAAGGACTTGCGAAATCTGCATTTCGCAATTGATTGATTCTAAAGGACGGGCTTTTGGTTGTTCAGGATCGGGAAGAGCGGAACAAGTGTTCGCAAAAAAGAAAAGCGGGACCAAGGTCCCGCACTCCAGGCGAAGTTGCCTACAAAAGTAACTATAGCAGATTATAAGAAAAATTCAATAGGAAAAAAAGTTCCATGCCAAGCGTCTTTTGGAAGTGTCCCCTAACTTACCTCCATTAAAATGTCCCCCGGCAAGACGAGAGCGGAATTAGGACGATTCGCCAATGGATGTTGTTGACGGTTGGGCACTAGGGGCGCAGCGTGCTGCGCCCCTACAAGGGCAAGGAAGGAGCGGACCGCCCGCCTGCGGCGGGCGGTCCCTACAAGGAATCTGAGGACGTGGGGCGAGCAGGGGGTATGGATGGATGGATGGATGGCTAGCGGTCGGAAGGGGCGTGGAAGGGAATGTGGACGATGGCTTCGAGGTCGACGGGGGCGCCCTGTTTGGTGGCGGGGCGGAATTTCCACTGGCTGAGGGCTTGCATGGCGTTGGCGTCGAGATGGTCGTCGATGCCACGGACCAGTTGGATGCTGTCGACGGAACCATCGCCGCGGATTACGGCGTAGAGGACGACTTCGCCCTCGACATGGTCTTTGATTAAGGTCGGCGGGTACTTAGGATCGACTTTCCTTACCGGGCCGGGAGCGGAGACGTCGGAGGAAGCCTGGCGGGGGCCTTCGGCGCCAGTGTGCAGCTCGGAGAAATTCAGAATCCAGCTTCCGGTGGCACTGTTCAGGTTGGGCATGTTGACGAGCATCTTGTAAATCTTCTTTGAGGCAAAAATCTGCTCGGGCTGAGCGCTGGGAGGCAAGGCGGCGAAATTTGGTGGCCCGGTTCGCTCCGGGATGTCATCGATTTTGGTGTGGGCATCGGGCTTGAGGATCAGGGCACGTGCGGCAGGCGCGCTGAGCTTCAGGGGTCCCCCCGGGCCGGAAATTCCATTGTTTGCCAGCGGATGCCCCCCGCTGATGCTCACGTCCATGCCATTTTTCCCGTTGCCGTTGCCAGTCGCGGTTCCACCGCCGCTACCTGATCCGCCACCAGCACCACCGTTCGCTCCGGACATTCCGTTGGACGAGCCCCCCGGTGCGCCGGATTGCTTGCCTTCGGGGGAGATAGAGACGCGAGCCGCCAAATTTCCTTGCGGCGGCGAAACGGGCGCGGGAGGACCGGGGGTCGCTGAAAGAGCGATGAAGGTTGCAGCATTCCCATTTTCGGCGCCGGAATGAGCGGAAGCGACTTCCGGAGCAGGTTCCGCGTCATCAGTTTGTGTATGGGGCACGACACGCGGAGCGGCACCGGCGTTCAGTTCCAATTTGGGACGCGCCGGGGCGCTTGGCAGCATCGACGGCGCGATATCCCCCAGTTTTTGATCCAGCGTTGGGAGGTCGGGAGCTGGGGCGGAAGTGAATTTCACCTTACGAAGCTCGCGAGGACGCAGCTTGGAGAGTGTTTGCTCGCTGATTTCCAGGCGCGGACGCGCGGGACCGGCGGCCTGCTGGAACTGCACGATATTGGGAAGGTTGGGAAGAATTTTCGGAGGCTCGAGGGTCGCGGCGGAATCGATCAAAGTCTGGCGCGGGTGCGTCGGATGGACGGGATCGGTGAAGATGCGCTGGCGCGGATGGAAGGCGTTGGCACCTTCGGCAGGAAGTGACTTGGCGGGCTCGCCGCGTGGGCTGGGCTTGGCCCTGTGAGCCTTCATGTCCACTAGAGGAAAATCGGTGATCGGGCCGGACCAGGTGAGTTCGGTGTTATCGAATTGGGGAGAGCGGCGTGCCGAGGCGGGAAGCTGGGGGAACGGCATGAGAACGAAAACGAAGTGCCACAAAGCGGCAGCTATCAATGCGCGGCGGGGGAGGCGGCCCTCGACCCAGCATTCCTTGAAGAAACTGGCGGAGAGATAGTTCTTGGGGACTCGGGCCCGGTTCAGGACGGCGGAGATACTACTGCCGATGCCCTGGTGGAAAGAGCCCCAGGCGACGTCGAGCGTTGGCCCTACGCCCTTTTCGAGGCGCACGGGAGCAGCAGGCTCGATAGCCTGTTGTCCCAAGAGATTGAATGCGTTGCTGACCTGGTCCCAAGACATGTGTCGTTTAATTGTACCTTGCCGCGCCCGCCCGGCTCCATGCCGGGAGAGGGATGCTCGAGCACTTCATGATAGATGAAACTCGGCTTGCGGGGGTTTACTCGGCCGAGTTGTCTTGGCCGCCAGCGTCACCGTGGCGGCGATAAAAGCTCAGGGCGGCATCACCCTGTTTGAGAACGCGGAATCTCCTCAGGGCACCGGGTTCTTCAGGTAAATCGAAGTTGCGGCGATGCTCAGCGACTACCATGCCGCCGGGCGCGAGAAGATCCGCGGAACCTAGAAATTCTAACACGCGGGAGTAGTCTTCGGCAGCTGCGTAGGGTGGGTCAAGGAAGACGACGTCGAATGCGGGTGCGCCTGAATTCTTTCGGGCCGCGAGCATGGCGAGGCCGCGAAGAGCGTCCACGGCCAGGACGGTCACGCCAGTGTTGATGCCGAGGGATTCGAGATTACGCCGGATCAAAGTGGCGGCGGGCGCGTGATTCTCAATGAAGACGACTTCGGCGGCGCCGCGGCTGAGGGCTTCGATGCCGATAGCGCCGGTGCCGGCAAACAAATCGATAAATCGAGAGCCGGCTATGTTGGGGGCCAGCACGTTGAAAAGGGTTTCGCGCAAGCGGTCACTGGTGGGGCGCAGGGCCAGGCCCTTGAGGCTCTTCAGGATGCGGCTCCGGTAAATTCCGGCGATGACGCGCATAAGTGCAGCTATTAGTTGTCAGTTTTTAGTTCTTAGTCAAGGAGCAAAGAAAGGAGGGGGCGATTTCTAGCGTGGGGCCATAGAGGAGCGAGGGCGTCCCACATTCCGTTGACGACCGATGTGATGGGCACTTGTCCGCCGGAAGAGACAAGGTGTTGGGCTTTATGCCTGTATCCGGTAGCCGCAGGCGCGAATGGCCTCCACAGCTTCACCTCGGCTGCCGGCGTTTACCTGTTTCAAAATTCGATGGATATGATTCCTGACCGTAAACTCGGAAAGATTCAAGTGGGAGGCGATTTCCTTGTTTGTGAGACCTTTGGCGACAAGAGAAACCAGCCGTTGCTGGCGCAAGGTTAGAGCGGGCTTTGAAATCGAGTTATGGAGCGGCCTCTCTCGGGCATTTCGAGCCGCGAGACGGAATAGCGTGGAGCAAAGATGGGAAGGACAGACAGCATCACCACGGAAGACGGCACGGACAGCAGCAACGACATCTGACGAAGAAGCGTCTTGCAGCAAATAGCCGGTTACACCGGAACGGACGGCGGCAACGAATTGTTCTTCGCCGGATTCCATCCCGATGAGGATGGTTTTGCAAGCGGCCGACCCGATACTTTCGACGGCAATGTTTGCCCCCAGCCGCTTGAGTTCCGCGGAGTCGGTAATTAGGACGTCGCATTGTCGATCGAATACAGGCCGAGGATTCAGTTCAGCCTGCGCACCTTGTCCTACGACAAGAATATCGGAATGCTTGCGGAAGAGCCTGACGAGCGCTCCACGGAGAAGACGCTGCTTAATCAGCACGAATACGCGGATCGAGGATGCAGAGGCGGTAGTGTCCGAAGAGGGCATATCAGCGTCTAGTCACGGCATTACGCCAGTAGCAGGAATGGGAAAAAGAGCAACGATGGGCTTCCAAGCGAGCATCCTCCAGGCCGTCTGCCGGACACGGCCCTGGAGCGGAAGCTAAATGGAACTGAGCACCGGCACAAGCGACAAAGCAAGACTCGCATGGGAATGTCATACAGTTTCGTTGTTTGTCGCGTGGATGGTGAAGAGCACGCCGTACATCATTTTGGAGGTTTTCAGCCGTCCCGGGTTTTCAGGAGAGCTCCCTAATCTCCTTTACTTACCCATGCGGGAAGCTAAACCGAAATCGATCATTTCCCGCATTTCTTAGCCGGCGGACGTGGAGTAAGACCAGAACGCAGGGGATTGGCGATGCGGAAGGTCAGCTTCGCGGGGATCAACACATTTGAAGGGACTTACGGTCAAGCGACCGCTGTTGAGCCGAGCTGCCCGGATGTTATGCCTCCAAGAAAAGTGGGCGGAGGGATGTTGCGCTAGATGTCGCTTTTGCGGAAACGGTCAACCAGGTGAGCGCAGGCGCGGACGGTGACAGCCATCATGGTGAGCGTGGGGTTCTGGCACGCAGACGACACAAAGCTAGCCCCGTCCATCACGAATACATTTTTCACGTCGTGGGCCTGGTTAAACGCATCGAGCACGGACTTCTTCGGATCGGTCCCCATGCGGGCTGTTCCCAGTTCGTGGATGGCCATGCCCGGCATTTCGACCTTCGCCTGCACTTTGATATCTTTCGCGCCGGCCGCTTCCAGCATTTCTGCCGCGGTGGCGCCGGCGTCCTCCATGAGCGCGGCTTCGTTTTCGCCGTGGGTCATGGAAATGCGCAATGCGGGAATGCCCCAGGCATCTTTTAGATCGCGGTCAATCTCGCAGTAGTTGTCCCAGCGCGCCAGCGATTCACCGAAAGCTCCAAGCCCAATCCCGTAAACGCCTTCTTTGACGGTCTTCTTGAGCGTCACTCCGTACCCTTCCGCGCTGAAGTTGAATTCAGCGGCGGCCCCGCCCTGGTAGCCATAGCCACGGATGAA
>JBGPIX010000071.1:0-18115 GCA_041485085.1 Candidatus Acidiferrum sp.
CCTGCCCCCGCGCGTGTTAACGTTCCGCGCTGCCTGACGATGCTGCTCCCTGAACTTCGCAAAGCGGTCCTGGACGCGAACCTTGAGCTCGTGCGCAAGGGGCTGGTCCTGTACACTTTCGGAAACGCCAGCGGGATTTCCCGCAAGAAATCACTGGTGGTCATCAAACCCAGCGGCGTTCCTTATGAAAGATTGCGGCCTGCGGACCTCGTCATCACCGATTTGAACGGGAAGATTGTGGAAGGCAAGCTGCGCCCTTCCTCGGATTTGCCCACGCATCTTGTTTTGTACAAGTCATTTCCCGAGATTGGGGGCATCAGCCACACCCATTCGGAATACGCGACCGCGTGGGCCCAGGCGCGCCGGCCCATCCCTTGTCTCGGTACGACGCACGCCGATTATTTCCACGGGTCAGTGCCGGTCACCCAGGAAATGACGGACGCTGAGATTGCATCAAACTACGAAGCCAATACCGGACACGCTGTGGTACGCACTTTTGAAGGCACGGATCCCTCGGCGATTCCCGCGGTGCTGGTAGCCAATCATGGAGCGTTTGCCTGGGGAGACGATCCCGCAGCTTCCGCTCACAATGCCGTCATCCTCGAATCGGTTGCGCGCATGGCCTACTTCACTCTGGGCATCAATCAGCAAGCTTCCGCTATCGGACGATTTCTTCACGATCAGCACTACCTGAGGAAACACGGAAAGGCTGCTTACTACGGCCAGCCTAAGGAGAAGAAATGATCGGCGGGGAGAAGATCTGCCAGATTGCTAGTGGCGTAACAAGCTAGCGCAAGGGATTTCAGCGGAGAGCGTACATGGCGGTCGTTGCCGGAGTTGATTTTGGAACTTTGAGCGTTCGCGTTTCGCTCGTGGACAGCGAATGCGGGCTGCTCGCTTCCGCCATCGCCGAATATCCCCTGCACCGCAAACGCGAAGATCCCGAATACGCCACGCAGTCGCATGAAGATCACATGCGAGCCCTTGCGGCTGCCACTCGAGAGGTCGTTCTAAAGTCAGGCGTTCCCGCCGATCAGATTCTCTCCATCGCACTCGACACCACCGGATCCTCCGTCATTCCCGTCGGCAAAAATCTTCAGCCGCTCGATGACTATTATCTGTGGTGCGATCACCGCGCCAAAGCCGAAGCCGCGGAAATCACCGAAGTTGCGCACCGCGAGAACCTCGCCGCGATCGATTGGTGCGGCGGCGTCTATTCTTCGGAATGGGGTTTCTCGAAGCTCCTCCACTGGCTTCGCCACAATCCCGCGAAGCGTGCGCAATTCGAATCGGCATTCGAACACTGTGATATGGTCGCCGCCACTCTCTGCGGCATCACCGATGCAAAGCGGGTGAAGCGCAGCATTTGCGCCATGGGCCACAAGTGGCTATGGAATGCCTCGCTTGGCGGCCTGCCACCTGAAGATTTCCTCGTGAAGGTTGATCCACTGTTTGCCGGCGTGCGTGAAAAACTGAATGGCGAATATACAACTTCCGATCAACTCGCCGGCCGCCTCTCGTCCCACTGGGCGGAACAACTGGGCTTGAAGCCCGGCATACCGATTCCGGTCGGCGCGTTCGACGCGCATTGGGACGCCATTGGCGCTGGCTGCCGCAGCGAAGACATCGTCAACGTCGTCGGAACTTCCACTTGCATCATCGGCATTACTCCCTCGGTGCAATTAGTTCCCGGCGTCTGCGGCGTAGTCCAGGGCAGCGTGCATCCGCAGCGCACCGGCATCGAAGCCGGCCTCTCCGCCGTCGGCGATATTTTTCAATCCATCGCCACGCGCGCGGGATCCGATGTGGCGACTCTTTGCCTGGGACTGGAAAAATTTCGCGCCGGACAAACCGGCCTGCTCCGCATCACCTGGGACAACGGCGATCGCACCGTGCTCGTGAATCCAAACCTGCGCGGCATCACGCTCGGCTGGAATCTGCAGACCACGGCGCAAGACGAACTATTCGCCGCCATCGAAGGCAGCGCTTTGCATACACGTGTCATCCTCGACCGCATGGAAGAGCACGGTGTCATCGTCCGCCGCGTCATCAACGCCGGCGGCATTCCGCAAAAAAACGACGTTCTCAATCAGGTCTATGCGAATGTGCTCGGCAGGCCCGTGCTTGTTCCAGCGGGCAACGTCGTCAGCCTCGGTTCCGCGATTTTTGCTTTTCTCGCCGCCGGCGTTTTCAAAACCGTCGAGGAAGCGCAAGACAAAATCTGCCCTCGCTACAAAGTCTTTGAGCCCGAAATTTCCGCGAAGACCGTTTACGACAAGCTGTACGCCTCTTACAGCAAAATTTATTTTGCCTTCGGCCGCCCGCAAAGCGGCGACTTCGGAAGTCTTCTCCCCGGCTTGATTCAATTGTCAGAGTCGGCGCATGCTGATGCAGCCCACTAATTCATCTCAGGTTTCGATGGCGATTTTTCTTTCCTGTCCCGCGCCGTTGATTTGGAGTTGCACGAACTACAGGAGCAATGGATGACTACGCTTCGTTTCCTGGTCTCGCTGATCACCAAGGACAATGACTATCAAATGGAACAAGCTGCCTCCGCGAAAGCCACCGCTGCGGAACTCGGCGTGGACGCTCAAATCGTTTATGCCAACGACGATCCCATTACGCAGAGCACGCAACTCCTTAAAGCCATCCAGTCGGAACCCTCCCTTCGCCCAAACGGCATTCTTGTCGAACCCGTCGGCGCCACTTCTTTTCCGCAAGTGGCAAGAACGGCTGCCGCCGCGGGCATTGGCTGGGCGGTCCTCAACCGCGACGCTGAATACGCCGCCGAACTTCGCAAGACCACTCGCACTCCGGTTTTTTCCGCCAGCGCCGATCAAGTGGAAGTCGGTCGCATTCAGGGCCGCCAAGTCGCCGCGCTACTCCCCCGTGGCGGCTCCGTGCTTCTCATTCAAGGCCCGACAGTAAGCTCCGTCTCCAAGGAGCGTCTCACCGGACTGCAGGAATTGCTCGCGCCCAACGTGCATGTCACCACCTTGCGCGGCCGCTGGACCGAGGAAAGCGCTTATCAAAGCGTTTGCTCCTGGCTCCGCTTGATCGCCGCGCAGAAAGTTCGCATCGATCTGATCGTCGCGCAGAATGACGCGATGGGCATGGGCGCGCGAAAAGCCATCAATGAGATCATCCTCGATGCCGACCGTGATCACTGGCTTGGCATTCCCATTATTGGTTGCGATGGTGTGCCCAGGACGGGCCAGACGTGGGTTCGCACCGGGCAATTGACGGCCACCGTAGTTGTCCCGCCCAGCACGGGAGAAGCGCTCGCGTTGATGACCAAAGCGCTGCGCTCCGGCACCGCCGTTCCCGAGCACGCCTTCATGGTCTCCACGCCATTTCCGGCCATTGAAAAACTCGCTCCACGGGCGCCCGGCCGATGAATAATTCCGCGAGCCAAAGGGTGGCTCACCAAGTAGACTTGTTGGGATTTCGGGTGTTGCAATCGAGAATACTTTCGGTTGGGGGATGCACATGAAACGATGGATGAGCTTTACAATTCTCACGGGAGCTTTGCTTATGACCACTCTGGCGCCCCTTGGCGCAACACCTGATGCCACCCCTGCACCGGCTACCATAAAGAAACCTTTCGGCAAAACTCCTGAGGGCCAGCCCGTCGATCTTTATGTGCTCACCAATAAAAGCGGCGCAGAAGCCTCGATCACCAATTACGGCGGCGCGCTGGTCTCGCTGAAAATGCCGGACCGCAACGGCAAGCTCGCCGATGTGGTTCTTGGTTACGACAACGCTGACGGCTATGTTGCCGACAAGAACTACTTCGGCGCGCTCGTTGGCCGCTACGGCAACCGCATCGGCCACGCGCAATTCGTGCTCGACGGCAAGACCTACACGCTTGCCAAGAACAACGGTGAAAACACTCTCCACGGCGGCATCAAGGGTTTCAACAAAGCGCTGTGGACTGCGAAAACAGTGTCCGCCAAAGACGGCCAGTCGCTCGAGCTTTCCTACCTCAGCAAGGACGGCGAAGAAGGTTTCCCAGGAAACCTGAAAGTGAGGGTGCTTTACACGCTGACGGATGCCAACGCGCTAAAAATCGAATATTCCGCCACCACAGACAAGAAAACCGTCGTCAATCTTACCAACCACGCTTACTTTAATCTCGCCGGCCAGGGCTCCGGCGACATTCTCGGCCACCTGCTTACGATTCAAGCCGACCAGTTCACTCCGGTGGATGCGGGCTTGATTCCCACGGGAGAACTTCGCGACGTGATGGGCACGCCGTTCGACTTTCGCAAACCGACGGCCATCGGCGCGCGCATCGATCAAACCGACGAGCAGTTGAAGCTGGGCGGCGGCTACGACCACAATTTTGTCTTGCGGATGCCGATGGACCACGGCGAATCTCTTGCCGCGCGCGTCGCCGAGCCCACCTCCGGCCGCGTCATGGAGGTTTGGACCACCGAGCCCGGCATCCAGTTTTACACCGGGAATTTTCTGGACGGCAAAACCGCTGGCAAGGGCGGCGCGACCTATCCGAAACGCAACGCCTTCTGCTTGGAGACCCAGCACTTTCCCGATTCCCCGAACCAGCCGAAATTCCCCTCCGTGGTCCTGAACCCCGGGGAGCACTACCACACCATCACCACATACAAATTTTCTGTCGAAAAGTGAAGGCCCGAGCCAGGCGGCGAATTAGGGCGATGAGAATCTTCTGTCCTCTCCAAGCGCCGTAGGCGCGACGTTAGGCCTTTGCGGCTGCGGCTACAGCGGCGGCCAGGCGGGACTGCATCTCGCGGGTCATGTGGGGAACGATGCCGACCAGGCGCTCGATAAGCATAAGCTGGCCGCGGTGGTGCATTTCGTGTTCTTTGACGGAAAGAACCATCTCGAAGCGGCTCTTGGCCGGCGGGGTCATGCCAGGTGGCATGTGCACTTGCTCGGCGAGGAAATCTTCGGTAAGGCCCTGCAAGAATCCGGCCCATTGCTCGCCGGAAGTACGGAGCATGTCCAGAATCTGGTCCTTGGCGCGGGGTTCTTTCTCTTCGGCGACAAAGCGCTTCAGGAGCGACGGGAAGTCGAAGCCTACGAGCGTGGTTCTATGTTCGGTGGCGTGAATTTGGTATTGGAATCTGTGCGAGAGCGCGAGATGCGTCAGTAGCTCGCCGACGCTGCGGGTATCGGGCGCCGGTCGAAAGGCGTATTTTTCTTCGGGAATTTCTTGCGCGATGACCACCGTGTTCTTGCGGACAGTGCGGAAGCTTTCGGCTAATTCTTTGGCGGAGTAATAGTTCACAAGGCCTCTTCTTTCAGCGAGCGACGATCTCTACTTGCGAAGATGCGGGACGGCTGCATTCTAGCATGCCGCCCGATTTGATGTTCTGGCGGCAGCAACGGTGACAGAGAAAGTTTGAGGCCCAGTCCTACAAACCAACGCGCGGACGCCTGTAAATCGGAAGAGCGGGTTTACTTCGGGAGTTCGGTTTTTAGCGGGGTGACGCGCGTAGAGACGGTGCGGCGTTTGGCTTCGGGGCTACGCGGGCTCCAGTCTTCGGGAGGGAAGGCGACGCGCCAGAAGCGTGGAGCTGGTTCGAGAAACTCAATGCCTACTTCGAAATTGCCGTCGTGCACGGCACCGACGTCCACCACCTCGGCCTGAAGCTCTTGATGCGATTTGATGTTGCGGACAGAAAGCGTCTGGCCGAGTCTGACCTGCTCGGCCAGAAAGATCAGCGCGCCGTGGGCGTTGACAACGGATGTCAGGGCTTCCTCGGAAAACTTCTTCCCATCGAGGCGGTCGCCGCTGATCAGAATTCTCACCGAAAGCATGACGCGCTGGCTGCGCCGCTGGTTGGTGTATTTGTGCAGGCGCGTGGGTATGGTGCTCAACGGTTTTTACCCTCTCGTTCTCTCTATCGGTATAAAGAGAGATTTCCTTGACTAGTTGTGGGAGCAATTCGGGAACCAACGCGTGGGGAAGTGAAGAAAGATTAGAAGAACCTAAGAACACCACGGACGAGGCATCCGTGTCCGTCTACGCACTTCGTGTGCGATCTTTTTTGTGAGTCCCCGAAGACTTCACTCTCCCTCCTAAAACCGCACCGAATTCCGGCGGCCCATTCCCGAGTGGACTTCGTAAATTTCAATCGAATGCATCAATTCATTGCGTTTGTCATGCGCATGTGGTCCGGCCACAATCGCCGCACTGAGGGTCATTCGTCCCAGACGCAGGATTGCCCAAAGGCTTACAGGGAATGACAAGTAGCCAGGATTCTCAAGCATCTACGTGCCCATGTGATGCGCCGAATGAAGTCGCGAAGCTGCCGCTTTTCGCTGGAAGTCTTGCTGGAGGGGTCGAATGGATTACGTGAACCCGGTGGAGCTAGTTCAGGAAGCACTGCGAGTGGCCAAGAAAAAGGCCGCGCTGTCCACGAAGGATCTCCTGCTCCGAGGCTTCCTGGCGGGAGCTTTCCTCGCTTACGCAACCTCCCTGGTCATGATCGTTTTGTCGCAAGGTTTGCCGCCGATTGTAGGTGCGCTACTTTTTCCCGTCGGATTCGTAATGCTGGTTTTGCTGGGGCTTGAACTCGCGACCGGTAACTTCGCTTTGTTGCCAGCGGCTCTCGCGGCCGGCGAAGTTTCCTTTGGCAGGCTGCTTCGAAATTGGGGCTGGGTGTACTTCGGTAACGTGCTAGGAAGCGTTTTCTACGCGGCGCTTTTCTACCTGGCAGTAACCAATTGCGGCACTTCCGCGGGCGGCCCACTGGGCGATTTGCTAAAACAAGCGGCGCAGAAAAAGACGCTGGCTTACATGGCACTAGGCGGGAGCGGGTGGGCGACCGCATTTGTGAAAGGAATGTTGTGCAATTGGATGGTCACGATCGGAGCGGTGCTGGCGATGGTTTCGCGTTCAACGGTCGGGAAGATTGTCGCGATGTGGCTGCCGATTACGACGTTTTTCGCACATGGCTATGAACATTCGATCGTGAATATGTTCTTGATTCCGGCGGGAATGTTTTTTGGCGCTCCGGTTTCGGTGCGGCAGTGGTGGCTGTGGAATCAGGTTCCGGTCACGCTGGGGAATATTGTATCGGGCGCGTTTTTCACGGGCCTCGCCTTGTATGCGACTTTTCGAGTGAAGCAAGCCTCCTCCGATGCAGTTCCGGTTCTAGTTCCGCAGATGACGGAAGAGATCAAGCTGGATCGGACAGTCGAAGCGCGGGTGCTGTGATGAAGTGTCACGCAATCGAGCAAAAGGCGGCTCGATGATGCAGAAACTCGTGGTTGTCGGAAACGGCATGGCAGGCGTTGCTTGCGTCGAGCAGATTCTGAAACATGCGCCAAAGTTTGAAATCACGATTTTCGGGGACGAAACGCATGTCAACTACAACCGCATCCTGCTCTCCTCAGTGCTTGCGGGCGAGAAGGCGGCGGATGACATTCTGCTGAATAGTCTCGAGTGGTACGAGAGGAATGGAATTAACTTGCGTCTTGGCGTTCGAATCACAGACGTAGATGCCGAACGCAAAACGGTGGCCGGCGATGATGGCAGTATCACGCCGTTCGACAAACTGTTGATCGCCACGGGAAGCACACCGCTAATTCCTCCAATGGAGGGAACCAAGAAAGAAGGTGTGTTCGTTTTCCGCAACTTGGACGACACGCGCGCGCTGCTTGATTGCGCGGCGCCCGGCAAGAAAGCGGTGGTCATCGGTGGCGGCCTCCTTGGACTCGAAGCGGCGCGCGGACTGCAAGTGCAAGGCTGCGACGTAACGGTTGTTCATCTAATGGATACGCTCATGGAGCGCCAGCTCGATCTCACGGGCGGCGGTTACCTCAAAGCAAAAATGGAATGCCTCGGCGTGAAAGTGTTGCTGGAGCGGAGCACCACGGCGATTCTCGGAAATGGAAGAGCAGTGGGGCTGGCGTTCAAGGACGGCAGCAGCGTGGAAGCCGATTTTGTAGTTATCGCTGCGGGAATCCGCCCGAATGTGGAACTCGGGCGCAAATCGGGATTGCAAGTGAACCGCGGCATCGTGGTGAACGACTACATGGAAACGTCGAACCCGGATGTCTTCGCGGTAGGCGAATGCGTGGAACACAACGGCACGTGTTACGGTTTGGTGGCACCACTGTTCGAACAAGGAAAAGTTTTGGCCGCGACGATTACAGGTAATCGGGGGCCGGTCTACGGTGGCACCATCCAGGCAGCGAAACTGAAAATCATGGGCGTGGACGTTTTCTCCGCCGGTAATTTCAGCGAGAAGGTTCCTGGCACGGATGCGGTGCGTTACGAAGATCCAGCGCTAGGTGTCTACAAGAAGCTTACCGTGAGGGACGGCAAGCTGGCCGGAGTAATTCTCGTGGGAGACACATCGGACAGCCATCGTTACATGGATTGGCTGCGCGCTTCGACAGACTTAGCGGCCATGCGCCGCCAGCTGCTTTTTCCCGGACCTGCGGATGACGCGGGCCTTGACGTTGCGGCGATGGCAGACAGCAAGGTAGTTTGCGGGTGCAACGGAGTCACGAAGGGCACAATCATTCAAGCCATCCATGAGAAGGGAATCGGCACGCTCGCGCAGTTGAAAGATTGCACGCGTGCATCAACGGGTTGCGGCAGTTGCACGGAAGTTTGCCAGCAACTATTGAAAGCGGTTGCGCCGGAGTTTCAGGAAGAGGCGAAGAGAAATCTTTGCAAGTGCGTCCCGTTTCCGGAGGACAAACTTCGCGAGATTTTGCGCAGCCAAAGACTCCGCTCCGTGCAGGAAGTGCTGGAGATTTACGGCAATGGCGTAGGCTGCGAAGTCTGCAAGCCGGCGCTGAGCTACATGGTGGACATGCTGTGGTGCGGCGACCACGATGAGGATCGTTCGGCGCGCTTCATCAACGACCGCGTGCACGCCAATATTCAAAAAGATGGAACGTTTTCGGTGGTGCCGCGCATTCGCGGTGGCGTGACTTCGGCGAGAGAATTGCGGCGCATCGCCGACGTAGCCGACAAATACAAGGTGAAGATGGTGAAGATCACCGGCAGCCAGCGCATCGATTTGCTAGGCGTAAAGAAGGCGGACTTGCCGCAGATCTGGGCGGACTTAGGAATGCCTTCTGGCCAGGCGTACACGAAAGGTGTGCGCATGGTGAAGACTTGTGTGGGTACGGATTTTTGCCGCTTCGGGGTGCAGGATTCGACGAAAGCGGGCATCGAGCTGGAGCGTCGGCTTGAAAATATGTATACACCGCACAAGCTGAAGATGGGTGCAGTAGGCTGTCCGCGCAATTGTGCGGAAGCCACGGTGAAAGACATCGGCATTATTGGACAGGAGGGAAGCTGGCAGGTGGTAGTGGGTGGCGCGGCCGGGAAGAAAGTTCGCAAGGCGGACCTGCTGATCACCGTGGAGTCGACGGAGGAAGCGCTTCAGGGAGCTACGCTGTTTTTCCAGTACTACCGGGAGAATGCGAATTACCTGGAGCGTACCTACGATTTTGTCGAGCGCATCGGTATCGAAAAGGTTCGGCGCGACACGGTCTATGCACCGTTGGCGATCCAGCAGGGTTTGCGAGAGCGGCTGCGAAAGTCCAAACGCATTTCGCGAGACGCCTGGCTGGAAGGCGATGCGCCCCGGCATCCCACGCAGTTCGTGCAAATCGAGCCGTTGGAAAAGGTGCAGGCATGAGCGACAAACAATGGGTTCGTATCACGGCGCTGCAAAATATTCCATTGCGAGAAGGGCGGTCGGTGAGCGTCGCCGGCCACGAAATCGCGATTTTCAATCTTGGCGAACGCGTGCTAGCTGTGGATGGACGATGTCCTCACAAGGGCGGCCCATTGGCGGAAGGAATAGTCACCGGGAACACGGTGGTTTGTCCGCTTCATGCTTGGAAGATCAGCCTGGAAACGGGAGGAGTTACCAAACCAGAAGCGCAGCCCGCCTGCGTGGCGACGTATCGGACACGGATTGAGTCGGGGGTCATTCTTATTGAAGTCCCCGAGTCGTGCACTGAGAATCAAAGCAATACGCTTTTTTGCGGAGACCCGAACCGAGTTGCTTCGGGTGACTCTTCTTCTGCAAGCCCGGCTTCGTGAAGATTGGCAGCAAATGAAGCTGGCGGCCGGGGCATTTCTAGCCGACAATTCAGAACCATGAGCGGATTTGATGGATTGCGAGTGCTGTCGCTGGAGAGCCGCCGCGCTCCAGAACTCGCCAAACTCATTTCGAACTATGGCGGCGAACCAGTGGTTGCACCGGCGATGCGCGAAGTGCCGCTGGAGTCAAATAAGGAAGCGCTGGCGTTTGCGGCGGCGCTATTCGCGGGCGATTTCGACATGGTCATTTTCTTGACCGGAGTCGGCGCGCGGGCGCTCCTTAGGGTTGTCGAGACTTCATACAAACGCGAGGACTACATCGCCGCTTTGCGGCGCGTCAGCGTAGTGCCGCGTGGGCCAAAGCCGGTTGCCGTTCTGCGCGAACTTGGCGTGACGCCTGCCATCACGGTTCCAGAACCGAACACTTGGCGAGAGCTTTTGCTGGCGCTCGATGAAGCGGGAGTCTCTCGAGAGGAATTACGCTTGCCAGGGAAGCGCGTTGCTGTGCAGGAATATGGCGTATCCAATCCGGAATTGCTGAGCGGGCTTCGAGAGCGAGGCGCGGTAGTTACTTGCGTGCCCATCTATCAATGGGCGTTGCCGGAAGACCTTGCTCCTCTTCAGGCAGCCGTGAAGGCACTTGCCGCCGGCGAGATTGATGTAGCGCTTTTCACCACGAGCGTGCAGTTGGCGCACCTCTTCCAAATTGCCGCGGAAATGAGTCTGGAAGAGCCGATGCGACAGGGACTCGGCCGGGCGATCGTGGCTTCGATTGGGCCGACCACATCGGAAGAACTGCAGCGACGCGGGATTCGGGTTGACATTGAGCCTTCACATCCGAAAATGGGATTTCTGGTGAAGGAAACTGCCGAGCAAGCCGGAGAACTGCTGCGCCGAAAACGGCAAGGAATTGCATCTGCGGGCTGAAGCAGAGGCGTCCTGTAGAGAATCGCGCGGGTAACTCAGTGCGAGTTTGTGCCGGCAGAGGCTCCCACCGCGATCGGTGTGTCAACTATCAACTCGAACTCGACTCCAGCTTCGGCGAGTGCGGCTGTTTGCTGGTCGGCAAGTGCAGATTGAAATGAGTCATTCGCGACTAGGCGGACGACTTGATGTCCTTCCCGGGCAGCAGAGATCAGCAAGGAATTGATTTTTTCCTGAAGGGTCCCCGCCAGCAAAACCAGTTTGTGAACGTTGCGGACCTGCGTCGAGGCCGGGATTAAATCGAGAATCTCAGCGGAGACTGAGTCGTCGTGTAAAACGACCTCGGCTGTTCGTAGTATATGCAGTGCTTGGGTGTTTAGGAGCCCGGGATCTCCCGAGCCGGTGCCCATTATATAGACCGTACCCTTCATGGTTGGTGCTCGCATTGGTGCAACCCTGCCACTGGCCTAAAGCCAGGCCCTTCCCGCAGCGGCAGTTCGATAACTGCCAACTGCTGATGCCGCAGTACGACACTAACACCGGGGGTTACTGGCGGTATCGTGGAAATATGGATTTTGTGAATCGATATTTTGAATAGCGGGGAAGGCAAAATGGACGGGTCGAGGCTAACGCGGAAACTCAGCCCGAATTTTCTGATTTGCGGCGACTTTTGAGGAACGCTTCGAAAGCTTCATCGGTGGCGGCTTCGTGCAGCAGACGTTTACGCTGGTCAGGTTCCATGTCGGTGGAGTGGAGCTTTTCGCGTGCCTCCCCTAACTGAGCGAGCCATTCTTCGTATTCCGGGCCGAACTGGTCTTCGAGCTGCTTTCTGAGGCGTTGGGCGAGAGCGGGGCTCTGCCCAGCGGTCGAGATGGCGATCTGGAGCGCCCCGCGTTGAACGACAGAAGGATAGTAGAAGTCGCAAAGAGGCGGAATATCCACGATGTTGCAGAGCACGCCCCGGCGAGTCGCTTCCTCGAAGATGCGCTCGTGAAGTTCCGTGGAGGATGTTGCGGCGATGACTAGAAACATGCCGTCGAGATCGTCCGGTTCAAATGGACGTTGGTGCCATTCGATGGTGTTCGACTGTGCCCAGTCGCGGACTTGCACTGTTGCTTCGGGTGCAACCACGCGCACACGGCCTCCGGCATCCAGAAGGCTGGCAATTTTGGATTCAGCGATGGCGCCGGCGCCGACCACGAGGCAAGGACGTGCGGAGAGTTTCAGAAACATGGGGAAAAGCTTTTCGGGTTTCATGTTTCCGGTCCGCGCACTCCTTGGAGATAAGTGGACAATCCAGTCCAATATAAATCTGGCAATTGATTGTACTCAGAGTCGAGCCGAGGGCGCGGAAAATTTGAATCTACGAGAGGCGATCGGGGGTCAGGAGAGCGGTCATTTCGAGGACGCGGTGATAGTAGTCGCGCTGGGTGAGTTGCGAGGCGGCGGCATCATCGATGATGAAAGTTACGTCGGGATGGAGTTGCAGTGCGGAGGCGGAAACCGCGGAGGCGATGGGACCTTCGATGGATTTTGCGATGGCGGCGGACTTGGATGCGCCGGTAGCGAGCAGGAGAACTTTACGGGCTTCCAAAATCGTGCCGATGCCCATGGTGATGGCACAACGCGGGCTTTCTTCGCCAGGAGCGAAAAATTTTGAGTTGTCGTCCAACGTCTCCTTGCTCAAGACTTTCAGGCGCGTGCGGGAACCGATGCTGGACGTCGGTTCGTTGAAACCGATGTGGCCATTGCGGCCGATACCCAAAAGCTGGAGGTCGATTCCGCCGGCTTTGCGGATGGCTTCTTCATAGGATGCGCAATATTGATCGTACTTCCCACGGATGGTGCCGTCGGGAATGTGGATATTTCGGGGACTCACATTGACGTGCGCGAAGAGATTTTCCTGCATGAAGTGATGAAAGCTTTGAGAATGCGCGGCGGGAAGTCCGAGGTACTCATCGAGATTAAAAGTAACGACGCGGGAGAAATCGAGCGAGCCCTGCTTGTGAAGGCCCACGAGGTGTTTGTAAACGCCGACCATGGTGCTGCCAGTGGCCAGGCCCAGCACCAATGCGGGCTTCTTATGGACCGCAGAGGCTATGAGCTGCGCGGCCTGTAAACTTATTTCTTCGGCGTTGCGTTTCAGGATCACCAGCATGCAGCGTCCTCTCTGAACTGAGCTTCCTTGTTACCGGAAACAATTATGGGCTAACGAAAGATTTTCGTCAGTCTCACCTGAAGCGGCGAATGACGAGATTGTGACGGTCTGAACGATAGAAGCCAAGCACGTACATGATGGCTTTGCCTTTGGTCGAATAAATGACCTGCCGAATGCGCAGGAGCGGATCGCGGCGGGGAATGGAAAGTATCTCCGCGATTCTCGGATCGGCCGCGGTCGCGTCAACCTCTTCGTCGGCATAGCCAAGCTCTATCTTGTAGTTGCGCTCGAGAATTCCGAAAAGGGATTCGCGGCCGATGGGCGCGTCCAAAAGGCCTGGGAATTCGGCGGCGTTGAGGTAGCAGGTTTCCAGGGCGAAAGGTTCGCCCGCGGCGTGGCGGAGGCGTTCGAGTTTGATGACCTGGCTGGTGGGTGGAAGGGAGAGGCGCGCGGCGGCTTCGTTTTCGTTATCGAGCACTTTGGCGAAAAGCACTTTGGAACCGGCGGTGAGGCTGCGGCTGGACATCTGCTCGGTGTAGCTCATCAATTTATTGAAGTGAATTTTAGGGGCGGCAACGAAAGTGCCGATGCCACGGCGGCGTTCGACGATGCCTTCTTGTTCCAGAGAGGCAAGGGCGTGACGAGCGGTCATGAGGCTGACCTGATGAATCTTGGCAAGGTCGCGCTCAGAGGGCACGGCGTCACCCGGACGCAGTTGCCCGGCATCGATACGCTTGCGGATGGCGGTTTGGATTCGCTGGTAAGCGGGCAAACCGTTGCGGCTCTTCGCTGGCATTCTGTCTCCCGAATTGGCCCGCGATCTCTTGAGGGGCGCAGGGGTGGAAACTGGATTCATGGCAAGAACAATATTCTAATTCGACCTTACGTCAAGAGCCGAAAGCACGACGTGTTCATTTCTAGAACGGCAGTGTTATAGAGCGGGATTCGAGCAGTGCTATAGTCCTCTCTCTCCATATCTTTATAAAACATAAAAGAGATCTTGACAACCGAAAATATGTGCTATATAGCTATACTCAATTCGGCCATATAGCTGGCCCGGTGGCAGGTTGCTTGGAGGCAGATCGAGCTTCTTCCGAGTCGAACGCAAGACGTGAAGGAGAGTTTGAGAAATGAAGCACACCAGCAGCGGGCATAGCGAAACGCTCAAGAGCAAATCCCTCCGATCCATCCAAGCGGTAAACTACCAAAACATTGCGGGCGGGCTGGCTGACGAAATGATGGGCTTTATCAGGCCAAGCGAGCCCCGCAAGTGCAGCCCGCCCTTCAAAATGGTCATCATCGACAGGCGGGGCACGGTCGTCTTTGAATGCAGGGTGAGTAAGGATGGAAAGGTGCGGCCCATGGGGCTGGTGCGTGCCGTGCAGGACTCACATTTCCCGGCGACTGCCTTGCTTACGGACAGCTCGTTTATTACGCGCACATTCCTGATCGAACAAGCAGCGCCCAGCAGCAACAACAATTGAAGCTTAAGAAGCTGCGAAACACGTCTTCGTGCGGCGCTCCCTAAGCTAAGAGATAGGGCGCCGGTTTTCCTGGTGAAGCCGGGCGGCATTGCCTATTCATCATGAGATACGTTGCATCAAATCAGCAGCTCTATTGAATTTCGTTTTTCCTCCACCGAGAAGAGTATCCCCAAGCCGCGTAAGACGTTCAAAAACTTGATTTTCTGCGCGAAGGCTAGATAATTAGGTCGCTCACGCACTCAGGGGCGTGAAACGAATGGTTTGTCCACTTTGCAGCCACCCCAACGCGGAAGAGCTGGTTCAATGCGAGAAATGCTCCACGCCACTTCCAATTAGCGATCAGACGCTCGGCCCCGGCCAGGATGGAGGATGGTCCGTCCCTGCTGGCAATGTGGTCGTGGCCACTGCTGCGCTGAAGCCACTCTCGCCGGGAACGGTTCTCGGCGAACGATACGAAATCATACGATTGCTCGGGCAAGGGGGCATGGGCGCCGTTTATCAGGCCCATGACCGGGAATTGGATCGCCAGGTGGCTCTGAAAGTGATTCGCGGTGACATGGCCGCGAATCCCGAGATATTGAGGAGATTCAAGCAGGAATTGATTCTCGCGCGGCAGATTACGCACAAGAATGTCATCCGCATTTTTGATCTGGGCCAGGCCGAGGGGATCAAGTTCATCACGATGGAGTACATCGAGGGGCAGGATTTACAGAGCCTCCTCAAGCAAAAGAAAAAGATCGAACCAGCGGATGCGGCGAAAATTATTGCGCAAGTTTGCAGGGCCCTCGAAGTGGCGCATGCCGAGGGAGTGATCCACCGGGATTTGAAACCGCAAAACATCATGCTGGACAAGACCGGGCGGGTCTACGTGATGGATTTCGGCATCGCACGCTCCACACTGACTTCCAGCATGACGCAGACAGGCGCGCTGATCGGCACGCCGGATTATATGTCTCCCGAGCAGGCAAAGGGGCAGACGGTCGACGCGCGCTCGGATCTATTCGCGATAGGAATTATTTTCTACGAGATTCTCAGCGGGCAGTCACCCTTCAACGCGGACACGACGATGGGCAAGCTTTGGAAGCGTACGAGCGAGCCGGCCCGCCCGCTGGGGGAGCTGGACAAAACGATTCCGCAACCGCTGAGCGAGATCGTGAAAAAATGCCTGGAGATTGATCCGCAAAAGCGATTTGCAAGCGCGACTGAGCTATTGCATGCGATCGAAGACTGGCAAGGGCCAGGCGCGGGAACCCGAGTCACGGTGGTGAGCGCCGGTGCGCTGCCAGGGTATGCAAAGTGGGTCGGCGCCGGCTTGGCGGTTATCTTGGTAGTGGCAGGGCTTGCGCTGCGGTCAAAATTCAGTTCGCAACCAGTTGCTCCGCATGCACCGGTCACCTTATTGATCGCCGATTTCGACAACAAGACGGGCGACACAGTTTTTGATGGAACGCTGGAGCCCATGTTGAGCATCGCGCTCGAAGGGGCGCCGTTTATTTCTTCCTACAACCGAGGGCAAGCAAAAAAGGTAGCCGCAAGGCTGCAACCTGGGACGACGCATATGGACGCCTCGCTCGCTCAGCTCGTTGCGGTACGTGAGGGCGTGAACGTGGTAGTGAGCGGATCGATCACCCAAGAGGGAAATGGATACACCGTATCCGTGGCCAGCCTGGATGCCGCGACGGGCAAGGCCATCGTTCAGGAGCAGAGGAAGGCGTCCAGCAAGCAAGATGTTCTTGCTGCGGCAGGCAAGCTTGCCGAACAAATCCGAAAGGGTTTGGGGGATACGACGCCAGAATCCGCGCAACGGTCAGCAGCGGAGACCTTCACAGCAGCCTCGCTGGAAGCGGCGCATGCGTACGCGATGGGACAGGACCTGCAGCAGTCGGGCAAGTGGGATGACGCGAAGGCGGCTTACAACTTGGCCGTGGAACTCGATCCGGATCTGGGCCGTGCCTATGCCGGCTTGGCGGCCATGGATGCGAATACCGGAAAGCGGCAGGAGGCGGAGAAAAATTATCAGGCGGCAATGTCGCGGATCGACCGGATGACCGATCGCGAAAAATACCGGACGCGTAGCGGCTACTACTTGTTGATGCGCAATCAGCCAAAAGCCATTGAGGAATTGACGACGCTGGTGAAGCAATTTCCCTCGGACACGGCGGGTCACGCGAACCTGGCGCTCGCTTATTTTTATCAGCGGGACATGACCAAGGCGCTGGAGGAACAGAAACGGGCGATCGAAATCATGCCGCAGAGCGTGCAGCAGCGGAGCAATCTTTCGCTGTACGCGCTTTACGCGGGAGATTTTGATACTGCCGCGAGCGAGGCGCAAGAGGTCTTGAAGGAGAATCCAAAGTTCGAAGTCGGTATGCGAACGCTGGCGCTGGCGAAGCTCGCCGCGGGCCATTCGGAAGAAGCGCAGAGAGAATATGACAGATTACTATCCATGAGCCCTCGAGGGGCCTCGATGGCAGCGACGGGGCTTGCCGACCTCGCGCTTTATGAAGGCCGGCTCGCGGACGCTGTTGCGATTCTTCGCAAAGGAATTATTGAAAATCAGGCGGACAAGGATACTGACTCCGCGGCGTACAATCAGGCGACACTGGCGCAGACGCTGCTCGCACTGAATAGGCCCGGAGAAGCCCTTGCGGTTGCGGGGAGCGCGGCGGGAAGCAAAGACGAGGGGATTTTGTATCGCGTCGCGCAGGCCTATCAATCCGCGGGGCAGGAACCACGCGCCCTGGTGATTGCCGGCCCGCTCGCGCAGCGCCTCGAAACAGAACCGCAGATCTACGCGAAATTAATCGCCGGCGAGGCGCAGCTCAAAAAGGGGAATGTCCGCGAGGCGGTGAACATATTTCAGGCGGCCCAAAAGCTTGGCGATACCTGGCTTGGGCATTTCGATCTTGGACGAGCGTATCTCGATGCGGGAGCGTTCACGGAAGCTTCTTCCGAATTTGATGTGTGCCTCAAGCGGCGCGGAGAAGTAACTTCTGTCTTTCTAGATGATGTGCCAAGCTACCATTATTTGCCGCCGGTTTATTATTATCAGGGCCGGGCCCGGGAGGGATTGAAGAGTTCTGGCGCCGTCGAGTCCTACAAAACATTCCTTTCTATCAAAGAAAGAGGCGCCGGGGATCCCCTGGTCGCTGATGCTCAGAAACGACTTGTTACCCTGAAGTAAGATTCAGGCGATCACTGCACATTCCTTGCTCACGACACGAACGGGCAAGCTTACTTTCCTTGCTCTTCCAATACTTCCTGCGCGAGATGAAACGCGGAATTTGCCGCGGGGACGCCGCAATAAATCGCGGTTTGCAGGAGCACCTCGCGGATTTGTTCGCGCGTTACACCGTTGTTTATCGCGGCACGCAGATGCATGCGAAGCTCGTCAGGCCGATTGAGCGCCACCATCATCGCCAGGGTGAGCATGCTGCGTGTCTGCCGGGGAAGGCCTGGACGCGTCCAGATTTCTCCCCAAGCGTAGCG
>JBGPIX010000072.1:0-18095 GCA_041485085.1 Candidatus Acidiferrum sp.
GGGGTCTGCAGCAGACCAAGTTTTGCCCTCACCACTTACTGTGACTTTGTAATTGCCCGCTGGGACCGCGGCAAACACAAATTGGCCGCTAGTAGATGTTGTCGCGGAATGCTCGCCCTTTGTGTCCATCGAGACGAGCTTTACGTCAGCCTTCCCGACGGGATTCCCCGCCGAGTCGCGCACCACGCCGTTCCAGGAAGCCGCCGGAAAAGCTTGAAGACGCGGAATCAAACCAAATACGAGCAGTAAGCAGAAAGCACGAGCCAGCACACGAGAACATGAGAGCATCGAGAAACATTATACGCAGGTTGATTTTCGCAACGATAGCGGCAAGAGCGCTCGCGGAACTTACTCGCCGTACGACAACATCGACGCCAAGACGTATCCCAACTTGCTGGTGAGAACTTCTTTCAACGACAGCCAGGTAACGTCCTGGAAGCTTGCCAACTGATGGCAAACGCGGCGGTGTCCTGAGGTGACTACCGCGCGGTAAGGGCTGGGGCGGACGGAGAAGCGAGCGCGCGGAGAGAATCCGTGTAAGGCGCGCGGGCAACGCCGCGTTCCGTGAAGATGGCAGCGATATAGCGCGCGGGAGTCACGTCGAAAGCGGGATGCGCCGCGTGAACGTCGGGGGCGATTCGAACGCCTTGCAAATGTGTGACCTCGGCAGCGGAGCGCTCTTCGATGGGAATGTGCTCGCCATCCGGAATCGATAAATCGAAAGTGGAAACCGGTGCGGCGATGTAAAAGGGAACATTGTTCTCTTTCGCCAGAACCGCCATCTGGTAGGTACCGATCTTGTTCGCGGTGTCGCCATTCGAAGCGATGCGGTCGGCGCCGGTCACGATCGCGCCAACTTTTCCCGTCTTCAGGAAGTGTCCCACCATATTGTCGGTGATCAGCGTGAGCGGTATCCCTGCTTTGTGCAGCTCCCACGCTGTCAGGCGCGCGCCTTGAAGATAGGGTCGCGTTTCCGGCACCAGCACGTGGATCTTTTTCCCCTGTTCGAACGCGGTTCGAATCACGCCAAGCGCCGTGCCAATGCCGCCCGTCGCCAGCGCTCCAGCGTTGCATTGCGTCATCACTTGCCCTTCGCGCGGCATCAATTCCGCACCGAATCGGCCCATGGCCTCGTCGGTGGCCTTCTTTTCGAAATGGACTTGCTGAGCTTCCTCCACCATCTTCTGTTTGATTTTGCCCAAATCTAAATTCGCGGCGGTCAATTCGGCGAAACGGCTCTTCATGCGCTCGAGGGCCCAGAAAAGATCCACTGCGGTCGGGCGGGTTTTCGCGAGCGTGTCGCAGATTTCCGTGAATTCAACTTTAAGCGCTTCGACCGATTTCGCGGAAGAATGCAGAACGCCGAGCGCGGCTCCCATCGCCGCGGCCACGCCGATAGCCGGCGCGCCGCGGATCACCATTTCGCGTATGGCTTTTGCTACTTCGCGGTAGTCCGTGTACGTGTACGAGATCTCCTCGGCGGGAAGGCGTCGCTGGTCGAGCATCACCACGCCCTGGCCGGTCCATTCGATGGGTCGTGCTACGTACATGTTTTCGATGTCCTCACCAAATCCAATTGTAGCGAAGCCGGCAAAAGAAGACGAATCGGTCCACGCGTAGCTCAGTGCCCCGGGGGCATGTGCGTGAAGCCCTTGGTCGCGATAATGGAAGTAAACGCAATCATGGAATTGTAACCAAGATGCAGCAGGAAACTCGCGACCACCGTCCCGGTCCAGGCACGCGCAAACGTAAAAATCACGCCAACGAGGGTGAGCAGGCTGACCAGGCCCCAAGTCCAGCCAAGCTGCGGTGCGTGCATGACGCCAAACAGCGTGCCTGTCATTAGAATACTGGTCGCCACGCCGGTCCGCGTGGCAATCGAGAATTCCATGCCAAAGTACTGGAGAACCGCCGACGCAATTCGCGCCAGGACCGGATACAAATAGCCGCGAAAAACGGTTTCCTCCACGAGAGGTGCAATGAGTACCGCCATGGCCATCAGCGAGAAAGCACCGGTTCGGCTCTTGAAGAACTCCTGGATGGGCACGTGATCCACATCCTTCACGCGCGAGCTGGCGATGACCACGAAGATGGACAGGCCGCAACCGGAAAGGAAATACATCCATGGACGCCCCTGCCCTTGGGAGGGATCCGATTTGAGTTTCTTCCAGCCGAGAGAATGCCAGAAAGGCAAGTCGCGCAGGACGGCCAGCGTAATGTAAAGAAAAAACAGAATCAGGGCGAACCACAGTACATTCATGCCGATGATAAGCCTTGGATCGGACTCGAAAAGTTGCTTGAGCTGCTTCTGGGAAAGATTCCGGTTCGCTGAAAAGTAAAAGATAACAGCGAGTTGGAGAGTAAGCAGGCTGGAAACGACAAAAACGCCGAAGACCAAAAGATGCGGCCACGACCAGGATATGCGCAAGTCTTCCGGCAAATTGGGCGGAGGGACAGAACCAGTGGGTGTGACAGGCAGATAAGATAGGGGGTCGCCGGCAGGTTGCTGAACGAGTGGTTCCGCAGTTGCCAATTCTGCGGACTGGCCAGTCGAACGCTCCCCGAGAAGATTTTCTTCCGGGGAGCTCGGCGGATTTTCGTCGAAAAGGCTCATCGTTTTCCAGCACGGCGCTTCTTAGGCCAGCCGGCGGCCAGCGCGGCGGCGACGAGCGGCAAAAGCAGCTCGTGGTGGCCGGTGATGGCGTAGCCGTGCGATTCAGGTCCGCGGCTGCCGCGGGGCGAGGCGGTGGGACGCTTCACTACATTCTGCATCGGACGATAGTGCTGGATAAAGTCGAAATTCGCGGTGGTGATGGGCCGCAGCGGTACGCCGAGATTGCGGACAACGGATACGGCTTTGAGAAATATCTCCGGCAGAAGAACGGCGGAGCCCCAATTGAGATACACGCCGCCGGGATGCATCTGCTGCACAAGCGCGCAGAACAATCGGAAGTCGTGATGCGTGGCATCGCCGAGCGCCGCGCCGTTGGCTGCGGGATGCATGTGCGGAATGTCCGTGCCGATGGCGAGATGAATCGTCACGGGGATGCGGTACTTATACGCAGCAACGAGCACGCTGGAATCGGCGTGTTTAACATCGATGATTCCGCTTGAAAGATATTGCCCTGCGGCTTCGCCGTAGCCGATGCGAATGCGATGAGAGAGCTTGGCGATTTCGTTGATGTACTGCCCGGTTTCCGCAGCCATACCGAACTGGCCTTCGCCGATTCCTGCTTCGACATCCTCGGACGTGTTGCCCGCGAGGGCAATCTCGAAATCGTGGATGAGCGCCGCCCCATTCATAGCGATTCCAGAGACGAAGCCGCGTTTCATCAAATCGATCAGCACCGGGCCCAGGCCGACCTTGATGACGTGGCCGCCGATGCCCCAAAGGATAGGTTTACGCTGCTTGCGTGCGGTGTGCATGGCACTCAGAAGATCGCGGAGATCTTCGGCCGCAAGGATGTTCGGCAGTGATTCCAGAAATTTTGTGAGCGAAGCGTTCCCGCCGGTGGGCTTGGCAAAGTCGCGCAAGCTGACTTTGCTCCTGCGCGACGCCAGCGGATACGTGTGCACTGCGCCAAGCGTGATGGGCTGAATCGAATAGATGCTCATGGAGTTGGGGATACTCTAACGCGCAACGCGGACAATACCAAGCAGGAGGGAATGGTAGCAGCTGAAGAAGCGGCGGGCTGAAGCCCGGCCTCTACAAAGACAGCCCGAAATTTACTCATGAGCTTCATCTGTTGTTGCCGCCGTTGCCGTTCGCGTGGCCGTTGTTAGAAATGCCAAGGACGCGAGCGAGGGACTGGCCGGTGTAGGATTTCTTGGTGCGGGCGACGAGTTCGGGCGGGCCCTGGGCCACGATGCGGCCGCCGCCTTCGCCGCCTTCGGGACCGAGGTCAATAATCCAGTCGGCTTGTTTGATGACGTCGAGATGATGCTCGATGATGAGCACGGTGTTGCCGAGATCGACGAGGCGTTGCAGAACGTCGAGTAGTTTTCGTACGTCGTCGAAGTGCAATCCCGTCGTCGGCTCGTCGAGGATATAGAGGGTGCGGCCGGTCTGGCGCTTGGAAAGTTCGCGTGCGAGCTTGATGCGCTGCGCTTCACCGCCGGAAAGAGTCGTCGCGGATTGGCCCAGAGTGACGTAGCCGAGGCCGACTTCGACGAGAGTTGCGAGCTTCTGCTGAATCTGCGGAATATTTTCCAGCAACTTCAGCGCGTCGGTCGAAGGCAAATTCAAAACATCGCTGATGGAATGGCCTTTGTAGCGAACGGCGAGCGTTTCCGAATTGTAGCGGCGGCCGCGGCAAACTTCGCACATCACGTAGACATCCGGAAGAAAATTCATTTCGATGCGGCGGAGCCCGTCCCCCTGGCAGGCTTCGCAGCGGCCGCCTTTCACGTTGAAGCTGAAGCGGCCCGCGCGGTAGCCGCGCTCGCGCGATTCCGGAAGCATGGCAAAGAGATCGCGGATGGGCGCGAATACGCCGGTGTAGGTGGCGGGATTCGACCGCGGCGTGCGTCCGATGGGCGCTTGATCGATCTCGATGACTTTGTCGATGTGCTCGGCGCCTAGAATTTCGCGATGCGCGGCTGGCGCTTCGGAAGAACGGTAAAGCTTCTGCGCGAGCGCTCGGTAAAGAATGTCGTTGACCAAAGTGGATTTGCCGGAACCGGAGACGCCGGTGACGACAGTGAGCAAGCCAAGTGGCAGCGTAATGTCCACGTCCTTCAGATTGTTCGCGCTCGCGCCGAGAATTTGAATGGCTTTGCCGTTGGGGCTGCGGCGTTTTTCGGGGACGGCGATCTTGGCCGTGCCGCTGAGATATTGGCCGGTGAGCGATTCAGGCGTGGCTTCTATTTGCGCTGGCTTTCCTTGGGCGACGAGGTAGCCGCCGGCGTTGCCCGCGCCGGGGCCGAGGTCGACGACGAAATCGGCGCGGCGGATGGTGTCTTCGTCGTGCTCGACAACGAGGACGGTGTTGCCGAGATTGCGGAGATGTTCGAGCGACCCGAGAAGGCTCGCATTGTCACGCGCGTGGAGGCCGATGCTGGGTTCATCGAGAACGTAAAGAACGCCGCGGAGGCGCGAGCCGATTTGCGTGGCCAGGCGAATGCGTTGAGCTTCACCGCCGGAAAGCGTGGCGGCGGAGCGATCGAGACTGAGATAGCCGAGACCGACGGCAAGAAGAAATTCGATGCGTTCGGAAACTTCTTCGAGCGGGCGCGCGGCGATTTCTTTCTGGCGCTCGGTGAGGTGCTTGAGAATTTTGTCAACGGCGGGACGCGCGGAGCTAAGCGATAGCGCGGTGAAATCGGAAAGTGACCAGCTTGCGAGTTTTACGGCAAGCGATTCGGGGCGCAGCCGCTTGCCATGGCACGTGCCGCAGAGCGTTGCGGACATGTACTGCGTGATCCACTCGCGGTAGGAATCAGAGTTGGACTCCTCAAAATTTCTTTCGAGGAATTTCAGAATGCCGGGGAAGCGAAATCCTTTTTCGGCTTTGACTCTTTTCTCTGCTGATCCATTTCCATCTGCACCACCACGGCCGTTGGTCGGCGGGTAGCCGTACAACAGCATGTTCTGGACGGGCGCGGGATATTTTTCAAACGGCGTTTCGAGATCAAACCCGTGCGCGTAAGCGCCGAGCTCAAGAGTGCGCTTCAGAATCGCCGAGCCGGAACCAGGGCCGAGTCCGCCATCAAAGAGCGGGCGCGTCCAATCGGTGATAATCTTCGACGGATCAAAATCGTACTTGGAGCCGAGGCCGTTGCACGCAGGGCAAGCGCCATAGGGCGAATTGAAACTGAACGAGCGCGGCTCGAGCTGCGGAACGGAGATGCCGCAATCGGGGCAGGCGAGTTTTTCCGAAAAAGTATGTTCCTTGCCGCCGACGATGGCGACGGTGACCAGGCCGCTTGCCAGTTTCAGCGCGGTGGCAATGGACTGTTCGAGGCGCGCGGCGATGCCCTGCTTGACGAGCAGCCGATCAATGACGATTTCAATAGTGTGGTTCTTGCGCTTATCAATGACCGGGAGATCGTCGAGCGGAACCAACTCTCCATTGATCCGAGCGCGAACGTAGCCGTCTTGCGCGAATTTTTCGAGTTCCTTGCGATAGGCGCCCTTTCGTCCGCGGACGATGGGCGCGAGAATCATGATGCGGTCGTCCGATTTGCAGATTTCACCGTGCAGGATGGACTGGACGATCTGTTCGCTGGATTGGCGCGTGATGGACTTGCCGCAGTTCGGGCAATGCGGCACGCCAACGGTGGCGTAGATCACGCGGAGGTAATCGTAAATTTCCGTGATCGTGCCGACGGTGGACCGCGGCGAGCGCGTGGTGGTTTTCTGCTCGATGGCGATTGACGGCGAAAGGCCTTCGATCACATCGACTTCGGGACGTTCCATCTGATCGAGAAACTGACGCGCGTAAGCGGAAAGCGACTCGACGTAACGGCGCTGCCCTTCGGCATAGATCGTATCGAAAGCCAGCGACGACTTGCCCGAGCCGGAGAGGCCAGTGATGACCGTAAGGGAGTTCCGGGGGATTTCGACGCTGATATTCTTGAGGTTATGCTGGCGCGCGCCCCGGATTACCAGTTTGGTCAGGCCCATGAGAAGAAAAACGCCCCTCCAAAGGAGCTTGCCTGCCTGCGCAGGCCTGCCCGCCGTAGGCGAGCCCCGGCGCTCAGTAGGTACACTGAGCCCAAGATAACTTCTCACAATAGCAGGAGGGAAAGAACAGGGTCAAGCAAGCTCAAACGGATCCGAAAAGTGGCAATTTTCATCGCATCTGACTTTCCTGTGGACACCGATATACATCTACTTGTATATTGAAGCGGGGCCTTTCCTGCTATAGTCGCTTCCCGTGAGCGACCAACTCGAAAGGCCCCAACACGCAGCCGTCGCTTGGGAGGGGGACTCCAGAGAGGTTCTCCACTCCTTCCCGGACGGCGTTCGGCAGAACCTGGGATTTCAGCTCTGGCAGTTGCGGCAGGGCGAGAGACCGACTGATTACAGGCCCTTGCCTTCGATTGGCACGGGAGTTTTTGAGTTGCGCGACCAGGATGAGAGAGCCTGGTATCGCGTTGTTTATTTGTCGCGGATCAACGATGTGATCTACGTTCTTCACTGCTTCGAGAAAAAGAGCCGGGAGATGCCCAGAAGGGACTTCGAGACAGCGAAGCAGCGGCTCAAAGCAGTGAAGGCGCGTCTGGCAGGGGAGAAGAAACATGAAAAGCGCTGGTAACAAACCTACCCATGTAACACACGGAAACGTGCTGGATGACCTCGGTTTTTCACCTGAACAAGCAACGGCGCTGAAGTTCAAGGCCGAGTTATACCAAGCCATCCTCAGAGTCGCGAAAAAGTACTCGCAGAAGAAATTGCAAATCATCCTCGGGGAGCCTCAGCCGCGCGTGAGCGAACTGCTGAATGGAAAGATCGCGAACAAGAGCGTTGACAAATTGCTTTACTATGCCGGACGCCTGGGCATCGAGACAAAGGCCAAATTCGTGCAGACGCGCAAAGAGGTCGTTGAGAAAGAGCTTGCGCTGGCCGAGTGATGCTCCGACCGTTCAACAGCTCCGCGCCCGGAACTTTCGGGAGCAGTAAGGTCAATGAGACGAAAGCGCCCCTTCTACAGGTGCCGGAGCGCCCAGTAGGTCGATCAGAAGCGCGGCTGCCCAGAGAAATTTTCCTTTTTCTCTGTGAATTCGCTCGAAAACTTTCGATATTGCTCATCCGAAAGATGATAGCGAAACAGATTTTCGCAACCCTCGAAGGTTTCCAGGGAGAGCCAACGATACAGGTCTTCTGAAACGCGCTGATCGAGCGGAAGGTTTTCCATAAAAGCAACGGCTACTGCACTTGATAGATCGGTTTGGAGGTCTCGGGTCTGTGGCTGGCTGAAACACCATGCAGCGTAGTCATAAATCCTACCAATCAGATTCTCGTTGATGGGTTACTCGTCATATGCAGCAACCAGAGCTAAATAGAGATCGTTCCAAAGGCCGCTTGGCCCGATTTGATTTCTATCGATTTCTTCTTTGAGTTCTGGGAAAGATTCAACAGCCTTTGTCTGCCAGTCTTCCAAGTAATATCTCCTGTGACCTCTTTCAGTAACTCAAGGCGCTCAGATGCCGGCGTAGGTTTGGCGGAGGAGGAATTGGCCGGCACCGGGGCGGCCGACGAATTTGCCGGCTTCGATGACGGCGCGGCCGCGGGAGAAGACGGTTTTGGGTGCGCCTTTGATCTGAATGCCTTCAAACATGGAATAGTCCACGCGCATGTGGTGGGTCTTTGCGCTAATGACTTCTTCGTGATTGGGATCGAAGATGACGAGGTCGGCGTCCGATCCGACGGCGATGGTGCCTTTGCGCGGGTAGAGACCAAAGAGTTTTGCGGGCGCGGTTGCCACAAGCTGGACGAAGCGATTCGCCGAAAAACGCTTTCCACCGACGCCGCCGGTGTAAATGAGGCTTAGGCGGTGCTCGATGCCGGGACCGCCGTTGGGAATTTTAGTGAAGTCGTCCTTGCCGAGTTCCTTTTGCTCCTTGAAGCAGAAGGGGCAGTGGTCGGTGGAGACGACTTGCAATGTATCTTTCGCAAGGCCCTGCCAGAGTTTTTCCTGGTGCCACTTTTCGCGGAGCGGCGGAGTGAAGACGTATTTGGCGCCTTCAAATCCGGGCACATCCATATTTTCGAGAGAAAGATACAGATATTGCGGGCAAGTCTCGGCGTAGGCGGGGAGGCCGCGGTCGCGGGCTTCGCGAACTTTTTCGAGGGCTTCATTGCAGGAGAGATGAACGATGTAGACGGGCGCGCCGGCCATTTCGGCGAGGGCGATGGCGCGCGAAGTGGCTTCGGCTTCGGCAGTGGTGGGGCGGGTGAGCGCGTGATACTTCGGGGCGCGTTTTCCTTCGGCGAGTGCTTGCTGGACGATGACGTCGATGGCGCCGCCATTTTCCGCATGCATGCAAATAAGGCCGTTGTGCTTGGCGGCCTGGCGCATGGCCTTGAAGATGGTGGCGTCATCGAGCATGAAGACGCCGGGATAGGCCATGAAGAGCTTGAAGCTGGTGACGCCTTCGCGGATGAGCTGGCCCATCTCCTCAAGCTGCGCGGAACCGAGGTCGGTGATGATGCAGTGGAAGGCGTAGTCGGTGACGGCTTTGTCGTGAGCTTTTTTCATCCAGGTGTCAAAGGCCTGGCGGAGAGTTTGCCCTTTGTACTGGATGGCGAAATCGATGAGCGTGGTGGTGCCGCCAAAAGCCGCAGCGATCGTGCCGGTCTGAAAATCATCGGCGCTGGTGGTGCCGCCGAAGGGCATGTCGAGGTGGGTGTGGACGTCGATGCCGCCGGGGATGACGAGCATGCCGGTGGCGTCCACGATGCGCGTGGCGTTCTCGGTGGGAAGCTGGGCGGCGAGGGCGGTGACTTTGTCGCCGTTGATGCCCACGTCGGCGAGGCAAGTGTCGGTGGCGGTTACGACGGTGCCGTTGCGGATTACGGTATCAAAGCGCATGTTGAGTCCTTTGGGATGGAGCGGGTTGGTATGAAGAAAAAGTTTACGACTTGGGGACGTCCCCACCCCTCCCCCTGTTTTTTAAAAATGGTGATTCTAAAGGAGTTTAACTTATTTAGAATCAACACTTGTAGAAGTGTTGATTCTAGAGGGCTTAGACTGCCCAAGAATGGTGCAATTTTCGTGGCAGGGGAGTGTGGGCACGCAGAGGCCCTGGATGGGGCAGCGGCGTCGGCTGAGCGGCTGGTTGAATGTTCCTTTGACGGATGCATAGGCTGTAGGGCTCCGGAAAAGCCTCGCCCCTCCCGACCGGGTCGGGATAAATTCCGGGGTGAGCTGCAATTATTTTGCGTAATGCGACAAGATTTTGTGCTGGTAGACATCGAGTGTTTTTTCTTCTTCGCCGCACATTAGATAGATATTGAACTGGGTTACGCCGACTTTGCGGAGCCGGTCGAGCTTCTTGCGGTGCTCGTCGATGGGGCCGATGACGCAGAAGCGGTCGACGACTTCGTCGGTGACAAATTCGGCGTTGTCGCTGCCGACCTCGCAGTGGTGGAGGTAATCGTACTTGCCGCGGTCTTTAACGAAAGAGGTGAGCGCGGGAGGCAATTCTTCGGGCTTATATTTGGAGATGAGGTCCATCACGTGATTGGAGACCAGCGCGGGAAACCAGCGAACATGTTCGCGCGCGGTTTTCAGGTCGTCGGAGGCCCAGACGGGGGCGGCGGCCATGACTTCGATTTTGGTGAAATCGCGGCCGGCTTCCTTGGCGCCTTCGCGGACAAAGCCGAGGCACCAGTCGATCAGGTCGGGGTCGGCGAACTGAAGAATCACGCCGTCACCGATGCGGCCGGCGGTACGCAAAGCTTTGGGGCCATAGCCGGCGACCCACACACGAGGAATTTCGCCGTTGGTCCAGGGAAATTTTGTGGGGACGCCGTCGAGGTCGACCGTTTTGCCGGCGTTCAGGTTGCGGAAGACGCGGACAAATTCTTCGAGGTTTTCGAGCGTGGTGGGTTTCTTGCCGAGGACGCGACGGGAGCTGTCACCGCGGCCGATGCCGAGTTCCATGCGGCCGTGGGAGGCAAGATTGAGCGTAGCGAAGAGGCTGGCGGAGACGGTGACATCGCGGACGGCGGGATTGGTGACGCAGGTGCCCAGGCGCATTTTTTTGGTGTTGGCAGCCATGAGGGTTAGGAGCGGGAAGGGCTCTTTCCAGATGACGTGGGAATCGAAAATCCAACCAAAGGAGAAACCGGAGGATTCGGCGTGGCGGGTGAGGCTCAGGATGCGGTCAATGGAGATGTCTGGTTTGATGGTGATGCCGAAGTCCATAAATGCTCTCCCTAATCGTTACCTATGTGGTCCGACTTTGATTTGCGCTGCGAATATGCATCCTCGGTCGCAGGAGCACAGCCAGGATTGGCTGTGCCACAAAGATGAAAATCGTCCTCCTCAATCGGCCGGCTGGGCCATGGGTGCAACTCGGCTCATCAACACGAAGTAGACGAGAAAACTGACGGCGAAACCGACGAACCAGGCGTAGTTGTACAGGACGCGTAGCGGCGAATACCCCAACCCGATGAAAGCGACTGAGGCACCGGCCGCCAGGGCCGCGACGGCGGCCCAATTGAAGCCGCGGGAGTATTCGTACTGGCCATTCCGTTGGTAGAGATCCTCGACGACGAGGAATTTCTTGCGCACGACGAAGTAATCACAAATGAGGACGCCAGCAATGGGGCCGAGAAATCCGGAGTAGCCGACGAGCCAACCGAAAATGTAGCTGCCGTAGTCGGCCATCAATCTCCACGGCTGCATGACGATGCCCATGGCGCAAGTAATGAGGCCGCCAGTGCGGAAACTGATGCGGCGCGGGGATAGATTGGAGAAATCGTTCGCGGGGGAGACGACGTTGGCGGCCACGTTGACGTTGAGCGTGGCCATGAGCAAAGCGATCATCGCCAGGACGACGGCGAAGGGATTGCCGAGACGCGCGAGGACGGCGACGGGATTCCACAGAGCTTCGCCGAAAATAATCAGCGTGGCGGAAGTTACGGCAATGCCGATGAAAGAATAGAAAGTCATAGTGGCGGGGAGGCCGAGGGCCTGCCCGACGATTTGGTCCCGCTGGCTTCGGGCGTAACGCGTGAAATCGGGAATGTTCAGCGAGACGGTGGCCCAGAAGCCGACCACGCCAGTGAGCGAAGGAACGAAGAAGCGGAAGAATTCGCCGAAGGTTTGAAACTTCGAAGGCGTGGCGAGCATGGGGCCGAAGCCGCCGGCCCGGCTGCGCGCCCAGAGTAGAAGGGCGAGTCCGATGAGGAGCAAGAACGGGGCGGAGATGCCTTGCAGGAAGCGGATAGTTTCAATGCCGCGCAGAATGACGAGCACGTTGAGGAGCCAGAAAAAGAAAAAGCAGACCGCTGAGCCATAGTGAAAATTTGCCCAAGACGGGGCGAGGGCCACGATCATAGCGTTGATGGCCTGGCCGCCGATCCAGGTTTGAATGCCGAACCAGCCGCAGGCGACCAGGGCGCGCAGAATCGCGGGAACATTGGCGCCGAGAACGCCAAAGGAGGCGCGCGCAAAAACCGGGAACGGGATGCCGTATTGCGCGCCGGCATGGGCGTTCAAAAGCATAGGAATGAGGACGAGCACGTTGCCGAGAAAAACGGTGAAGAGCGCTTGTTTCCAGTTCATGCCGCCGGCGATCATGCCGCTGGCGAGCATGTA
The DNA here is from genome assembly GCA_041485085.1 of Candidatus Acidiferrum sp. Classification (GTDB taxonomy): domain Bacteria; phylum Acidobacteriota; class Terriglobia; order Acidiferrales; family UBA7541; genus Acidiferrum. The sequence continues at coordinate 12,273 of JBGPIX010000072.1, forward strand.
GGTGGGGATGTTCACGCTCATGGAGATCCACAGCGCGGCGTAGTTGTAGGTGCGCCAGGTGCGGCGCTCGCTCGCGACCGGGGCGAGGTCCTTATTGTAGAGCGAACTGCTCTCGATGGTTTCCGCGCGAAGCAATTTAGTCGGCCGCCTCGGAGCTTTCTCCAGCGCGAGTGCGGGTGATTTCGCCGTAGGATTCGGGGCGGCGGTCGCGGAAGAACTGCCAGGTGTCGCGGACCTTTTGAATTTCGTCGAGATTCAGTTCGGCGACGAGCAGTTCATCCTTGTCGCGGCTGGCTTGCTTGACGATTTTCCCGCGCGGATCGCAGAAATAACTCTTGCCGTAAAATTCGCCGATCTTCCAGGGAGCTTCGGTGCCGACGCGGTTGATGGCGGCGACGAAATATTGATTGGCGACCGCATGGGCGGGCTGCTCGAGTTCCCAAAGATATTCGGAGAGGCCGGCGACGGTGGCGGAGGGGTTGTAAACAATTTCGGCACCATTCAAGCCGAGACAACGCGCGCCTTCCGGGAAGTGACGGTCGTAGCAAATGTAGACGCCGACGCGGGCGTAGCGCGTCTGGAAGACGGGATAGCCGGCGTTTCCCGGCGTGAAATAAAACTTTTCCCAGAAGCCCGGATGGCAATGCGGAATGTGGTGCTTACGGTATTTGCCGAGGTAACGGCCGTCGGCGTCGATGACCGCAGCGGTGTTGAAATACACGCCGGTCATTTCGACTTCATAGATGGGGACGACGAGGACCATTTGGTGCTTCTTGGCGAGTTTCTGCATGGCCGTGATGGTGGGGCCGCTGGGGACCTTTTCAGTCAGCTCGTACCAGCGAGTTTGCTGTTCAGCGCAAAAGTAGGGGCCGTAGAAAAGCTCCTGGAGGCCGAGGATCTGCACTTTTTGCTTGGCGGCATCGGCGATGAGGCGCTCATGCTTAGCGATCATCTTCTTTTTGATATCCGGCAAGGAATATTTTTCCGGAGACCATTCACATTGAGCCTGAATCAGGCCACAGCGAACCATGCGGGGCATGCCACACCTCCCGGGCAACGACAGGCGAAAAGTCTACTCCGTGCGCGATGGTGCGACAAGGTTTCGGCGGTGGAATGTGCCATTCCGCGCCACCAACAAATCGATGGGATGAATGCAGGGGACTGCTGCTGGATTGACCCTCTGGACCGGGCGCACTACCATCGGTTGCAAACGATTTCCCCTAAGGAGCCCTAAGGTGGGAAGAGCAGGTAGAAGAACAGTCACAGTTTTGTGGGCTTTCTGCTTGTTGTTGATGCTTGGAGGCAAAGCCGTGAGCCAGCATGAGCATACGAGCCGCGGTACGACGGAAGCGCTCGGAACCGTCGAGTTTCGAGTGTCATGCACCGCAGAAGGGCGGGAATCGTTCACCCGCGGCGTGGCGCTCTTGCATTCTTTCACTTACGAGGAATCGGCGGAGGCGTTCCGGGATGCCACGGCAAGAGATCCGCATTGCGCGATGGCGCACTGGGGCCTGGCGATGACGGAATACCACCAACTTTGGGAACCGTACGCTGGACCGGGGGAATTGCAGCGGGGCGCCGCCGAGATTCAAAGGGCTCGGGAACTGAAGCCAGAGACAACTCGCGAAAAAGATTACATCGAGGCATTGGGCGCTTTCTATGACGGCTGGGAACAACGCAACCACGCAGCCCGGGCTGCGGCTTATCGAGATGCGATGCGCGGAGTGCGGGAGCAAAATCCGAAAGACCAGGAAGCGGCGATCTTTTATGCGCTGGCGCTGGTGGCGACGGCCTCGCCGGAAGACAAGACGTACGAGAATCAGCGAAAAGCAGCGGCGACTCTCGAGCCCATTTTTGCCGCGCGAGCCGATCATCCTGGAGTGGCGCACTATCTGATCCATGCTTATGACAATCCGGTGCTTGCGCCACAGGGAGTGGCGGCGGCACGAGCCTACTCAAAGATTGCCCCCGATTTGCCGCACGCGCTGCACATGCCGTCGCACATTTTCACCCGGCTGGGACTCTGGGAAGATTCAATTTCGTCGAATCTAGCCGCCGCGGCGGCGGCGCGCAAGCATGGCGACCCTGGCGAAGAGTTCCACGCGCTGGATTATCTGGTCTACGCGTACCTGCAACTCGGCCGGAAGGACGAGGCGGAAAAAATCCGCGACCATCTACCGGCCGCCGGAGATGCAAAGCCGTCTTCCGTCTTCAAAATCAATTTTGCGAAAGCGGCGATTCGCGCGCGTTGCGCTCTGGAGCAGCAGCATTGGACGGAAGCCGAAAACCTGGTCGCCGAACCAGGAGTGCAGCCGCAGGTGGCGGCGATTTCGCACTGGGCGGCGGCGCTGGGAGCCGCGCACGCTGGAAATCTGCCGGCTGCAAGGCAACATGCGGAGCAGGTGCGCAGGCTTTCGGTGGAGTTGAAGGAAAAAGGCGAGGCCTACTGGGCACAACAAGTAGCGATCCAAGGCGAGGAAGCCGGAGGATGGGTGGCATTTGCCGAGCATCGCACCTACGATGCGCTGCGCTTGCTGCGAATGGCGGCGGACCACGAAGATGCGGCGGAAAAGCATTCCGTGACGCCCGGTGCGGTCCGCCCCGCGCGGGAATTGCTCGGCGACCTGCTGATGGAGATGCACGAGCCTAAGGAGGCCCTCCGGGCGTACCGGCAAGTATTAACGGTGGCGCCGGGAAGGCGAAACGCGCTCAGGGGAGCGGCTGAGGCTGAACGCGAGGCGGCCAAGTCCTGCAGATTGAAGACGATACCTTTACATTTGCGGGAGACGAGTTTCCTTGAATCAGGGCCTTCGGTCTCCCTGTCCTCCCGAGCGGGCAGGTAAATTTGCGGCAGGGGTAGAGCTTTTTTACTTGGAATTCGCTGGGCAGTTCATTGAAAACAAAGAAGTTAAGATTGGCCTGGGGCTTGCACTTCCAAAGGCAGTGGGGGAGGCGAACCGAGGATCCCTTTAGGGGATTGAGGGCTGGGCCGGTTCGCTACTCCCCCCTTTTTATTTTCCGCCAATCGATGGGCCGAAATTCTCCCCGAGACAGTCACCCACCTACCCGCCACACACCTAATAGACCAAGCACACGCGTGAGTACCTGGTCGCGACTAATTAAGGATGAAATGCGAATCAGGCGGTAAAGAAATGGGAGGCCGCGGGCTGGGCGAGATGACTTACGCCAGGCTGGGTCTCGTGAGAACGCGTGTCGTAGTCGGCGAGCGTGAGAGCCAGCATGATCGCCAGCCAGAAGACCGAGCAGACGATGACGAGCTGGGTACGCTTGGGGCTGTAGCGGGCGTGCATGAAATAGAGAACGACGAGCGTGGCCTTAATCGTGGCGATGCCGAGAGCGATGACGATATTGAACTTGCCGTAGTTCTGAAATGCCGCATAAACGGTGATAGCTGTGCCGGCCATCAGCGACAAAAAAATGACGGCGTAAATTTTTGGCGAAACAATGTGCTCGGACACGCGCGACTCTCCCTGCTTTCCTACCGATGCCTGTCAATCAGATATAACAACGGAAACAGATAGATCCACACAATATCGACGAAATGCCAGTACAAGCCCACGATTTCGACGGGAGTGTTGTACTGCGGCGTGAAACGGCCCGCGAAAGAGCCTTTGATAAGCCATACGAGAAGCCCTGCACCGACGATCATGTGCAGGGCGTGCAGGCCGGTCATGCCGAAATAAAGGGAGAAATAAAGCTGGCCGTGGAAGTTGATGTCCGGATCGACAGCGAAGGCTTTCTCGACTTCTTCTTTCTCGACGGCAATATCTTTCGGATTGTCGGTGGCAGTGGGATGTTCAGAACGATATCTCATGTCGAAGCCGTGGCCGGGAATGAGGTGGTGATCAAACTTCTGCTTGTATTCGATCACCTTGACGCCGAGGAAGACGGTGCCGAGAGCGAGCGTGGCGATCAAAAAAATGCTGACGAGTTGCTTCTTTCCGACTTGCGCGGACCAAACGGCCATGGCCATGGTCAAGCTGCTGAGAATCAGGACGACGGTGTTTCCGCCACCCAACCTGATGTCCAGCGTGTTGCTGCCGAGACCGAAGGCCGTGCTGAACGCGGTGCGATTGATGGTGTAAGCGAGGAACAGGCCGCCGAAGAACAGGACTTCGGTGACCAGGAAAATCCACATGCCGAGCGTAGCGGATTCCTTCTGCTGCTCGAGCGTTTTAAAGTGTCCGTACAGTTCGCCGGTGCGATGCACTCGGTACTCCTCTTTGCCATCCAGCGGATGGCGTCTAATTGCTCGCTGCTCAGGTGGGGCAAGCCCCAACCCTACAAATCAACACAACAAACTAATCGTCTCCATGAGCCGGCGCGGGCAATGGTGCGCCCGGTGTCAAACCGAGATCCGGCCGGTTCAGATAATCGTATGGTTCCCAGGTTACTTCCGGAGTCACATGGAAATTTTCCGTTGGTGGCGGCGAATCCGTCTTCCACTCGAGGCCGGTGGCGGGCCAGGGATTCTGCCCGGCGACCTTGCCGTAACGCATGGACCAGGTCAGGTAAATCATCGGAAGCAAATAGCCCAGGGCAAGAATGGACGCGCCCGCGGTGGACAAGACGTTGAGTACCTGAAATTCCGGCGGATAGGTGTGATAGCGGCGCGGCATGCCGAGATAGCCAAGAACGAATTGCGGAAAGAAGGTCAGATTGAAGCCAACGAACAAGGTGACCGCAGCAATGCGCGACATAACTTCGGGATAGAGCCGTCCGGTAATCTTCGGCCACCAGAAATGAATGCCGCCGACGTAGCCCATGACCGCGCCGCCCACCATGATGTAGTGGAAATGGGCAACGACGAAGTAGGTGTCGTGAATGTGAATGTCCAGGCCCAGGCAGGCGAGGAAAAGTCCCGTGAGGCCGCCGATCAAAAAGAGGCCGATGAAGCCGAAGGCGTAGAGCATCGGCGTGTCCCATGAGATGGAGCCCTTGTAAAGGGTCGCCGCCCAGTTGAAGGTCTTGACCGCCGAGGGAATCGCGACCAGGTAGCTGAGGAAGGAAAACGTGAGCGCGGCATAGGTGGATTCACCGGTAACGAACATGTGGTGGGCCCAAACCAGGAAACCGATCACCGCGATGGCGATGCTCGAGCCAGCGATGAAGGAGTAGCCAAAGATGGGTTTGCGGGCAAAAGTCGGAATGACCTCGCTGATCACACCCATGGACGGCAGAATCATGATGTAGACGGCAGGGTGCGAATAGAACCAGAAAAGGTGCTGGAAGAGAATCGGATCGCCGCCGAGAGCGGGATTGAAGAAACCCAGGTGAAACATGCGCTCAAGGCCAGCAAGGAGCAGTGTGATGGCGACGACAGGCGTGCCGAGAATCATGACCAGGCTGGTGGCGTAGTGTGCCCAGACGAACAGAGGCAGCCGGAACCAGGTCATCCCCGGCGCGCGCATGGTATGGATGGTGACGATAAAGTTGAGGCCGGTGAGGATCGAAGAGAAGCCGTTGATAAAAATGCCGATGACCGCGGGCGTGACGGCGGAATTCGAATAGACGCTGCTGAGCGGCGTGTAAAAGGTCCAGCCAGTGTCCAACCCGCCGGTGCCGAAGGAGTACAGGACAAAACAGCCGCCAACGATGTAGATGTACCAGCTAAGGAGATTGATTTTCGGAAAGGCCAGATCCTTCGCGCCGATCATCAAGGGAATCAGGAAATTGCCGAGGACGGCGGGAATGGAAGGGATTAGGAAAAAGAAAATCATCGCCACGCCGTGCATGGTGAAAAGCTTGTTGTACGTTTCGGGCGAGACAAGGGCGCCTGTGGGCGTCAGAAGATGGATTCGA
>JBGPIX010000073.1:0-17931 GCA_041485085.1 Candidatus Acidiferrum sp.
ACCGGCATACTGCAATTCGCCATCGCCCATACCAGTTGGATCGGCCTCATCCGCATCGTCAGCGTCTTCGGCTCCGCTGCCCTCGCCGGCTATACCATCGCCATTCGCATTCTCATTTTCATCATCTTGCCGAGTTGGGGCCTTAGCAACGCCGCCGCCACTCTCGTAGGACAGAACCTCGGCGCCAAACAGCCCGAGCGCGCGGAGACTTCCGTCTGGCGCACCGGCCTTTACAACATGATCTTTCTCGGGGGCATCGGGATTTTTTTCATCGTCTTTGCCGGGCCGGTCATCCGTCTTTTCACTAGCGATCCGCTCGTCTTCCCGCTCGCCGTTTCCTGCTTGCGCATTCTCAGCTACGGCAACATCGGCTATGCCTACGGCATGGTCATGCTCCAGGCGTTCAACGGCGCGGGCGACACCGTCACTCCAACAATCGTGAATTTCTTCGGTTTCTGGTTGGTGGAAATTCCACTCGCCTACTTATTGGCGATCACCTTGCATATGCATTCGAACGGTGTCTTTTGGTCCATCGTCATCGCCGAATGCGCCATCGCTGCCGCCGGCATCATCCTCTTCAAACGCGGCCGCTGGAAGGTCCAGCAAATCTGACGACTCGAATTCCTGCGTGGGTGGCAGAGTTCAACCCGCCTCGCAATGCCGAGAGTCCATTGGCATGACTCCTCGGCGCCCAAGTTAGTCGGTCAGCAAAGCTGTTGAGGAACGGAGAGCGCCTCTTCGGAGAGCACGCTCCTTCATAAACGCGAAGAATACCGGCACGAGAATAAGCACGTGTATCGTCGAAGTGATCATTCCTCCGACGATGGGTGCGGCAATCGGCTTCATCACGTCGGAACCAATTCCCGATTCCCAAAGTATCGGGATCAGACTGGCCAAGACTGCGGTCACGGTCATGAGCTTGGGCCTCAACCTTTGCACCGCCCCCTCAATAACGGCTGCTTCGATGTCTTCATGCTTGAGTGTGAGGCCGACAGAGAGACGTTTGTCGAGCGACTCGTGGAGATAAACGACCATGACCACACCCGTTTCGACCGCGATTCCAAACAATGCAATGTACCCAACCCAGACGGCAACGCTGAAGTTGTAGCCAAGCCAATACTGGAGAATGAGTCCTCCAGTCATCGCATAAAACGTCGGGAAGATGAGGACAGCGGCTTCCGTGATCGAGTGGAAAATCATATAGAGCAGCATGAAGATCACGAAAAATACGATAGGTACGATGAACTTCAGCCTTTCTTTGGCGCGCACTTCGAATTCGTACTCACCGGACCACTTGTAGCTGTATCCCGCCGGAAGGCGTAATTTTTCGTTGAGGAGTCGATTCGCCTTGGCAACAAATCCCCCATAGTCCTTCGTTGCGAGGTCTAGATAGACATAGCCTGTGAGCAGACCATCTTCATCGCGTATCATCGCCGGCCCACGCGAGAAGTAGACCTTGGCTACTTCTGAGATGGGAATCTGCGCTCCGGTAGGAGTGGCGATCACGACGCGTTTCAACTGCTCAATATCGTCCCGGAAGTCCCGGCTGTAGCGCACGTTGATGGGATAACGTTCGCGTCCTTCGATATTTTCAGCGACGTTTTCGCCGCCGATGCCGGAGGTCACTGCGCGCTGGACATCAGCCACTGTAAGTCCATAACGGGCTGCCTCGGGGCGGTTGACTTCCACGTTGATGTAAAAGCCCTCTGCCACGCGTTCGGCAAAGATGGAACGCAGTTCAGGAATCCCGCCAAGGACTTGTTGCAATTGCGCACCTGCTTGCTGGATACCTTCGACATTTGGCCCTTGGATCTTGAGTCCCACGGGTGTCTTGATGCCAGTTAGCTCCATATCAAGCCGATTCTGTACCGGCATCGTCCACGTATTCGTTAAACCTGGAAATTGCAGCTTCTCATCCATCTCGCGAATCAGCTTTTCGTAGGTCATGCCGGCACGCCACTGCTCGCGTGGCTTGAGCATGATGGTTGTGTCGTACATGTCGAGCGGGGCGTTATCGGTGGGGCTGTCGGAACGGCCTACGACTCCGAAGACACTTTCAACTTCAGGGAAAGACTTGATGATGCGGTCCTGTTCCTGCAGCAATGTGGAGGCCTGGGTGATCGAGATGCCGGGAAGAGCAGTCGGCATGTAGAGCGCGGAACCTTCGTAGAGCGGCGGCATGAATTGGCTGCCAATGCGCCACGCCAGCGGCACTGTCACAACGAGAAAAACGAGATTGAGTAGCAGTGTCGTTTTCCGGTACCGCAGGCAGAATCGCAGGACCGGGAGATATATGGCCTGCGTCCATCGCGAAAATGGATTCTCGGATTCCGGCCGGAGATGGCCACGAATGAAAATCACCATAAGGACTGGAACGAGCGTGATAGCAAGAATGGAAGAGAACGCCACAGAGAGAGTCTTAGTCCATGCAAGAGGACGAAACATGCGCCCTTCTTGCGCTTCGAGTAGGAATACCGGCAGGAATGACACGACGATAACGAGCAAGGAAAAGAAGATGGCCGGGCCAACCTGTTTCGCCCCTCCCATCAGAATGCGCCGCCTTTCCTTCTCCGTCAGCTCGGTTCCCGAGGCCCCTGTTGCGGCAATGTGTTCCGACAAGTGGCGGTAGCCGTTCTCGACCATCACAATGGCCGCGTCGATGAGCACACCTATGGCCAGCGCCAGTCCGCCAAGCGACATGATGTTGGAACTGACGTGCAGGAAATACATTGGGATGAAGGACGCGAGAACAGCGACGGGCAAAGTCAGAATCGGGATCAGCGCCGAGCGGAAATGGAACAAGAAAGCAATCGTCACGAAACTAACGATAATGGCTTCTTCGAGGAGATCGCGTTGGAGCGTTTTGATGGATTCCTGAATCAATCCAGACCGATCATAACCGGACACAATCTCGACGCCAGAAGGGAGCGTCGGTTTGATTTCGGCAAGCTTTTTCTTAACACCGTCGATCACGTTAAGGGCGTTCATCCCATACCGCATCACAATGATTCCACCAACGGTTTCCCCTTCGCCGTTCCACTCGGCGACTCCCTGGCGAATATCAGGACCAAACGCGACCGTTCCCAGGTCGCGAATGAGGACGGGCGTTCCATTCTTCGTAGCGACCGGCACGGTTTCGAGGTCTTGAAGCGAGCGGAGATAACCAAGCCCGCGAATCATGTATTGGGCTCCGCCCATTTCAAGTACGCGGCCCCCGACTTCGTTTGTACTGTCGCGGACTCGGTCAATCACCATCGAGAGCGGAATGTTGTACGCGCGAAGTTTGTTCGGATCCAGATTCACCTGGTATTGGCGAACGAATCCTCCGATGGAGGCAACCTCCGAAACACCAGGGACCGTCTCCAGTTGATAGCGGAGATACCAATCCTGAAGACTGCGCAAATCGGCAAGACTGTGCTGGTGGGAGCGGTCAATGACCGCGTACTCGTACACCCAGCCGGCTCCCGTTGCATCGGGACCAATCATCGGTGAAACGTTTTTCGGCAAGACTCCCTGGAGTTGCTGGATGTATTCAAGGACGCGCGAACGTGCCCAGTAGAGGTCGGTGCCATCTTCGAAAACCACGAAGATGTAGGCGTCTCCGAACATCGTTTGCGCGCGGACAGCCTTCACATGGGGGGCGGCAAGCAACGTGGTCACGATCGGATAGGTAACCTGGTCTTCGATAATATTGGGCGGCTGGCCTTCCCAAGGCACGTGTACGATAACCTGTACGTCCGAAATGTCCGGCAAGGCATCCAGCGGAATATTCTTGAGCGACCAGATGCCGGCCAGAACCAGCAGCAATGTCCCTGTGAAAACAAGGAATCGATTGCTCGCGCACCAATCAATAACGCGGGAGATCATAGCTATTTCCCCCCTTCGTCGCTGGGACTCAGTTTCTTGGTTGCGAGGACCGCTCCGCTCTTGATCGCCGTGACGGTACGTTGCCACGTGCCATCGCTATCGAGATTCGCTTGACCTTCGTAAATGCCGCCGCCCTTCTCATTCAGGGACGTTACGACATTCATGGCAGCCATGCCCATTTCCGGCATGCCTGGCAAGTAGCTGCGCACGCTGACTTGCGCGCCCATGACGGGGGTGCCATCGGCTGACGTAAGTTTGACTCGGTACAGATTAGTTCCTTTACGTGGCGCCGCCGGTTCCGACGAGAATTGAACCTGGGTTGTCGCTCGAGCTGCGGGGCTATTCATTGCGGATGCCGCGCCTGCTCCCGGCGGTGGAGGAGCGAAGGAACCAATGGCGGCTTGCAGCTGGCTTTCCGAATCGATCAGGAAGTTGGCCGAGGTCACGATGCGTTCGCCGGCCTTCAAGCCTTTCAGAACGATGAACTGCTCGCCTGCTTGCGCCCCGAGTTGCACGTCACGGGGCTCCAGGTAACCCGCGCCTCGATCCACGAAGACAATCTGCCGCGTTCCTGATTGCAGAACTCCGCTCACGGGGATGACCAACTGACTCCCGAGCGGCACTTGCAATGTCACGTTGACGAACATTCCAGGCGAGAGGGTGAGATTCGGATTTGAAAAGAGGAGGCGTACGCGTGCCGTGCGCGTGGTCATGTCCACATCCGGGTAGATGAAATCAACCTTTCCTCGAAATGCGCGGCCGGGATAGGAATCCAAGCTGAGTGAAGTTGGAGCACCGACTTTTATGCGCCCTAGGTCGTTCTGGAAGATCTGCGCCAGCACCCAAACGCTGGAGAGGTCGGCGATGGTGTAGAGCCGCGTTTCCGGCTGGACCATCATGTTGGGGAGAGCATTTCGCTCGGTGATGTAACCAGACGCGGGCGAGTCGATCTCCAGGGCATCGGCAACGTGTCCTGTGGATTCGAGCCTCGCTATCTCCCCTTGCGGAACGTTCCATTGTTCCAAGCGTTCTTTCGAGGAATCGAGCAGAGATGCCACCCCTTCGGCAACGCCGGGAATAGTGCTTTGTGAGAGGTTTTTTGCATTCTGTTTCGCGAGCAGGTATTCACGCTCGGCCACAACGAGTTCTGGGCTGTGAATCGTGAACAGCCGCTGGCCTTTGCGTACGTACTGGTATGTCGCATCGGCGAATACCTTCTCGATATGGCCGGAGATTCTCGTCTGAACGTAGGAAAGTCGCGTTTCATCGATGGCGACTGTTCCAGTTGCCCGGATTTCGTCCTGCACCGTTTTCCGTTCAACGACTCCAAACTTGACGCCGATGGATTGCAACCGTTCGACCGAGAGTTGAACGGGTACAAGAGGAGTCTCTTTCGGTGGCGGCGAACCAGGAGGGCTGCTCTGAGCCGTTTGCGTTATTGGGGTCGACGCGGGAGCGGCCAGGTGTTGACTTGCGGCGGACCTTCGGGCTGCCCACCAGATTCCAGCCAGTGCCCCGACGAGAACTACATTCCCGACTAGCGCGAGTAAGAATGCCTTTCGATAGTTCCTCATGATTTTGCTCTCCAGGTGCGTCACTCAACGCAGCGACAATCCCGTCACTGCTTCGATTTGAGCTAATGCCGTCTCGTGTTCCGAAAGCGTCTGCCAGTACTCTTCATCTAGTTTCAGCACGTCGAGAAACGAAGCCAGCAGTGCTTGAAAATCTTGGCGGTTTGATTGATACGCAGCCATTCCGGCTTGCAGTTCTGCGCGCGCCTGAGGAAGTAATCCTTCGCGGTAGATCTTGAGTAGCTCTGCCGATTTCTCAGCACCCAAGAATTGCTGTCGAAGCTGAAAAGCGACCTGTTGGGTCTGCGCTTCGTGTTCGCGTTTCGCGCGGTTTTGATCCGCTACGGCCTGATCCAGTTCGGGCTGCTGGCGTCGCCCACGATAGATCGGAATCCGAACGCCAAGCGTTGCCACGTAATAGGCGCGGAATTGCGCCGGGTCGGTCCGCTGCCACATATATTGAAGGTTGAAGTCCGGATAAAAGTCCTTCTTGGCAAGGCTCACCTGCAATCCTTGCCTCTCAACCATTTTTTGTGCGCCGGCAATTTCGGGATTGTTCGCGTTCGCCGCCGCCAGTAATTGGTCATAGGTATAGGCAGCCGGACTTTCCGAGAGTTCGGTAGTTTCGATGTCAGGCGACGATTGCGGCCGGTTGAGAAGCTGCTTGATTTCCGCTTGGACCTTCCCGGCTTCCAACTGGTTCATCGTAATTTCTCTGAGCAACTTGGTGCGTTCGAGTTGTGCTTGCAGGACGTCTTGCTGGCTTCCCAATCCGCTGCGATAGCGAGCCTCCGCCGCCTGCTCGACCTGCTGGAGCAACTGGCCATCACCTTGCAGAATCATCTGCCGTTTGGCGAGATAGCCCATCTGAAAATAGATCGTCTTTACTTCCGCCAGAATTGCCCGGCGAACGGATTCGTATCTCTGCTGCGTTACGTCGGCGTCCTTCTTGGCAATCTCTCCTCGCAGGCGCAGTTTTCCTGGATACGGAAGATCCTGCGAAATGCCGAAGCCCAAGTAAGCGAAATCACTGTTGGTATAGCCCGCGAATGGGCGGGGGCTGCCTACGCTTACATGCTGCAAAACGAATTGCGGATCGGGCAATGTCGAGACCTGCGTCGGAACCTGCTTCGCCGAATCCCAGCCATGTCGCGCGGCCTGAATCTGCGGATTGCTCCGTTCGGCCTCGGCGAGAAGATCGGCGAGCTTCACGGGCTGGCTCGCCGCAGGCGCCTCTTGCGCTCGCGTTAGCGCGGCGGTCGACAGAAGTAGAAAACTTGCAAGAATTACTGTGTAGCTGAACTTCATAAGCTGTCCTTTCAATGCTCGGGGCCAATGCCCGTGCTGCGCTCAAAGGCTTCCGCCAAGAGCTTTGCCAATCCAGCGCACAAGAAGAGACACACGTACGCACTACGAGTGGTGATTAGAACAGCTTCAGATCAGGAATGTGCAGAGCAGGGATTGCAGCGGGGGCGGCGACAGATCTTGCATGATGGCGACGGTCCGCAAGGGCCGAACGAGAGGAGCGTCGCCCGTTGGGTCGAGGACTGTAGTGGGCGCCGCCAGAGAAACATCGGTTCCTTTGAATTGTGATTGGGGAATTGGTGCCTGAGAGATGGAGCAGCAGGATGTATCCGATGCGGCGACGAGTTGAGTGCCGCTCTCATCCATGTTCATCTTGTCGCATTGTGACTGAGTTTTTGGTGTCGCGCATTCCGTCGGTTGCGATGAGAAGAGCGCGCAGGCCGAAAGCGGCCCCGTCCCCAGTCCTACCAGGCTTAACGCCAACGCGAAGATGAGTATTCGTCGCACCACTATCCAGTCTAGCACGCAGACATCGCGACTGCTCTCGTCACAGTTTCCTATTTCTCCGAGCTGGACAATGTGTACTCGGTCACCGAGCTATGTGACTCCGGTCACGCCGAAGCAAAGTCGCGTCGTTGGAATGGATGGAAGAGCAGACCAGACTCGGCACAACTTTGTACAACTGGGGATGAGATTGCGGGAGAGAGGACCTGTAAGCGACGCTCAGCAAAGCATTTAGAGTTCCCGCAGGCTTCATAGAAGCAAACGAAATCCGTGGACCCCTTAGCCTAAGGTAAATTCACTTTGACACCATCCAGCCGTTTTGCTAACGTCCATTTCCTGAAATTCCGGGGTTAAACCCACGGGACAGTGGGGAAGGCCAGGGCCTCGTTTTTCTTGAGCCCAAGAGATTCGCCGATCCCATCCCCTCCCCGCCTGTCCAACTCTCCCTTTCAATTCCTTCCCCCGGAAGCGAAAGGAGCCCTATGGCAAATTACACAGATCATGTCCCACTCAAAGGTAGTGAAAGAGTAGCTGTTTCCGGAGCGACGGCGATTGGCGCTGCCAATCCCGATGAAAGTCTTCAAGTCACCGTGCTCTTGCGTTCACGGGCCCAAGCCGAGGACGCCAAGACGCCATCCGCCAAGGCGGCCGTCAAAGAGAAGGCGGCCGTGGAATCCTTGCTGCAAAAGAGCGCTGCGGAACGCCAGCATCTCACTCGCGAACAGTTCCTCGCCCAGCGGGGAGCTTTGGAAGAAGACATCCAAAAGGTCGAGGAATTTGCTCACGAGTACGGACTGAGCATCTCGGATACGCACCTGGCCAAGGGCTCTGTAACGCTCTCGGGCACGGTGGCAAATTTCAGCAAGGCGTTTAACGTCGAGTTGCTGAATTACTCCCATTCGGGCGGCACTTATCGCGGCCGCACCGGACCCATTCACATCCCCACCGAATTGGATGGCATCGTCACCGCCGTCCTCGGACTCGATAACCGTCCGCAAGCGAGGCCTCACTTTCGCACGCACCAACCAGCGATAACCTCCCACGCGCGAACGGCACAGCCCGCCGGCACGTTCACGCCGGTGGAAGTTGCCCAACTCTATGACTTCCCCGCCGGTGCTGATGGCACCGGCCAATGCATCGCCATCATCGAATTGGGCGGCGGCTACAAGGCGCGCGACATCAAGAGCTACTTCAAGAATACTTTGAACATAAAGGCTCCCAAGGTCGTGGCTATCTCCGTCGATCACGGCCACAACAAACCCACCGGTGATCCCAACGGCCCGGATGGCGAAGTCATGCTGGACATCGAAGTCGCCGGCGCGGTCGCTCCCAAATCGACGCTCGCCGTCTATTTCGCGCCCAACACCGACCAGGGCTTCTACGATGCCATCGCCGCCGCCGTTCACGACACGCGCTACAATCCTTCGGTGATCTCCATCAGTTGGGGAGGCCCGGAATCTACGTGGAGCCAGCAATCCCTCACCGCGTACAACACGCTCCTCGAAGACGCCGCGACGCTCGGCCTGACCGTCTGCGTTGCCAGTGGCGACAACGGCTCCACCGACGGCGTCACCGACGGTCTCCAGCATGTGGACTTCCCGTCCTCCAGTCCTTACGCCCTCGCCTGCGGCGGAACGAAGCTTACTGCCTCCAATACGAACCAATACGGCAGCGAAGTCGTCTGGAACGAAATGGCAAATCAGGAAGGCGCCGGTGGCGGAGGTATCAGCGACGTTTTCCCCAAACCCGCTTATCAAGCCACTGCCAACGTACCCGCCTCCGTGAATCCCGGCCATTTTGTTGGCCGCGGCGTCCCGGATGTTTCGGGCGATGCCGACCCACAATCCGGTTACGACGTTTACGTCGATGGACAAGCCTCCGTCATCGGAGGCACAAGCGCCGTTGCTCCTCTTTGGGCCGGCCTCACCGCCTGCATCAACCAGTTGCTCGGCAAACGCGTAGGCTCACTGAGTTCGCTCGTCTACTCCCAAGTCGCGCCGGTTGCCGGCACTTTCCACGACATCACTACTGGTACCAACGGCAAGTTCTCCGCCAAGACAGGATGGGATCCTTGCACCGGCTTGGGCACTCCGATCGGCTCAGCCATCGCCTCGGCCCTTACCGGCAAATCCGCCGCTGGCAAGCCGTGACAGTCTCTTCAGCTTTGAACTGAGACTTTCAGCCGGCGAGAGAAAAAACTAGTGTGAACAAAATAGCCCCATCCTTTGGGCTCGGAGGATGGGGCTTCTTTTTCGCCAGCCCCTCGCTCTCCGCAATGAAATCATCTACTTTTGCTGTTTAAGTTTCCTCCGCTCAGCGGTACGATTTGTCGTCAATAACCGTGCTCTCAATCGAGAGGAACCCATGAAAATTCTTGCGAAGAAATCCGCATTGCTTGGCCTGCTTTTGTATTTCGGAAT
Organism: Candidatus Acidiferrum sp.; assembly: GCA_041485085.1. GTDB lineage: Bacteria > Acidobacteriota > Terriglobia > Acidiferrales > UBA7541 > Acidiferrum. The sequence goes on from JBGPIX010000073.1 coordinate 9,668, forward strand.
TCTTTTTTGCATCCCGCCCGCGCACGCCCTGGAAAACGGTCTCGCTCTCACTCCTCCCATGGGCTGGAACAGTTGGAACCGCTTCGCCTGCAACGTCAGCGAAGAGCTCGTCAAGTCCGCCGCCGACTCTCTCGTTAGCAGCGGCATGAAAGACGCCGGCTACGAGTACGTCGTCATCGACGATTGCTGGCAAGTCAGCCGCGATGCCGCCGGCAACATCGTCGTCGACCCGAAGAATTTTCCAAACGGCATCAAGCCCCTCGCCGACTACGTCCATTCCAAGGGCTTGAAATTTGGAATCTACTCCGATGCCGGCACCAAAACGTGTGCTGGTCGCCCCGGCGGCCGTGGCCACGAACACCAAGACGCCTTGCAATACGCCGCCTGGGGCGTCGACTATCTCAAATACGATTGGTGCAACACTGGCACGCAAAACGCCCCGGCATCCTACGCCACCATGCGCGACGCGCTGAAAGCCGCCGGCCGCCCCATCGTCTTCAGCCTCTGCGAATGGGGCTCCAACAAGCCCTGGCTCTGGGCCCGCGACGTCGGCAACCTCTGGCGCACCACCGGCGACATTTCCGATTGCTGGAATTGCAAAAAAGACCAGCTAAGCTGGACGCAGATTCTCGATTTGCAGGTTGGCATCGAATCCTACGCCGGCCCCGGCCACTGGAACGATCCCGACATGCTTGAAGTCGGCAACGGCGGCATGACCACCATCGAATACCGTTCCCACTTCAGCCTCTGGTGCATGCTCGCCGCCCCGCTGATGGCCGGAAACGATTTGAAAAACATGTCTCCCGAAATCAAGGACATCCTCACCAACAAGGAAGTCATCGCCGTCGACCAGGATCAGCTCGGCAGCGAAGGCCGCCGCGTGCACAAAAGCGCCGACTCCGAAGTCTGGGCCAAACAAATGAAAGACGGCAGCCGCGCCGTCGTGCTCCTCAATCGCGGCGCCTCCGAATCCGACATCTCCGTCTCCTGGGAAGATCTCGGCTATCCCGCCCATCTCAGCGCGAATGTCCGCGACCTCTGGGCCCACAAAGACCTCGGCAAATCCACCAATTCCTACAGCGCCAAGGTCCCCTCCCACGCCGTCCTCATGCTCCGCGTCACCCCTTAGGGCTGCCACGTCCGATTCATTGAGTGGATGGAGTCGCACGCGAAGTACGATAAGATCGACGTGAACACGGTGAACTATGGACATTAAGCCCATCAAGAACGAGCGCGACTATGAACAAGCGCTGCGGCGTGTGGAGTCACTCTGGAAATCGCCCGAGGGCTCCCCTGAAACCAACGAACTAGACGTCCTCGCGACGCTGATCGAAACCTATGAGCGCGCGCACTATCCCATCTTCGCGCCGTCTCAGAAGTGCGGCGCTGAAAGAATCGGCGTAGAGGTCAAAAAATGCCGATGAAGAATCTGCCGCACCCCGGCGGCTTCGTGCTGCGCCAGTGCATTGAGCCTTTCGGCTTGACCATCACGGACGCCGCTGCGGCGCTGGGAGTCACGCGCACCACCCTGTCGGAACTGGTGAACGAAAAACGCGGCATCTCTCCTGAAATGGCCGTCCGTTTGTCCAAAGTGTTTGGCGGAAGCGCCGAAAGCTGGCTAACGCAGCGGGCCCAATACGACCTCGCCCAGGTACGCGCCGATCGCATCAAGGTCCGTAGGCTTGCATTGGCCTAACCGCTTTCAGCACGGGGGATTTCCCACCTAGATCGTCTGAAGACAGAAAGGCTGGCAGCCTCCGCACCACCGTCATTTCGAACGGAGCAGGCCGACGTTTTTCTTCCGCATTGGCTCCTGCGAATGCGTCGGCCTGCGCAGAGAGAAATCTCTCTTCTCCTCTCCCGATTGGCGTGTGGCTTCCTCTCGCTAGTCTCTCTGTCTTCCTAAACTTGAATTCAGCTCCTTTGGCAACTTCTTCTCTTCCCAATATCTAGTTTCAAATTTCTAGTTTCTAGTTTTCCCTCGCCGCCTTGGCATGCGCCGCAATCCACAAATCGTTGCTCCCGATCATCTGCAATCCTGGCGCCGCGCCGGCGACTAAACTCTCTATGACCTCTTGCAGCAAATCCGCCCAAACGTTCGCCGGTCACGCCCGGCATAATAATCTCCGGCCAGACAACCGCCGTTCGAGATTCTCAGCATCGCCGTGCCGTAGTGCATGTGCATCGTTCTCATCGCGTTTGCGAGTGGCTGATTCTCGTACTGGTAGACCAGCGAAACGCCTTCCGGATCGTCAACTTGGAGCACTGCCGTGCGACTGCGTGATAGGGACGTGGCGGTGGTGAGATAAACGGCGATTTGCGTCCAGCTCTGGAAAATTTGAATCATCAGATCGTGCCGCTTCGCATGGCCGTCAAAAGAGGTGATGAGGTAACCGCGCCAGAGCCCCGTGAGGTTCGGGATTCGGGCCAGCCCCAATTTATGCAAAAACCTGTTCCGCCAGAGATACCTGTCGAAGAGTGCATAGAGCGCGCCGTAGAAAGCTAAGCTGGAAGGAGCATCCACCCACCACGGGACCGCCAGGTGCGCGGCAGCGAGAAATCTCGAAGTGCCCCACGCCAAAGCAATCGCCAGCAACGCGAGCAGCAGAGGAACGATCCTCCTTTCACCCGAATCTGTGCTGTAGCCGTGCATACTTCACCTGCCCGGCTCTCTAAAGCCGAACAGGCCTTTGGCCCGCTGCAAATGCGCCTTCCACTCCCAATTGCTTCTGGGGAGCCCTGGATAAAGGAATTGGCCCTAGCGGTAGAGTGGCTTCCTGAAGAGTGGCCCGATGGTATTCCGAATCTGAAGCAACTGCTAGTGGTAGCGCCCCTTACAGCTTCTATCCTACTCCTCTTGGATGCGGAAATTGCAACCTGCGCACAGTCTGGCCAATTCTCGGCGCGTGGCCCCGCCTCGTTCCGCAAAGCCAGTCGCTCTGCCTTTGTAGGGGCCGCCTTCCGAGGCGGGCCGCTCTTCTTCCGTAATGGCCGGTCTTCTTCAGACCGGTGTTTTTCTCGCCTTTGCGGCACAGCCATTCCTGGCTGTGTGTTCTTCTCTTCTAGGGGCCTCCCTCTCCCCGTTTACCCTGAGCCCCGAAGGGCCGCCCTTCATTTCCATCCGGCCTTCCCGGGTCTGCGGCAAAATGCGATTTTCGCATCCCGGATGCCTTTGCGGGACGTCTCTCGGTCTCGCGGCAACCTCATCTTCTTCCCTATCCCCTACTCCCTAACCCCTATCCCCTGTATTTCTTCTCTCACATCGTCCAATTCTCCACTTCAACTCCTGCACCCGCCGGAACTCGCGCTCTTTATTCGTGACCAGCGTCAACCCCGCCCTTTGATGAAACAAGGGCCCCAGCGGATGCGGGACCGGGATAAGAGCTTCTCGAGGATTCTTCAGTCGCACCTCACTTTTCGTTTGACACAAGGACCCAAAAGGACTAATAAGGACTAGTCATACTCCTTCTCAATTCTTCTTTGGGGATTCCGGAGGAACCAGGTTCAAACCGAGCGCGGCCTATGACTGCAGCGCGGCCGAAAGGAGCAGCAAAGTGGAAACCAATCTTGAACAGTGTCCATTGTGCGGTACTGAACTCTCTCAAACCAAGTTCCGCGAGATCCGAGCAAAACTCAGAGACCAAGACCAAAAGAAAGCTGCGGAGTTGGCCGAGGCGAAGTCCGCGATCACCCGCAACCTCGGAGAGGAGTTTAAGAAGAAATTCGAGCAACAGAGAAGGGATACAGAGAAAAAAGTAAGAGAGGAAGCGGAGCAGCGAGTCAACAAAGTCATTGCCGAACGCGAGCAGCTAACCACGAAACTCAAGGCAGCCGAAACGCGTGAAGGAGAGATCAAAAAGCAGGCGCAATTGGAAATCGAGAAGCAGAAGCTGGCCGCGGAGAAGAAGGCAAAGCTAGATGCCGAACAGCAGATAAGGAAAGTTACTTCTGAACGCGATCAAGCGGCGACGAAACTCAAAGCAGCAGTAGCGCGTGAGGCCGAGATTCGAACGCAGGCACACGAAGAAGCTGCGAAACAAGTGCAGAAGGAAATAGCTGACCAGCGACAAGTTCTGGACAAAGACAAAAAGCTCGCTCTTTTAAAGCAGCAATCGGAGTTTAACCGCGAGCGCGAATCGTATCGCAAGAAGACACAACTCTTAGAAATTCAACTGCAGCGCAAAACCGCTAATGAACTTGGAGACGGGGGAGAAATCGACGTGTTCGAAGAGCTCCGCGAGGCCTTCGACGGGAATAGCGGGAAGACCACGCGGATTCCAAAGGGTCAGGCAGGCGCGGACCTCTTGCACGAGGTATTTCACAAAGGCCAGGCGTGCGGACGGATAATCGTTGACGCGAAAAACCGGCAAGCGTGGCAGAACACATTTGTCACAAAGCTTCGGCAGGACCAAATTGATGCTGAAGCGGAACACGCCATCTTGTCGACCACAGTATTCCCGGCAGGAAAGCGAGAGATGTGCATTGAGTCGGGCATCATTGTGATATCGCCTGCCCGTGTCGTCCACATGGTCCAGCTACTGCGGCAAGCGATGATCATGATGCATGTGAAGGGATTGAGCATCAAAGAGCGTGCAAGCAAGATGAGCAGACTATACAATCTCATCACATCCGAGTCATACACCGGAAAATTCACCGAAGCCAACAGGCTTACCCAAGACATCCTAGAACTGGAAGTGCAGGAGAAAACTGCGCATGACAATGTTTGGAAAAAACGTGGAACACTTGTCAAAAGGATGCACAGCGTTTTGAGGGAAGTGGAAACGGAGGTCGCAGCTGTGATTGAAGGCGATGACGACGCGAGCCAAGCGTTACCAGTCATTGAGAACAAGCGTGTGGCGGCGGCATCAGCCAGCTGAGGAGAGAAACGCGATGGACGTACAACTCACACTTCACTGGCAGGAGCGTCGGCTTGGCCGGACGCTCTTACGCACATATCGCGACACTATCGATCTTTACGACGCATTTCCGAATGACAAGCAGCCCAGGATGGGGCCAAAGGAAGACACAGAGTTACAGAGACAAATCGAGGCCAATGAGGGAATTTTCGAGCCCTTATTGTTGGAACCCCACCCAGAAAACAAAGATAAATTCCGCATCATCGATGGGGACCGCCGGTGGACAAACTCGAAGATTCTGGTGGAGGTCCACAAGAAGGACCAATACAGGCTCCTTCCGGCAGAAATCACCGACAGGACGCTTACGGATGAAGAGCGATTTCGTGTCTGGATTTATATACATCGCCAAAGACGGGAATGGGACACTAAAGAAAAGGAAATGGTGGCCTATAGCCTGGTCAACATGGTTGGGCGAGCTAGCGCCGCGAATATCTTGGGGATAACCGTTAGAGAGCTCGACAAGCTAGTGGAAATCTATGATCTCTCCGAGAAATTGACGAATCTCGCGGAACCAGGTGCCTCGATTACCTGGGCGAGAGAGATCAAGAATCTCAACAAAAAGCTTCTCACTCCAACTGTATTGGACAACGTGGTCAAAAAAATCAACGAGCAGGAAATCACGAACTCCAAGGACATCCGCAAGCTGCGTCAAATACTTAAAGACCCCGTGGCGAAGGATAACTTTTTGTCGCCCGACGGCAGCATCGATGGTGCTTTGCAGACCTTGAGTCCAACGCCAGCAAAGAAGGCTCACGGCCTTCTCGGTGATATCGAAGAGATCTCCGAATCGTTGCAACGCTATTCATGGACTACTCTGGCAGCCTTGAAAGGTGATCAGCAGGTTCTGCGAAAATTGGAAGAGACTGAAAAACTTCTGAAAGAGCTGAAGAAGGCTCTTTCTAAGTGAATCGTGTCGACGGGCGGGTGGCCCGGACAACAAATCCTAAGATCAATCCGGGTGCCCCGTCCTCGGTGTTGGAAGGCGGGGCTTTTGACTTTGTTTTTCGCTGGCTCGCGTCCGCGCATGCCGTTCAACCCTCCCCCGCCACCGTTCTTGCGGGTTGTTCGAGGGTGGGGTAGTTGGCGTTTTCTCGCTCTCCGCCCTTCCATTCTTCCGAACCGCTACCCTCATGGAATGCTTTTTCCATATCTCCATCGTCCCGACAAACACTTCCCACCGTACCAGTGAACTCTACCCCTTTGTTTTCTTCTCCTTGCAAAATCTTTCGAACAAATGATGCCAACTCTCTAAATACTGGTACCATAATAGCATTTGACAAATTATGTAATCTATGGCAGTATGATTCGTGATTGATCGACGATGCATCCGCCAAAGCCGTCCGCTCGCCTGCTCTGAGCTGTATCCCTACCCTTTCGCCCTCGTCAGGTGTCGCCAACCCGTAACTCTCTTAGAATCAACACTTGTGGAAACGCTCGCTTTTGCGCTCTCTAAGCTCTTTAAATGCAACACTTACAAAAGCGTATCAAAACAAAGGACTTTATCTATCTTTAGAATCAACACTTATGAAAAACACGGGGAGGGGGATCCGATTATTGTTAACCAGATTTCCGAGAAGGAAATCTGTCCTGAGGAGCATCGCGACGAAGGATCTCCAAATCAATCACAGTCCCTTGAACTCCCCCGACGAGAAAGAAGTCTGGAAACAAATGTTCCGCCAGCCCGTCCTAACCGTTGAGCGGGGGTGGCGTTATGGCTGGAAACTTCCAACAGGATCTCCGGGGCGGGTTGCGGATGCTGAAGAAGAGCCCCGGCTTCACGTTTGTGGCGGTGCTGTCGCTGGCGCTGGGCATCGGCGCGAATACCGCTATCTTCACTATTATCAACGCGGTCTTCCTGCACCCGCTGCCAGTCGAGGAGCCTTCGCGCCTCGCGGAGATGTTTACCCGCGACACCCAGACCATCGACGCCAACGTCAATTTCCAGCTCACCCCGACTTCGCTGCCCAACTACGAGGATTATCGCGACCAGAACACTGTTTTCTCCGGACTGGCGGATGTCACCTTTCCCATCCCCCTGAACTGGGGCGGCCAAGCCGAGCCGCAGCAATTGAACGCCTCGCTGGTGAGCGGAAACTTCTTCGACGTGCTGGGCGTGAAGCCCTATCGCGGCCGCACCTTCATCGCCGACGGAGACAAGAGAATCGGCGGCAACCCGGAAGTGGTCTTGAGCTACAGCTTGTGGGCCCGGCGATTCGGTTCCGACGACAAATTCATCGGCCAGACCATCACGCTGAACGGCACGCCCTACACGGTGGTGGGCGTCACGCCCCCGAGTTTCAAGGGCATCGTCTCGCTGGGGCGTCCGGACGTGCTCTGGATTCCCAACACTATGCGCGACTATGTTCTTACCGGGCAGCTCAAGGCGCTCGAAAACAATCGGCGCTTTCGCTGGACCTCCATCGTCGGCCGCCTGAAACCGCAGGTCAGCGTCGCGGAAGCGCAAGCGGCGATGAAAACCATCGCCGACGGCTTGGCGAAAGAATATCCGCGCGACAACAAAGGCCGCACCGTGGAACTCTATCCGCTGAACGAATCAGCGCTGGGAATCAATCAGCGGCGGCAGTTCTCTCTTGCCGGCGGCGTGCTGATGAGCGTGGTCGGCCTGGTGCTCTTGATCGCGTGCGTCAACCTGGCGAATTTGCTGCTCGCGCAAGCCGCCAAACGCGAGAAAGAATTGAGCATTCGCGTGGCGATGGGCGCGGGACGGCTTCGATTGGTGCGGCAGCTTCTGACCGAAAGCGCCGTGCTTTCGCTAATGGGCGGTTTGGCTGGGCTGTTGGTGGCGTATTGGGGACGCAACGTATTGTGGTCCTTCCGGCCTCCGTTTCTGCAGGATGGTTCGATCGATCTTTCGTTCGATGCCCGCGTGGTGGGATTCACCGTGGTCGTCTCGTTGCTGACCGGGCTGGTCTTCGGGATCATTCCGGCTATCAAGGCATCCGGGACGGACGTCAACGAAGTTTTGAAGACCGGCGGGCGCGGCGGCGCGCTGGGCTGGAGCCACAACCGCCTGCGCGGCTTGCTGGTGATTTCAGAAATTGCGCTGGCTCTGGTGGCGCTGGTCGGGTCGGGGTTGTTTCTGCGCAGTATGCAGAACGCGCAACAATACAATCCCGGCTTCGACTCGCAAAATCTGTTTCAAATGAACTTCGACCTCGGCGCCCTGCGCTATGACGCCGATCACGGACAACAATTTTTCCGCGACGTCATCGAGCGCGCGAAGACTGTTCCCGGCGTTGCGGGCGCTTCGGTATCCTCGAACGGTATTTTCGCCGGCGGCATCTCAGCTACTATCTTTCGTGAAGGAGAACAGACCGATCCGAATAA
>JBGPIX010000074.1:0-17907 GCA_041485085.1 Candidatus Acidiferrum sp.
TACCCAGTGGCATTTTTTCGTCCGGTTTCTGCTGCGCCGCAACACGAATCAAAAGTCGTGCCAAGAGGTGTATTATTTGTATGCAGTGGCGAAAAATAATGTTCGGTATGGTTTGCTACACTGTTGGCGTAAAAACTCACGAGGAGAGACTGTGATGTGTAAGCTCTACCGATCGATTGCGATTGTTTTGTGTTCATCGCTGTTTGGGGTAGCGGCGTTCGCCGCCGGCCCGATCGCTACTTTGAGTTGGTCCTATCCAACGACCTACATCGACTCATCACCATTGCCTATCACCGACATCGCGACCGTGACGATCACGTGGAGTAAGACTGTCAACGGTTCTATCGTTGGTACTAAGACAGTTGCCGCGCCTGCTACGACAGCTCAAGTCACCGGTCTTGTATGCGGTTCCGATTTTTTTCGTTTGACTGTCACCACTACCGAGTCCGCTCAAGAGCCTAGCTCGACTTCCGATCCAACTAACCCGGCGATTTACGCGGTGGGTGTGAGTTGTAAGCCAAACCCTGTTACCGGCGTCACTGTTTCCTGACACGGACCTTTTGCCGATTGAGGGATTTATTTCGTAATCATTGAGTACGTGGCACGCGATATGCGTGCTTGTTATCGTCGCATTGTTATGTGACAGTCGTCGCGCGTCTTGCCCACGTCACGGGCTTATCCTTTTGCAGGGGATTGTGTGGTCGTTCGTCGAAAAAAGTCTACGCCTAAGAAGACAATCTCTATCCGATCCGCTATTAAGCGGGCGCTGCGTCCTGCGGCGTGGTATACCGATTTAGGTACTGTCGATCGGCGATCACGCGAAGTCGCATACATCAAATCGACGACAAAGTTGTTACGGAAATACTTCACCGGTTTCGACTCTAAAGACGGCTACGACCTTCGACATCCTCAGCGTTTATCTGCGCAGCGTCTGCGTGCTATTAGGCGTTACGGATCGCACTTGCATACGTTAACCGCTTCCCCGCATTATCGCGCGGTTGCGCGCAGCGATCGCGATCGCGAAGCGTTATCTAAATACACCGGGCAAATTTACAAGGGAACCAAAAAGCAACGCGCTTTCGTGATCCATCATCCCGAAGCATCTTATCGCGACATCAAAATCAAAGTGAACAAGAAGGGGCATGTCGAATTAGTAAAAAAATCTTCTGGCGTTACGACGCGCTCGCAAATTTTCGTCTTCATCGATTATGGATTCAACCCGAAGAGTTTCACAAGTTCGGACGATATCGTTAGCGCCGTGCGCGAGATGATTGCCAGCGGCGACATGCCAGAGCGCGGTAACTATCAATTTGAAACTGAGTTACATGGCCCGATTTGGTACACGATGGCGCGGGATGATTTGCTTTTGAACTTGCATCGTTTTGGCCAGCAGTACACGCGCAGTCACGGATTTATGACTGGCATGCTCGGTCTTCGGTATTACACCGATTCGATTGACGTTAGTGTTATGGACGAGGAAAAAACAAAACGGCTTCGCGAGCGTAAGGAGGTTCGCGATCGATTCAAGCACGGTAATGACATGCGTGCTGTTGCTGGCAAATGGTCAGGCAAATTTTACGAGCAATTGCTCAAGAAAAAAACTCGTACATCGAAGAAGAGAAAACACAAATGAAACTACGCGCTTTCGTCGAGTACAAAACTCGCGGTGGACACGTCAGACGCATACGTTTATATCAGACTTGGGGAAACATGCGCGATCGTTGTGCGGGGCATCATTATGCCGGTAATGGTGTGCGCGTTTGGAAAGGTGTTGTTATTGAGTGGAAAGTATTCGCCGATTTTCGTGCGTGGGCGTTGCTCAATGGATTTTCCCGTATTCGCAATTCTCTCGACAGAATCGATCCTTATGGAAACTATGGCCCGGACAATTGCCGTTTCGTGACAGTTTCTGAGAATTCTTCGTGGCAACAAATTTGCAAGTTCATTCGTGAACAGGAGATAGAAGAGTATGGCTGTATCAAACTCCCAGATTACGCAAGGCGCTTTGCTGACATCGGTACTGTGTGATGGTTGTGGCGGGCGTGGTGTTGTCGAAGTTCGATCACCTTATCAGACACGTCGTCAACATCGGCAGCGTTTGCATTTAATTTCGTGCGCACTTTGTAACGGAATAGGTCATGATATCCGCGAAGAAAAGTCGAAAGTCTCGTATCAAGTCGTTTTGGGTACTTGACGTCGAGACCGATCCTTTTTCTATTGAGCGCAACAAGCGCGACGAGATTCCGCGACCTTTTATTTGGGGGGCATATCACCATGCGACACAAGAGTACATCGAGTTTGCCGACGCGGTCGCCGTGGCGGAATTTTTTCGTGACCGCAATGCATTGGTTTACGCACACAATGGCGGTCGTTTCGATTACATGTATTTGCGCGAGCATCTTAATTCTGACGATCCCCTGCTTGTTATTAGCGGTCGCATTTCAAAGTGTCGAATCGGCAGCTCGGAGTTTCGCGATTCTATCAACTTGCTTCCGGTCTCGCTCGATACGTTCGGAGGAAAAAAGAAAATAGATTACGCTTTGATGGAACCGCATCGGCGTTGCGATCCGAATGTTATGTCGGAGATTAAGAGTTATCTGCGTCAAGATTGTCTAACACTCGCCGAAAACTTGCAGGCATATTTCGATGAATACGGTCGCAATTTAACACAGGCATCAGCGTCGATGAGATATTGGTGCGAGCATTTCGACCAAGAATCTCCGCGACAGAGCAAAAGCGATTTTGATCGTTACAAACCGTATTACTACGGCGGTCGGGTACAGTGTTTTGTCGATGGTGTTAAGTCTCAGAATTTTTCTATGATGGACATAAACAGCGCTTATCCTAACGCGATGAAGCAGCGGCACATGTTTTCAACACAGGGAGTTTTGCGCCAGCATTTGCCACCTGGCGATCAACTGTTTCAATGTTTAATTAAATTAGATTGTTCTTCGCGCGGCGTTTTCCCTTGGCGCGATGAGGAAGGCGCGCTTTATTTTCCTGACGATGAAGGCGGACGACGTAAACGTACTCGCGAGTATTGTGTAACCGGCTGGGAATTTTTAACCGCGTTGGCGACGGATAACATTTCGCACATTCACATCAAGGAGATTCACTATTTCCCGGAAACGGTTTGCTTTGAGGATTACGTCAATTACTTCTACGAAAAGCGTCTCGACGCTAAAGCGCGCAAGAACATCGCACAAGATGTTTTTTGCAGGTTGTTCATGAATTCACTTTACGGAAAATTCGGACAAGACCCGGACAACCATCGTGATTATGTGATTGCGAGCGATGATTCGATTGCTGTTTGGAAAGCTAAAGGATATAAAGACTATAAGGCGTGGGACGACAGATATTTGTTACGCGCCGACAAGAATGAGTTGCACGAAGACGATCCGCGAAGACGTTATTACAATGTTGCGACAGCCGCGAGTATCACGGGGTTTGTCCGTGCTCAACTTTACAGGGCCGCGAATGAGTGCTCTGGACTTATTTATTGTGACACGGATAGCATTGCAGCTCGCGATACGAGCGCACTCAAGCAAGGCGACGGTCTCGGAGAGTGGAAAAAAGAACTCGATTGCGACTTTTACGCGATCGGCGGGAAGAAGTTATACGCCATGCGTGATATTAAGCGCGACTGGCTACTTGCCGAAGCGGAGAAAAGTCGCATTTATCCGGGGTTTGAAGGCTGGTATAAAACCGCGTGCAAAGGCGTCGATCTAACTCCCGATCAAATTATTCAAGTTGCGCAGGGCGAAACGATTGAGTACATGCCGGACGTTCCAACTTATTCCATAACTCGCGAAATTCCCCGGTACATCAATCGAAACGTGATGAAGACGTTCAAAGATATTTCACGAGTCAGCTAATTTTTTAATTATTGTCAAATTGCTATTGTTTTTACTTTTTGTGCTGTCTATACTCTTTTCCGGTCACAGTTTAACTTTTTGGAGAATCGCAGGCATGGCTACTAATTTCAAAGTAAAGAGGAATCTCACCCCTCCGCTGCTCAAATTTGCGGAGAACGAAGCGCGTTACATCAAAGTAACGTCTAAGGTGTACATCGGTAAGGAGATGAAGATTAAGGAAGGAGAAAAAAAGCGTGAACCGGCGCACATCGTCGATTGCGTCAATTTGGAGACCGGCGAGCAATGCCAAATTATTGTCTATGCTGTAGTCGCGTCGGTTTGGTCGGATGAATATCCAAACGACGGTTACGTAGGCAAGGGTTTCGCTATCACCAAGCAAGGTCGTGTGCTAGGCAAGGCGTACAACAAATTTAGTGTCGAGGAAATTGAGTTACCTGATGAGGTGAAAACGCCGAGTGATGTGAAAACTTCGGCCGCGACCACGAAGAAGTAATTCAAGAGCGACCGGCGGCGCTATTTACCGCCGGAATTTTTTTTTTGAGTTTGAAAATGACCGACGAAAAATCCATCGCTCCGCCAGTCGTTCGCGCTTGCGAGCAATGCATTTTTTCCGTGTCGTTACGCATCGATCGAACCGCATTGCACGCGCAACGCTTTTGTTATCGGTTGCCGCCTACCGGCGTCGTGCAGATGGATAAACATCACGCGACGGTTGCGATCGGATCGTTGCATCCGGTTGTCGTTGACAGTGATTGGTGTTACGAATTTCAACCAGTTGTCAAAAAGAGTGAAGTTAATTAGAATCGCGACGTATTGCAAAAGTCTTTTCACGGAATTTTAACGGGGTTTCAATGGCGCGTAAATCAAGAATAGAAGTCGTAGATGGCGATCAGGCTGTCGAGGGCGACGACAATTTGAACGATTTGAGTAGCGAGGAACGTGATGCGCTCAAAGCGGTGTTGGAACTAGAGGGCGCACAGGATGCGCGCTGGAAAGTGTTCCGCATGGCCCCAGTCGTTCAGGGTAAAGCTGTCGGGTATTGTGAGACGTTCGCAAGTTCGGAATTATCGATGGAAGAGATTCGCAATCGTTTCGGTCGCGGAAAATATCGCGTACACGGCACACGCAGTAACGGCGAATTTTTGAAACAAGTAACTTTCGACATTGCGACCGACGCACCTATACAGCCAACCGCGCCAGCGCAAAGCGGTAACAGCGATGCGGTGGCGTTGATCGAGCGTATGAACGAGCGCGAAGAGAAAGCTTCGGAGCGGCGGCGCGACTTGATGAATCTCGCGATCCCGGCCGCGATTGCCGCGTTGCCGGCCATTTTTCAGACGATGTTCGGTAGGCGCGACAATCCGATTGAGATGATTGCCGCGCTCAAAACATTGTCGCCCCCGCAGCCGGACATGTTGGGGTTAGTCGGAAAACTAATCGAAGTCGCCGCCGATAAAGGAGGTGGCGGGCATAGTGAAACGAATTGGATTGATTTGGCAAAAGAGGCGCTCGGTCAACTCTCGCCGCTGTTGCAAGCTAAATTCGGCGGTATCGACGCGAATACGCCTACGACGCCGCCGGCTCTTTTACAGTCGCGTGCGATAGCGTCTAACATTCGATCGTCGGCGCAATTGCAAGCGAGTGAACCCGTCGAGGATTCCATGTTGAAACTTATTTCGTGGGTACGCGGAGTGCTTGTTTTTCTAGTTGTAAAAGCGCAAAAGAATTCCGACCCGGCGCTGTACGCCGATTACGTGCTCGACAATGTGCCTAATGACGTAGATATTGTGCAGTTTGCGAAATACTTAAACGAGCCGAACTGGTGGGACGTGTTACAACAGTTTCACCCAGGCGTCGCACCCTATCAAGGATGGTTCCATCAATTTCGCGATGAGTTGATCGCGGCGTATGAAGAGGCGATCGGCGGGGAGATTGGAACCGACGCTCCGCAAATCGACACGACACAAGCGCCATCCGATGAGACGCCGGGGGCCGCATGACGATGAGCGACGACAAAGATTTGCGAACGATTGAGCGCGATTTGTTTAAGTCGAAATTGCGCGAATGGCGCGCGGCGAAAGCGGTGCTAGAAACCGGTATGCCGCAAGCTAATGAGCACGAAATTCGTGCTATGACCGCGCGCGCGAGGCTTTTACAAACGCAGTTAGAGCAATGTCCGTGGATGGAAAACAGTAAAGGAGAAATTGTGTGGAAGTCGATAGTGCGAAGGTTTATCGAGAGAATACGTTCGTGATCGATCCTAAAAAAGTAGCTGTCATGACTCCGACACTCGACGGTAGTGTGTGTTGCGAGTTTGTTGCCGGAATGATTTTATCCGGCGGACTCTATGCGACATTTGCGCCGTTACCGGGATGTAGCGAAATAAATCTTGCTCGCAACATCATGGCCGCTAGTTTTTTAGAATCTCCTTACGAATGGCTGGTGCTAATCGATGCGGACATCGGTTTTTCGCGCCGCGACTTCGAGTTGTTGTTTGAGGGCGACGAACTCGCGGTAGTCACCGAATACAGCAAAAAAGACGGCACTGGCGAACCGAATCAGTTCGGCTTAGGTTTTGCTCGCATTCATCGGTCTGTATTCGAGAGAATCAAAAATCTAACAATGTCGGCGGACGGTCTCGATCCGGGTGATATCGGCGCGCCGATGGTGAACTATTTCACATGGCGCGGACGGATTATCGATGAGTTTTTCCCGTCCTACGCCGATTCGGCGCATCATTGGTCCGGTGAGGATCACTCATTCTGGAAACTTGTCAAGATGACCGGAATCGTCGTACGAGTAGAAACACGTACACTATTAGTACACTACGGGCGCGTCGGATATCCGTATTTTTCGACAAATGCGCAGGACGCTAGCGACACTTCGCCGGAAATGTCATGATGGTCAACGGAGGGCGGAGACGTGCAGGCGAGTGCACGCGCCAAAGATACGAAACTATGAGCGGTAACATCATTTAAGGTTTCGTTTTTCTCCGTCCTCTCTTGACTTTCTTACCATAATATGCGACCGTCTTGGCATGCTTTTTGCGTGCTAAGTCATTATGTTGTCTTTGGTCCCCGGATCGGTCCCGCATTCGATCGGAGAATTGCCGGACGATTCCGTCGCCGCGACGCGCGAGACGCTCGGTCATATGGTCCGGCTCGCGCGACAATACAAAAAAGACATCGGTATTGTGACGTTAGCGCGTCAACTTATCGAGGGCGCGCCTGGTCGAGCAAATCAGAAGAACTATGCAGATTTTATTCGCATCTTGCAAAATTTTGTGCGCGATAAGATTCGCTACGTGCAAGATATTAAAAATATCGAAACAATTCAGACGCCCACACGTACACTCGAAATACGTACTGGCGATTGTGACGATAAGTCGCTGTTACTCGCCGCACTTTTGGAATCTATCGGTATTCCGGCGCGCTTTTTGGCGTTGGGTTACAACGGCGAGAACTACTCACACGTTATCGTTGAAGCGCGACTCGGACAACGCTGGCTACCGCTCGAATGTATCGCGGATGATCGCGGACCGGGCTGGTTTCCTGAGTCCGCTGCAAAGAGAGTTACTCGTTGGATGCCAGCCCATGTTTAGTCACTGCGTGACGGCGAGTCACTTATAGGTATATCGCTATGAATCTTACCGACAACAATTGTTTCGAGACGCGCGACGGCTATGGCTGCGAGATGGTTTCGGCTGTTCATCAAGCCGCATCGCAGGCGCTTAAACTAGCCGCGAACATGACAGCGGGACGAACTCCGAAAAATTCAATTCAAAACGCGCAACTCAACGGATTTTTTTCCAGTCTTGCGAACAGCGTAAAGTCTTCGCTCATACGCACAAATTTGTTTCCGATCGTGCAAGCTAAAGCGCTTGTATCCGGCGGTCCTAAGGCGGCGTGGAATGCGACTACAACGGAATTAAGAGCCGCACAGGGCGATGCGGCCGGCCCCATCGGTCAAGTAGTCACGACTGTCGCGCCTTTCTTCGGACCTATCGGTAAACTTGTCGCAGTCGCAGTCGCATTCGCTGGCGCTGACTATCAACGCAAGCAAGCAAAAGCCGCGCAGCTCGTGCAATCCGGCGCGGGCGGAGCGGAACTAATCGCGAAATACAAAGAGATTGCCGGACAAATTCCCGGACGTTTGATTGGCGTTGACGGCTTGAAGCAAATTTTGGGAACGTTCGTCAACGCAGGCGGCTATCCGCCGCTCACAGTCGATCGCGAGCCTGGCTCGCCCGCATCGCGTGTAGCGTACGAATTTGCATTGCAGGCTGCGCAAGCCGCGCTGGTCAATAACCCAAACGCCGCTGCGGGCGATGTTTATCGAAACGAATTTCAACGACTTCGTAGCGTCGATCCTCGCAATGCGTGGATCGGCGGAATGTACGTGCAAAAAGGCGTGGCACAGGAGCAATTATTTATCGATTTGATCGATGCGGCGCTCGCGTCGATCAATTCTCAAGCTCCATTTTCTTATGGGATCGAAGCGCCTCAGGAAGTCGCCGCGCCCGTCGTAAACGTAAACAGTACGCTACTGCCCGGCACGTTCTCACCGGTGAATGTTTCCTTACAGCCGGTCAACATTTCGCCTATTGTCACGCCGCCGGCCACGCTGCCGGCCAGGCTGCCGGCCAACATTTCGCCTTCTGTCACGCCGCCGGTAGCGCTCACATCCGCCGGGGTCGATCAATCGACTCAAAACTACATCAACGCGCTCTTGGCGCAGATGAAAGAACAAGGCGCGAACAACGCGCAGATGATGCAGGCGTCAATGGCGGCGCTCGCACAGCGCGGTGTGAATACTTCCGCGCCGCGAGTACAAAGTGCCGTCGCGGCCGACGTGCAGCAAGTCCAAACTGCCGGGCTAGCAAATGTCAATCCGTGGTTGCTGGCTGGTCTTGGGGGAATTGCGCTTGTGTTCGCGCTCGCGCGGCCGGGTCGGACCGGTACGTCGCGCGGCGCTCGCGCGCGGCTTGGCAATCCCCGTTATCGAAAGCGACGCAGGAGTAAGCGATAATGCAAGATGAGAATGCGATTAAATTCGCGCAATGGCTGGCGCGCGACCAACCGGAATTATTCATCGCTCTGTATCGTCGCGCGAATGTTGTCTCAAAAGCGGCTAACGGCCTAAAGGATTTTACCGATTTACTATCGAGTATCGGTAGTGGGATCGCAACGGCCGCATCGTCGGTCGGAACCTATCTCACATCGAGTCAAGGATTGCAGACACTGACAGCGTTATCCTCCGCTTATCTGACCAGTAAAGCGGCCAATCAAGCTGTCGGCATCAATTTACAGCGCGCGCAACAGGGTTTGCCGCCCGCGCCGATTCAAACGACGTACAATCCAACAACCATGCAGTACGAAGCGGTGTTACCGAACGGACAGCGGTTACCGAGCGGTGTCAATACTGCATTTTCGTCCGGCTTTTCCTTCGCATCTATTCCTGTATGGGCGTACGTCGCCGCTGGCGGACTCGTGCTAGGGCTGTTATTCTTTTCTTCGCGTTCTCGGAGGTAATGCTATGTCAACCGAAATTACGATTACCGGTCAAAAAGGATTTTTGCTATGGATGAAAGCCAATCAACCGAAACTATACAACGAGTTTCGTGTGCGCATGCGCGAAAACAGTAATCCGCTGCAAGGGTTGGGGCAATCCGTTTACGACGCGATGGGTATTAGCGCGTCTCCCGATCCCGCTGCGACTGCGACGAGTGCGCCGGCTTCGCAGTCGTGGATCGATTCGATCAAGAATCTCTTCACCGGCGCGGCGCAAATCTATCTGACCAAAAATCAGTTAGACGCGCAAAATAAAATCCTTGACACGCAGCTATCGCGTGCGCGAGCCGGCTTGCCGCCACTCGATATCGACGTATCGAGATACGGATTGCAACCGACGGTAGGTGTGAATTTGGGAGCGTCTACGCAAAACTTGCTTATGTGGGGCGTTGTCGCACTCGCGGCGGTTTTCTTACTACCGAAACTGTTGGCCGGCTTGAGCAAGCGGTGAACTAGCGACATATTTTGTGATGAATAAAGACACGCGCGATTTGTTGATACGCTTAGCGCTGTACGCCGGGGTAGGGTACGGTGCATATCTGCTGTATCAATCGATTAAAGACAAGCTGGGAGCGATCGGCGAGGGAATCGGCGATTCGCTTTACAATCTCACGCACGAGGATTTTGTTGTCGCGAACTTCAATCAAGGCGTGCGTATGCCGGACGGACAAATCATGGATATCGTTAAGAGTACGGTGAACGAGGCGGGCGTTTTTCCGAAAACTGGTAAGTTGTATCTTCTGAAACAAAACTCCGCGAGAAATTTAATCGCCGTGCAAGCGCCGGTCGGAACGCAGTATTTGTATTCCGATATGCTCGTGGTCGCGACCGACAGCGGCGTGAATACTTATCCGAGGTAAGACGATGAAGACCGGAAAAATGCCGTCGGGATTAGCGAAGTATTGGAAGACGCATAAGCGAAAGGTCAAGCACTCCAAGGAAGCTATAAAACGTACGTATGCTCGGCGTAAGGCGGCTATAAAACGTGCGCATGCTCGGCGTGAGGCGGCTATAAAACGTGCGCATGCTCGGCGTAGAAAACGCATGCGCAACCCCATCACCGTCTTTCGTCTTGCAATCCAAAAAGGAACTCGGCGCGAGTCGCGACTTTTTTGGAACGGCGAGAAATTCACAAAGAATAGTCGCCCCGACGCATTCGGATCGTTGGCGCTGGTCAAAGCGAAAGGACACTTTTTAGCACGACGCTGGGGCAAGCAACTTTCAGGCTATACGTTTTTCGCCGTACCGGGTCATGGTTGAAAAAGTCGATGCGTATATGGTTCGTACATAAGGATGGCTACAAAGCGGGCGCGATGTTTAGATTGCGCCTCGAATCGCAGCGGCGTGCCGGTATTTTCAAACGCTGGTGGAAACGCGACGGACATTTGCGTTTTCAAAAAAGACTCACTCGCAAGCATTTAATACAGTGAAACTCACGCGCGAACAACAGGACGCAATCGCTCTGTTTCGAGACTTTCGAGAACGCGACCCGAAGAAACTCGATGTGTTCGATGTGGAATGGCCGCACGCGGTTGCGGTACTCGGTAACTGTGAGATGATCGGCTACCGTACCTCACACAATCGAAAGACGGTTCTTTATACGCATGATTTTGAACCGGGATCGCAACCGCTTTTATGCGCAGGAACGGGGGATAATCAACTCTACTTGTTCGGTGGTCGTTATCGGGTGACAGATCGCGGGATTGTTGATTTAGATGCGCGCTTGCGAGAGATTCTCTCGTCTAAACATGGGAAGCTATATAGCTAATTAAAAAGAGTTGACAACTGTTAAATAGTTAACTACTATTTGGCACGAAATTTGCGCCGGGCTACGCTTCATCCTCTCGACCGGCTAATATCGAATCTCCGTAGTGATTCGCACGCAATGGGAGTAATCCAATGCCTGCTGAAATCGCTTTCATCAATCCGCGCCATCGACGCAAACACAAAAAGACTAGCGCGCATCGCCGCCGTCACGTCGCAAAGCGCGCGCATTCGCGGCGTCGTCCCGCAGTTGGTTATGCCGTCGGCGCACGAAAGATTCGCCGGCGCAAACTCAATCCACGTCATCGCGTTCGTGCGTATCGCGCACGCCGACATCACCGTCACAATCCGCGCTTTTCCATCGGCGGTATTACTCGTTCACTGATTCCGGCCGCGATCGGCGGAGCGGGCGCGGTACTGGTCGATATCGGTGTCGGCTACTTGGGTCAAGTCGCGCCGATCCCGGACTTCTTGCGAACCGGCTACGGAAAAGTTGCGCTGCAAGTTGCCGCCGCGTTCGGTATGGGTTTTCTAGCGTCGAAGCTCGTCGGTCGCGAGAAGGGTCACGCCGTGACACTCGGCGCGTTAACCGTCGCCGCGTACGGACTGGTCCGTAATGTCATCAAGACGGCCGCTCCAACTGTGCCCGGCTTGTCGGGCGATATGAGCGATAACATCGGCGCGTATCTACCCTCTGGCGTCGGCGCGATGAATCCCGCCGCGATGTTGCAAGGGCACAACATGGGAGCATATCTAGATCGCAGTGCCGCGATAGGGGATTACGGCGACGGAATGTGAGCGCTTCGCGCCGGGTAATGCTTAAGTTACCCGGCGCGTCGTAAGAGTATTGTTTAGTTTTTTCTTTTAACACGCCGGCTCATAGTAAAACCGGCAGAGGGTAAGCACATGATGGGTCGTCCGGTTCTCACTCGTAACGCAATCGACGCGCATCAAAGCGCGTTGTCTACACAGGATGTGATTTGGTCGCCGCTGTTCGATTATCAGACCTACGGCACGCAGGGAAACACACAATTCACCTTTTTTACTTCGCCGATTGGTCAGGGTACGACCTCCGCGCCAGGCGCGACGGGAAGCAAAACGCTCGCCGATACCAATCTGACCGCAGCGGGTCAGTTAACCAAGGGAAACGCCTTCTTCATGACGGGGCTGGAAACGCTTCTGTTTCCCGGCGCGGCGTCAACCTTCGGACCCGGCGAGGGTGCTGTTGCGGAAACCAAGACGGGACAATTCTGCAACGATATCTACGCCGTCGGTAAGGGCGGGACGATCAATTTCACCGTGGGTTCGGATCGCAGTTACATCAAAGACGGCCCGCTCAATATGTTCCCGCCGGTCACGCGACTCGCAATCTCCGCAGCCATCGCGACCAGTTTGGGTTCGACCACAGCGGCGGCAGTCATCGATCAAATCGATTACGCGGCGTGGGGCGGAGAGCCATACTCCATGGTACCGATCTACATCGACGCGAATCAGGGCTTTCAAGCGGTGATGCAGTTCCCGGTAGCGATTGCGCCCCCCTCCGCCGTCGCTCCGCGTATCGGTCTGCGCGCACGAGGCTACCTGATCCGCAACGCACAGTAAGCATTGCGTAAGACGTGACCGGGCATGTCGTAGGACTACCCGGTTACTTCAAAAGTCCTGCCGGTGACGAACTTGGCAGGGGTTTTAAGTTCAAAGAGGATTCGCACATGCGTGGTTTAGGTGTAGCTCCACAACAGCAATTCCCAGGCGGCGATAGTTACGCTGCTAAGAATTCGTTCGTCTATTTGACCTCGATTGCCGCCGCACTCGCAGCCGCGGGATCGACATCGAGTTCATTCAATATCGACGGCGACTCTGACTTTTTTTGGTCGAAACTCAACGTCTACGCGCAAGTCGCTAGCGATGGAACGACGATAGAAGCCGAGCAGTTAGCCGGTGTGACTATCGTCATCACCAACACTACCTCGGGTCGACAGTATATGAATACGGCCGTGCCGTTGCCGCTCATCGCTGGTAATGGAAAATTGCCGTTTATTCTGCCGATGCAAACGTTCTTCCCGGCAAAGGCGACGATCACGGTCGATTACGCGAACATCACAGACAACACGACGTACAGCCAATTATTCTTGGGGTTCGTAGGAATCAAAGCGTTCATTCGCGGTTAAACGACTGCTAAAAGCGAAAATGACTTCCGGCCCGGAATTTATCGACCGCGAGCATCAGCTACCGGCTGATGTTCGCTTAACGCCGCCGGATGTTGCGGGCGATGTTGCGTCGCTGCGTGCGCTTGCGATCGCGCCGCACGGCGAACCGCCGGCCGATTATACGGTGCGATCGATATTCGACTCGCGCCCACTGCAAGGGTACGACTTCAATATCATTTGTCCGACCGATGAGTTTAACGGGGATGAAGTGTTTTCATTCACCGTGCCGTCGGGCGTTGTCGCTGTGGTGCGGGAATTTAAGCACTTTTTCACCAATCCGTCGGCGACTAACAAGAATCCCTCGGGCACGCTGGTGTCGTTTCAAAAAAACGGCGCTAACATTCAATACAACCATGACATTCCCGTCGGCGCGGACACGATCGCTAACCCGGTGAAACTCTTTTTCGTCGCGGACGAATTCGACGTAGTGTCCGCAAGACTTGTCGGCGCGGTCAACGGCACTCATATCGCCTATGTTTGGTTCTACGGCAATTTCCTGCTCAAGACGGGGCGTCCGGCGACCTTTGAAATCGCCAATAAAGCTGGCGAGGGTAAAACTTCCACCATCAAACAAACCGGTTACGCCGATCCCGGTAACGGGGGCTAAGCGCCGTGGATATCACTTACCCAAAAATCATTCAACGCGCGACACCAACCAGCGAAGGACAAAGTAACGGCCAGTTTGTACCCATTGCGGGAAATCAATACGGCGCGCCGTGGGTCGTGCCGATCACGAATTCTGGCGTCGCACAGTCCTTCCAAACGAATAACGCCGACGCGGTCACCGCGTTATCGACCGTCAGTCTCGCCGGAACCGTCTCCTATCCCTATCTCTTTAACGGTTCGGCGTGGGATCGCGCGCGCGGCGGCGCGAACAACGCCGACGCGGTGGCGGCGCTTACGCTCGGCGTCGCGGCGGATGCGGCGTACGAATTCGTATGGACCGGCGCGGCGTTCGATCGCAAGCGTGGCGCGAATGTTTTCAAAACCGTCGCAGCGACCGGATCGGGAGAAACGACGGTATGGACACCGACAAGCGGGAAAAAATTTCGCTTGATGGGGTTGACGGTTTCAGTGTCCGGTACACTCGCCGGGCTCGGGGTGCAAGTCATAACGATCAAAGACGGCGCCGGAGGAACAGCGTTCTTAACGTTCAACGCGGCAGTCGGCGCGACACTCGTGGGAGATTCGCAAATGTTTTCGGAGTTAGGTCAAGGAAAACTTTCCGCCGCTGCGAATAATCTACTAATCGTCAACTTAGGGACCGCGATGGCGAGCGGTTCTGTTGCTGTAAATGCGTGGGGCACGGAAGAATAGGTTAGGTGTAGATTACGATGCACTCGCCATGCCGCCAATCGTTAGACCATTCGCATCGCTAAAAAGACCGCTAGTCAATCCGGTTCAACAGCTACTATTCGCGCCGCTGACTCTATCGGTAGGAATTAAAGCGCCTATTACGTCGAGCACTTTCGCGCGCGCTTTTGACGTAATTAGCCTCGGAGTAATTCAAGGCACAACGTGGCCGACCGGTCGTGTGTTTCGCTATTCACTCACCACGCTCGACGCTGTAGGCGCGACGCTGCGAGTGGTTCCGTTGATTGAATTAGTCGGGGGACTATGGATCGCAAAAGACAGTAGCACAGTCACCGAATCGGATTTGCGTTTTGCACTACTACCTAACGAACGCGCGGTGCGAGTCGTGTTCAACGTTTTAATTTCGGCGCGAATCGGGTTTAGAGTTCAAACGGCGTAACGATGGCGTACGCATTCATCCAAACGGTAGCAATATCGGATTTTTCCGGTGCTGCGTACGGAACCATCAGTACGCCGGGATTTTCGAGTAACATACAAACAGCGTCAAGTATCGTCGCCGCAGCGACCAGCAGCACCAACGAAGCACCAACGGTCACTGATACACTACTGAATACGTTCGCCAATGTCGATTTGATATTCGACGGCATAGACAACCAATCACTATCGTCGTTTTTAGCATTCAACAGCGGGACTGGACCCGACACCGTCGCAGCGTCATTCGGCTCAAATAGCGCTGCGTTTGTCGGTCTGTACGCGGCCGAATATAGCGGACTCGCCACTACCAATCCGCTGCAAGATCATAAGGCCAACACACGCCTGACCGTTGGCGACTCATCAACCGTCGAGACCGACGCCATGACACCAACATCGCAACCGGCGTGCGTATGGGGCGTCTGCATGGAAGATAGCGTCGGGACAGGAGCGCCAGCAGCGGGGGCGGGCTTTATCTCGCGTGGTACGACGTGGAACCTCGGACTCGACCTCGCGCGCGTCGAAGATGAAAGAATTACCTCGACCGCAACAGCCAAAGCCTCATTTACGACAGTCGCATCCGGCGGACCGAGTAATTATTTGGTCGCGGGGATGGTACTAACGGAAGCCGCAGTGGCTGCCGCGACACTGTGGCATAATCATTGCGCGATATCGATTGCACGACCGTGACACGATGAAAAGGTCAACACTTTACTTTTTGCTGGCGCTCGGCGCGCTGGCGCTACTTAGCGGCGGAGCGATTGTGTATACGAAAACTCGCGGACTACGTAATAACAACCCCGGCAACATTCGTAAAGTACCCGGTACGGTATGGCAGGGACAAACCCCGGAACAAACCGACGACGCGTTCGTGCAGTTCATGTCGGCGGAGTACGGCATCCGGGCGCTCACGCGGGTGCTCAATAACTACGCCGCGCGCGGCTTAAATACCGTCGCCGATATCATCAACACGTACGCGCCACCATCGGAAAACGACTCCTCCGCTTACGTAAACGCGGTTGCGCAGCAGTTGAACGTAGCGCCGGACGCCACTATCGACGTGACCGCTTATCTACCCTCGCTCATTGCGGCGATCGTGCATCACGAAAACGGCGTGCAACCCTACGCATTTGCGACGATCGAACGCGGGATAGCGCTAGCCTGATACAGAGATACGCGGCGATGGCAGCAATCATTCAGCTAATTCTAGCCGTCGCGACGCTAATATCGTCGCTGGCCATATTAGGGAGTACGCTGATATCTTTGAAGCGCATAAAAGTCGTGCACGAAGCGACGAATAGCAAAATGGATAAGCTCTTGGCGCTCACCGAGAAGGCGTCTTTTGCGGCCGGGGTTAAGAGCGTCGAACTCTCGGAATTGTAAGCTATTGCAATCGCGTAAAGTTTGGGTTAGTTTCGGGATCACGTTCTACAAAAGGCGCTCATTATGAAATTCCTACTCAATGTCAAGACCACGTTCGCGCCGTTTTTAATCCTCGCGTGCTTCGTCGTAGTAGCTCAAAGCTGCGCTTTGCTACGAGACAATCAAGGCATCGCAAAACTGACAACTCAATACGCGGTAGGAAAATTTATCGAAAACTCCAGCGAGTCCCAGCGCACCACTCGCGTCACACGAATAAAATCGCTAGCGACCGACATAAAAAATATCGCCGGTAATCAGGGTACGACGCTGGTCTCACTCAAAGATGTAGCCGCGCAGAAAATCGCTTCGTTGAACTTGTCGGCGTCAGACAAAATTCTTGCGCTTGGGTTGATCGATATCATCGCGTCAGAATTACAGAAAAAGATCGCCGATAAGGCGCTTAAAGCTGACGATGTTTTGATTGTTGCAATGGTCATGGATTGGATTATTGAAGCGGCGAACGTGGCAGGGTAGAACATGCCGGCGAAAAACATCAAACTGTTACTGTTCTCGCCACACGGCTCGGTGCAACTGCTATCGAGCGGCGCGGATCAAGCTGAAGTACTGTGGTCATCGGATGAGGATCATGACTTCCCGGAAGAATTCGATGACATCTTAGACCCGAACGATGAGGAAGACATTGAGCATATTGTCGAGTACTTGATCGATAAAGAATTGCTAGCGGATGAGGAATCGATCGACATCGAAGAGCAGTTTTTAGATGAGGATGCGGATGAAGACGAGGAAGAGGACGATGAGTGATGCAAAAGAATCGAAGGAGGATCGTGTGGTGTCGCGCATATCCCGTATCGTCGTAGTCAAACCAGGCGATACGCTGCAAACGCTGGCGCGCGAACACTACGAGGACGAATCGCTTGCGGCAGACCTCGCACGTGTAAACGGAACAGCGATCAACGCGATCCTGATCGCCGGATCGAAAGTAAAACTACCGCACCGATCGCGATTGCGCGCGCCGATTGCGAAGCGGGAACTTGGAGCGACACCGGAAACCGAAATAGAGACGGTGACGGTGACAGCACAAGAAACGTGGTGGAGACCGTACACACCGATAATCGCGGGACTGCTCGGTTTCGGATTGGCGTGGATTTTGACCAATAGAAAAAAATTGCTGAAATTTTAGAATTTTGATTAAATTGTGAAATGGATTCGCAATTATTGTTAAATTGCGCTTGTGAGAAAAAAGTAAAAGTAGTAAAGTACACACATGGTCGATCCAGACCACCCGCGCCTCGGTCAGGGCATCAGGAGAAAGACGATGAGCAA
>JBGPIX010000075.1:0-17765 GCA_041485085.1 Candidatus Acidiferrum sp.
CAAAGAAAGAAAATGGCGCAGCGTGATCGTGGTCACGTCAAATTATCACACGCGACGAGCGCGTTATATTTTCCGGCGGGTTTTTCCACAGGGCATGCAGGTGCGCGTCGCCAGCGCCCGCGACGGAGACTTTGATCCCGAGCACTGGTGGGAAAAGCGTAAGTCAATCAAAGAGTTAACGCAGGAGTTTGCCGGGATGGTGGTGACGTTGTGGGAACTGCGAGGAAGGAGTGAGACAAGTGAGACAGCGCAATCCGTAGTGGAATTGAGAGGACTAAATCCGCAATTAGTGGTATAGGCTTTCAGGAAACACCCTAGATTTGCTACCCGCCATTCTTGTTTACAGCCGCTAAGTCGTGTACTATGTTCATTCTTCAGAGTCGCAGTTCCCACCAGCCCTGCGATCGGCGGCTTCGAAAATCCAGTTTTCGATGTCGAGGTGTCCGATGTGGAAAAAAGAAGATGCGAAGCCTGACGGAGTTTCCAGCAACCTCCCGATTCCGGCAAGTCCTGTGAGTTCATTGAGTGCTGCTCCTGCCAATTCGCCTTCGCTGTCCGGTGCGCTTCCGACATCATCGCGCGCGGCTGCGTGCATCAGCCAGGGAATAAAAATCAAAGGCGAACTGACCGGCAGTGAAGATCTTTTCGTTGACGGCATTGTGGAAGGAAAGCTCAGTCTCACGACAAATAGCTGCTTGACCGTTGGACCAAATGGACACGTCAAGGCAGACGTGAGCGCACGAGAAGTTATCGTGCGGGGAAAAATCGAAGGAAAAGTCACGGGCCGGGACAAGGTTCAACTCTGGAGCACCGGGCAGGTCATTGGGGAAGTGCAAACGGATCGCCTGGCCATCGAGGATGGCGCTCTGCTGCGCGGAAGAGTGGAGGCAGGAAAACAGCCTAGCAAGACGCCTGAGATTAAGGCCTCCGCATCCACCAAGCCGGTTGAAACACCGTCCTTGAACTCCGGAACGGCGGCTGACTGACAATGAGCTTCCTGCATAAACTCGGTCTTGGAATGGGAACTGGGTCGAGCCGTGGTATTTCCCTCCCGCTACATTCGAGTTCGCGTTCGCGCACTCCCGGTATGCCCGCCTCCGCTGTGGGCGCCGCTCGCGCACCGGAAATGCCGGAGTCGACACGCGTTTCGAACGGATTGAAAGAATTCTTGTGGAATCTCGACGGGCTCGGGCGGGGCACACTGTTGGATCTGGGGCCCGCGTGGCAGACGACGTTGAGTTTCTTTATCGAACGCGGTTTTCGTGTTTCGTCGGAAGATTTTCTGCGCGGATGGAAAGCGTTTCTCACCGAGGAAGAAAAGCGACTTCGCGAGGATGCCGGCGCTTGTGAAACGCTCGATATGACGTCGAATGGGCGGGCGACTCGATTCCTTGCCGAGAACCTTCAATACCCGCGCGCATCCTTCGACGCCGTACTCTTGTGGGATCTGCTGGACTACCTTGAGCCGATGCTGGTGAAGCAAATGGTGACGAATCTGACGGAACTCCTGCGGCCCGGCGGCGTGATTCTTGCCATGTTTCACAGCAAGAAGCCGGAAAGCTTCCAGCGGTATCGAGTGGCGGATTCGAATACCTTGCAGGTGATTTCGACCGCGATCATCTGCCCGGCGCAAAAGGTCTATCAAAACCGCGAAATCCAGGACCTCTTTTCGCGCTACCGGACCATGAAATCGTTTGTGGGCCGCGACCAGTTGCGCGAAACACTCTTCATTAAATAATCGTTGAAAAACCGTTATCCGAGCGAGCACTGTGGAAACCGCTCGTTCACCCTCTGTTCGCTTGCATTCGACTAAACAGAGGAGTACAAGCAAAGCGTGAGCTCAAGGAGCTCCGGAGGGACAATGACTCCACCGGGCTTAGAGCCGCACCAAAACTGATCACACCGCTCTTGCGGTGCGCGTCGCTCGCGAAACATACGTGCTTCTAGCGCGCTTCCGAGACGACACAGTAAAGAAACAAAAGGGGGAGCCGCCAGGCTCCCCCTTTTGCTTTCCCCGAGGATGTCTTCGAATCAGTGTTGCAGCGAAGCCTTGTGATGATGGCGGTGATGCCTGCTATTGGCTTGCCTATGATGGTGGCGATCATGCGAGGATGCTGGATTGGCAGCCTGCGCTTGGCTGGAACTTGCACTATTCCGCGAAGCCGATTGCATGGCCGATGCTTGCGGCACGGACCAAAAAAGCGCCGGCGTTGATGCTAACAAGAGGAATTGAACGATACGTTTCACGGCAAATCTCCCGAGTGAAATCCCCTGTGAGACTATTGAATCACAGGTTGTCGGGAAAGTCTTCGGGAATTGCGCTCGAAATTGTGCCTGTAGTCAGCGTGCGGGCCTGCAACCCTCGCAGAGTAGACCTTGCCGTCGGCGAGAGGAATTTTCAGAAGCGCGGCGAGTCCACCGAGAATATGGCGGGACTAACCGCCGAACTTGAATTGCTCGAGCCACTGGATGGCTTGGCGCTGGTTGGCAATGATCTGCGCCTGCCAGACCAGAGCGATAGACATGCAGCTCATGGAGATGACACAAAGGATAAGAACGAGGCCGATGCTGGACTCGTGCGCGGGAAGGTGGAAAACACGCTTCAGCCAAGCCATGGTAAGGGGTCTCCTAGTACTCGGTGCGACTTATATACTGCTCATCGCGCGAATCCGAGTCGGCAACGCGGGGGGCGGAGCGATCGCCAAATGATTTAAGGGCAATCGAGGGGCCAAGATTCCACGACATCGCCGGACCTCTTATCCCACGGAAAATAGATGGTTTGTGCAACAACCGGCAGGAATTCGCTTGATTGCGCGGATTTGCAGTGTGCAAATCGACGCGCTTTTGCGCAACATTTTTCCCTAGCCTCTAACCCTTCGCAGAGACGGCAGCGAGCAGGCTCTCCCAAAGGTCCGGCGCGTGGAGCGGGAGATGCCGGGCGTCAGGCGCTTCAGACTGTTCGGGGGAACCCTCTCCGGCCTTGCGGTCAATGAGCAGAATGGTGCGCTCGCAATATGGGAAGAGCCCGGCAGCTAAATCGGGCGTGGCGATCGCAAGAGTGTGGGCATGGTAGCGGAGCGCCCGGTCGTAGAGTTTGGCGAGTTCCCGGATGCAACGCTGGACGCTGGCGCCGATGGCGGCAGACCAGAGAACGCCATGTTGGCGGAACTGCAGGTTGCGATTGCGGCCCTCCGCGAGAAACGCTGCAACTTCTTCATCCGAGACACCGGCAAAGAAAAAGATCTCGTCGAAGTCGCGTTGGCGGGCGAGCTCGGCCTCTCTTTGAGGCAGACCCGTGTTTTGCGCCAGTTCTCGGGGTGACAGGGAGCGCAGAGTTACAACCGGCACACCAGCATCCTGGGAAAGCGTTTGTAGGGCGTCAGCAGCGGCAGGTAGAGCCTCCGCGACGGGAATACACGTGAAGCGGCCGAGCCGTACCGTGGAGGCCTTCCTGGTGCGAGAGGCATCGGAGACGGGCGTTAGATGGAAATAGCCCTCTGGCAGATAGACCGCGCAGCCGTCCTCTGCGATGAAGGGCTGGGTGTGGCCATGTTTGCGGCGGGCCTCATCGAACTGGAGACGCGAGCGACTGGTCAGCCAGACGGCAGGAATGGCTTCGTGATCGAGGGTCGCGGTGAATTCATCGAGGCCATGCAAACTGTTTTTCCTCAGGGGAATCAGCGTATCCACGGCGATGTAAAGGACATTGGATGTCTGGCGCAAGCAGGGCTCCGAAGTGGCGGGGACCATTCTATCGGAATCCGGGAAGGTGCACGGCGTTTGAGAAATAAAAAAGGCGGGCAGATTACTCTGCCCGCCCGATGCCGCGCCCGGTAGATTCCACCGGGGTTCCGTTGCAAGTAATTAGTTGCCAGACTTTGTGGCGGCGGCAGCCGTCTGCGAATTCGCCTTGGGGATGCTGACGTATCCGCTGATGGTGTTCTTGCCCACCTTGTTGATGACGATTTCTTCCGGAATGTGCGTGCCGGAAGTGTAGAAGAAGATCGGCTCGTTCATAGCGCGGTTCTTCTTTTCAAATTGCTTGTCTTCGACGGTCATGGCCGCGCTGAACTGATTGCGCTTCTCATTGACGCCCTTCAGTTCGACGGTGATGTTGCCCACCTTTTGCGGCTTGTTCTTGCCGGCGATGGTGAATTCAACGTAGTCGCGTTCGCCGAGGCGGCGGAGCTGGTCGATTTCGTCATGATTGCGCGCGATTAGGGTGCCCATCTCGCTGCGAGCCATTTTCAGGTCCTCGCGGGTGGCATCCAGGTCCGTCTTGACGCCGACGACCTTGGTATCCACTACCTTGACGTCATCGCTGGTAGCCTTGGTGGCGAGTTCCGAATGTACCGAGGTGTCCAGCGCGGTCAGCTTCTGGGAGGTGGCATCGTTCAGCTTGGCCGCTTCCTCACGAGCCTTCTTGAGCTGGCCCTGGGTAATCTTCAGCTTGCCCGTAACAACCTTCAGGTCGCCCTGGAGATCCGTGCTGGCCTTTTCGTCTTGTGCCAGGCGGTCCTTCAAGGAGGACATGTCCTGCTGCACAGCCTGTTGCGTGGTCTTCAATTGCGCGGCAACCGACTGTTGCGTGGCATCAAGCTTCGAAGAAGCATTCCAGCCAAATGCCAGTCCACCGATAGCGATCAAGCCCAGGACGATAACCGCTGGCAGCGTCCAGGCTGGTGATTCCGTACGAGTTTCTACAATTCTTTCATCCGACATAGTCAATTTCTCTCCTATCCCCAGATTTGGGGAATTGCCGTTTTAATCGGCCCGTAACATAGAGGTAGCATGCAAGAAGCCAAAGGGGTAAAAACGCAGGTTGCTGTAAGTATCAGAGGAATGGGCGGTTGTGGCCATGTAAAAAGAATGACACAGTACTAGTCCTAGCAAAGTTTACGCGAAGAGAGAGCGAACAGCGGATTTTTTGCTAGGCGCGGAATCAATCGAACTGGATTCCGATGGCCCGCAGGTCGGTTTGGAGCTGTTCGGGCGACTGGAAGACGATTCCCGTCATGCCCAGGCGTCGAGCTGCCTCGGCATAGGCGGCAACATCGTCAATGTAAACGGCTTCCTCGGCTCGCACCTTGCAAGCTTGCAGGGCTTCCCGATAGATAAGTGGGTCTGGCTTGCTCGCGCCGACGCGGTAGGAATAGATACGGGTGGGAAAGAAGCGGAAGAAGGGGAAATTCCCCTCTGCATGGGACATGTGGAGGGGATCGGTATTGGAAAGCAGAGCCAGGCGGTAGTTTTTGGAGAGTTTTTCCAGGAAAGATTCCGAATGGATCGGATTCGGGTCCAGGGCCCGATTCCAGACTTCGCTGAACTGCTCGAAGGTGAGCGAGCCGCCAAGCCGCTTGGTTAGGTGAAGGTGCCAGTCCCGAGGCGAGATGCGTCCTTCCTGCCAATCGAGCATGCGAGGGTCTTTTTCGATCGCGGACCACACGTCTTGAGGCGTCAGCGTGAGGCCGGAGGCCAGTCCGTCCATGGCGCGTGAGACATTCACGCGGATCAGGACGCGGCCAATGTCGAAAATGATGGCGCGAAACTTGGCGGATGGCACGGCCTACTTTTCCTCGGCACCGGGGATCGGAGCGCCGCGCCTCGCGCGCACAAAGCTGATGATTACGGGCAGGACCGATACCAGAATGACCACGGCAATCACATAGTGAATGCGCTGGCCAATGTTGGGGACCGAGCGGCCCAGGGCGTACCCACCGAGGATCATCGCACCGACCCATAAAATGCCTCCGCAGATGTCGAAGGCAACGTAGCGGACATAGGGCATTTGCGCGGCGCCGGCCACCGGGGGACAGAACGTCCGGATGATGGGAACGAAGCGCGCAAGAATGACGGCCCTCCCGCCATATTTCTCGTAGAAATCATGGGCGCGCTTGAGATGGCTTCGCCGGAAAAAGAAAGAGTCTTCGCGGCGGTACAGAGCTGCGCCTGCCGAGCGGCCAATCCAGTAACCAATCTGGTCGCCCACGATCGCGCAGAGCATCACAGGCAAAAGGAGCCCTTTGAGTGGAATGAAACCTCCCGCAGAAAGAATGCCTGCGGTGATGAGCAGGGAATCTCCTGGAAGAAAGAAGCCGACAAAGAACCCGGTTTCGACAAAAACAATCGCACAGATGAGCGGGGACCCGCCGGTGCTGACTAACTCTCTGAGTCCGTCGGGGTTGAAAAGCGCGTGGAAGAAGTGAAAGATGGCGTCGAGCACTCGGCGTTGTTCCTCGCGGTAAAGGAATGAAGTGGATTTCGAACGGGCACAGGAACGAGACCGCGCGAACGCAAACTCGTAAAGGCACCCAAACCTATACGGTAGCAGAAAACGCCAACATCCTCTCCACATTCATGCCAGAGAAGTATGGGAATGCCAAGAGCTGCGAGCCAGATGCCGATGCGCATCATCAGTGAGCCTCCGCGAGCCAGAGATAACTTTTGTCCTCCGCTTCGAGCCTGGCCTGGAGAAGCTCGGCGGAGTTTTTCTTCTGTCCCAGAAGTTTTTCAATGCGCGGAAGAGCACGGCGCGCGGCAGCAGCGCCGGCTGCGATGGCCTCGTCGGCGCGGTCAAAATCGTCCCAGGCCAGGGATTGCACGTCGGGCCGGAGAACGAGGTCGGCGTGGCGTTCCCAGACTTCAAGCTGGTGTTTTTGCGCCGCATTTACCGCACGGCTTACGACTTGAAAAATGTTGGTGGGGGCGCCGCGATGGCCGTCCTGCATTCCGACGGAAACACCGATGACTATTGTTGCGCCGAGTTCGCGAGCGGCGCGCGTTGGAACAGGTGCGACCAGCCCGCCGTCCGCGAGGCAGCGGGTGCCGATCTCGACCGGTTCGAATAAGCCCGGAAAAGCGCAACTCGCGCGGATAGCGTCCACAAGATTGCCTTGGGTGAACACCACAGGTTCCCCAGAAGTCAGATCCGTAGCCACAACCGCGAGCGGGATGCGAAGATCCTCAAACTGGCGCGATTCGAACACGCGCTCGATTAAGTTTTCAAGACGCTGATTGCTTGCCAGGCCGAGGCGGGAAACGCGCCAACGAGCAATGTCCCGGAAGCGGAGCGTGCGGCAAGTCTCAATAATGCGGGCCAAAGGCGCGCCACTGGCGTAGGCAGCCCCAAGAATACTGCCCACGCTGGTTCCAGCAATGTGAGAAACGGGGATTTGATGCTGCTCCAGCACTTGCAGAACGCCGAGATGCGCGAAGCCTCTCGCGAAACCACCACCAAGGGCAAGGCCAATCCCTGCCCGAGAGGGCATGGCGACTGCACCATCGTCCAGGGACTTGCGCGGAGCGTGCCCGTGCCTCGTCATACCCACAGGATCGCAGGAGGAACATCTTCTACCTATGGGTCGCGCGTCCTCATATAGCGGTACTTCTGTACTGCGATGGAAACTTGGACTGCTTTCCCATCGCGAGGCTAAACAGTACGAACTTACTAGTCTCGTACCCTCTCTGTACCATTGTGAGCCGCGGTGCGCTGCGCGATTCTCATTCCCGTCAGGCTGTATCACTGAGGGGGCCAAGAATGGACAACGCGTTCAAAGCTTGGATCGGGCAACCGGTGGTCCTGCAAGTGGCGCTTGGCGATATCAAGGTGCCGCTCCGCGGGAAGCTTCTGAAGGATGGCGAAGAAACCGTACGGATGCGCATCGGTGATGGCTGGGACGTGGACATCTACAAGGCCATGATTCTGGCCGTTGAAGAAGACTCGATGGTTCTACTTCCTGCGTGAGGGGATCGCCATGAAGACACAAGAGCTCAAATACGTAACCCGGCGCCGCGCGGCGGTGCTGCTGGGATTATCGGAAATGGAATTGAGCCGCATCTCGAGCGAATCGGGATTCGGACACAAAGAAGTCGCAGGCGAGCAGGAAGAGACGTATTTCACGTACGAAGAACTGCGACAGATCTGCATGCTGGCCGTACACCAGGTGCACTAGATCAAACGAGTTTCCTCCGGCCCCCCTCAGCAGTACCCCCACCCCGGGTCGCTCCCCCCAGCGATCCGGGGTTTTTCTTTTATTGAACGATTATCGAGAGCCATTCCTGCGAGTTGAACAGGTCCAGAAAACCTTTGACAGACGGAGTCCGCGCGAAGAGACTTAGCGCCGCACGGGAGGCGCGCCGGTCAAATGTCACTTTCGATCGTTCGCAGATGGTGGAAGTGGGCAGCGGCGGTCGTGCTGCTTGGTGCCGCGGCGGGGATGTCTGCGAGGAGCGGTTCGAGCAGCGCTGCGGAAACGTATGACCTGGTCATTGCCAATGGGCGAGTGATGGACCCGGAGTCGGGATTGGATGCGGTGCGCAACGTTGGAATTCGCGACGGGAAGATCCAGACGATTTCGAGCGGTCCGCTGGCAGGGAAGCAGACGATTGAGGCGCGGGGCATGGTCGTCGCGCCGGGATTCATCGATTTGCACGAACATGGGCAGGAGCCGCGAAATTATGAGTTTCAGGCGCACGACGGCGTGACTACTTCGTTGGAGCTCGAAGCCGGCACGGCGGATATCGATCAGTGGTATGCGCATCGGGAAGGAAAATCGCTCATTAACTACGGGGTGTCAATCGGGCATATCCCGGTGCGCATGAAAGTCATGAAAGACGCGGGCACGTTTTTGCCTGTTGGCGATGCGGCTCACCGCGAAGCTACCGCCGCGGAACTGCAACAAATCGACAATGACATCGAGAAAGGGCTGTTGCGCGGCGCCTTGGCCGTCGGCATGGGCATCAACTACACGGCCGCCGCAACCCACGACGAGATCGTCGATGTGTTCCGTTTGGCCGCAAAACACGGCGCGTCCGTGCATGTGCACCTGCGGCATGCGGGATTGCAAGAGCCGACCACAGGGCTCGTCGGGGTCGAAGAGGTCATCGCTGCGGCTGCAGCCACGGGTGCATCTTTGCATGTTGTCCACATCACTAGCATGGGACTGAAGAATACGCCGCGACTTATCGCCATGCTGAGGGGCGCGCGAGAACACGGACTTGACGTCACGACGGAGTGCTATCCCTACACGGCGGGAAGCACTCAGCTGGAGTCCGCCATTTTTGATCCCGGGTGGCAGGACCGGCAGGGCATCACCTACAAAGACATCCAATGGACGAAAACGGGCGAACGACTAACCGCCGAGAGTTTTGAGAAATATCGAAAGGAAGGTGGCACCGTTGTTATTTTTTCGATTCCTGAGGAAGCCGCGCGCACAGCAGTTGCCGACCCGGCGATTATGATCGCCAGCGACGGCATGCCCCTTACCGGCGCAAAGGTTCATCCCCGGGGGCAGGCGACATTCTCGCGCGTGCTGGGGCATTACGTGCGAGAAGAGAAGGCGTTGGATTTGATGACCGCGCTGCGCAAGATGACGCTGATGCCGGCGCAGCGGCTGGAAAAGCGCGCGCCGATGTTCAAGGACAAGGGACGAATTCGCGTGGGCGGGGATGCGGACATTACGGTTTTCGACGCGAACCGCGTCATTGATAAAGCAACGTATGATAGCCCGTTGCAGTACTCCGAGGGGATTCAGTTTGTGCTTATTAACGGCGTTCCCGTTGTCAAGGACGGACAACTCGTGGATGGAGTTTTCCCCGGCCGGGCCGCGCGGGCCCCGATTTCGCAATGACCTGCCTGCATGCCGCTCCGCGCGCCAATGACGCTGCGCAGAAAAACAAAAAGTCCATGATGCCAAGCGCCTGGAAGTGCTATATAGTACGGCGCGCAACCGTCTTGTCGAGAAAGGACTCCCTTTGACACTCGCTGCCTCCGATTGGGCCGCCATCGTCGGGTATCTGCTCATTACTTTATTTCTCGGCTTGTACTTCCGCGGCCGCTCCGGCAAAAGCACCGAAGACTATTTCGTGTCCGGCCGGAACGTCTCCTGGTGGCTCGCGGGAACCTCCATGGTCGCCACCACTTTCGCCGCGGATACGCCCCTGGTGGTTACCGGCCTGGTCTATGCCAACGGCGTCGCCGGAAATTGGTTGTGGTGGAGTTTCCTGCCGTCGGGGATGATGACCGTATTCCTTTTCGCGCGTTTATGGCGCCGCTCCGGGCTCATCACCGACGTGCAATTCGCGGAGATGCGCTACGCAGGCAAGCCCGCCGCGTTCCTCCGCGGCTTTCGCGCTGTCTATCTCGGGCTACTGATGAATTGCCTGATTCTTGGCTGGGTTACCAAGGCCATGGTCAACATCATCAGCACCTCCATGGGCATCAGCGATCTGAAAGCCCTGCTGATCTGTGTCTTCTTCTTGATGCCCTTCACGGGCATCTATGTTTCGCTCGGCGGGTTGTGGGGCGTTCTCTGGACCGATCTGTTCCAATTCGTTTTGAAAATGGCAATTGTTATCGGCGTGGCCTACTACGGCGTCCGCGCCGTCGGCGGAATGCCGCAACTCCTCGCCAAACTCGCGGAACGCCGCGCCGCTGCTGGGCCGGGCGCCAGCGACATCACGGCGCTACTGCCAGATTTTTCTCGCGGACTCACTGGCGAAGCCCTTTGGACGCTGCCCGTAATTACTTTTGTCGTGCATCTGGCGGTGCAATGGTGGGCGTTTTGGTATCCGGGTGCGGAACCGGGCGGCGGTGGCTACATCGCGCAGCGCATTTTCAGCGCGAAGGATGAACGCAACGGTTTGCTCTCCGTCTTGTGGTTCAACCTGGCGCACTACGCGCTGCGCCCCTGGCCCTGGATTCTCACGGCCCTCGTCGCGGTGGTCCTCTACCCGAATTTAGCTCAGCCTGAACGCGGGTTCATGTTGGTGGCCACGCGCCAGACGCCACACGCGGTCCTCGGAATTCTGCTCGCCGGGTTCATGGCCGCCTTTATGTCCACGGTGGCCACGCAACTGAACTGGGGCAGTTCCTATCTGATCGAAGACTTCTACCGCCGTTTCCTGAAGAAAGAGGGAAGTGAAGCGCATTTCGTGAATGCTTCGCGCTTGGCCACTGCCATGCTTGTGGTTGCGGCCGCCACGGTCGCCTGGGAACTGAAGTCCGTTTCCGAAGGATGGAAAATTGTTCTCGAACTCGGTGCGGGTACTGGAGGAGTATATCTGCTCCGTTGGTACTGGTGGCGCGTCAACGCGTGGAGCGAGATTTCCGCCATGACCGCAGCTCTCGGGACCACGCTCGCGCTGCATAACAGCACTCTTTGGAACGCCATCGCTGGAAGGCCTCAACCCTTCAGCGGTTCCGACCCGGTCATTTTTGCCAAGACGACGCTCTGCACGACTGGCATCACCACGGTGGTGTGGATCGTCGTTACTTTCTTCACCGCGGCTGAGCCGAATGATACGCTCATCAGGTTTTATACCAAGGTGCGTCCGCATATCACGGGGTGGGAACCGATCGCCAAGCTGGCCGGCGATGTGCCGGTTACGCGCGACCTGGGCAGAAACCTTGTGAGTTGGCTCTTTGGCTGCGTCTTCATCTATTCCGCGCTTTTCAGCATCGGCAAGCTTTGCTTTGGCTTTTACCGGGAGGGGTTGCTTCTTGCCGTCCTCTCCATGGCGAGTGCTCTGGCGATCTCGCGTTTGATGCCCAAGCCCGCGGAGTGGCAAGCAAACTGAAATGGCGGACGCACCGCAGCGGGTTCGTTC
Source organism: Candidatus Acidiferrum sp. (assembly GCA_041485085.1). GTDB lineage: Bacteria > Acidobacteriota > Terriglobia > Acidiferrales > UBA7541 > Acidiferrum. Next base: position 11,608 of record JBGPIX010000075.1, read on the forward strand.
AAGCGCGCATCATGCCGTACTCGCCGGGTTCCTCGGCTGGACGCTCGACGCTTTCGACTTCTTTATCGTCGTATTTCTCTTTGACACACTGGCGCACCAGTTCGGCGTAACCAAGAAAGAAATCGTCCTCACCACCACCGCGACGCTCGCGATGCGCCCTCTTGGCGCATTGCTTTTCGGCCTGCTAGCGGACCGCTACGGGCGCCGCATCCCGCTCATGGCCAACGTGATCTATTTTTCGATCATCGAAGTCTTGTGCGGATTTTCTCCCAACTTCACCGTGTTCATCATTCTGCGCGCACTCTTCGGTATCGGCATGGGAGGCGAATGGGGCGTTGGCGCTTCTCTGGCTATGGAAGCAGCCCCGGTTCGCTGGCGCGGAATCCTCAGCGGAATCTTGCAGAGCGGCTATTCCATCGGATATCTGTTGGCGGCCATGGCCGCAAGATTTCTTTTGCCTGTGTGGGGATGGCGCCCCATGTTCTGGATTGGCGCGCTGCCCGCACTGCTCGCGCTCTACATCCGCACGAAGGTCCCGGAATCGGAGGCCTGGAAGCAGCATCGCGTGGCAAGCACGGGACAAGTCTTGCGCATCGTCGCGGGACAGTGGAAGCGCTTCTCTTACCTCGTCGTGCTCATGACCTTCATGATGTTTCTCTCCCATGGAACGCAGGATCTTTATCCGGACTTCTTGAAAGAAGTGCACAAGATTTCTAGCGCGATGGTTGCCAACATCGCCATGATTTATAACGCCGGAGCTGTAGTTGGCGCGATTGTCTTTGGCCACATCTCGCAGGTAGCTGGGCGCCGCAAGGGCATGGTCGCGGCTCTGGCATTATCGCTCCTGATGATTCCGCTGTGGGCGTTTGGTGGAGGACTCATGGCGATCATTGCCGCTTCATTCCTGCTCCAGGCGGGAGTGCAAGGCGCATGGGGCGTGATTCCCGTCCACTTGAGCGAGCTCTCCGCCGATGCTGCGCGCGGGTTGATGCCCGGCCTCGCCTATCAGTTGGGGATTTTGCTGGCCTCGCCGACAAATTCCATTCAGTACGCCCTTCATATTCAATTCGGCTATCGATGGGCCCTCGCCGGGTTCGAACTAGTGACGATTCTGACGCTGGCGGCCCTGCTCTGGCGCGGCTCCGAATCGCATAGCCGGAGCTTCGTGCGTACCGAGCAAACTGAGGCTGCCGAATCTTCCGCGTGATTCAAGCTCACTCTGTTGCGAAATCCCTTCGCTCGGCCTTTCGAGCAATTTGAGGCAAAACGCGAATTCTCGCGTCGGCTGGATGCCCGGCGTAAGCCTGTGATAATATTTACGTACCGCGCGCCCGTAGCTCAGTTGGATAGAGCGTCTGGCTACGAACCAGAAGGTCGGGAGTTCGAGTCCCCCCGGGCGCGCCATTTTCCCCAATAAAAATGCAGGTTTTTGACACAGTACCCAGGGAGGTACTTGCTGTTTTTGTGCTTGATTTTACCTCGGTTTTACCCTTGGGCAGGAATGATGCGGAGAAGAGTTCACCTGTTGACGGTCGAAACCCCGCAGGCGACAGTGTAGTTGGAGGTGCAGAAATGAAGCTCAAGCAAGCCGTCGAGCAGTCGAAGATCAATCCCACCAGCAAGCGCCTCAGCGCCGCCGCCTGGAAGCGGCTCAAGGCGGCCGTCCGCACAGCCTGATTTATCTCCCTCACCCAGAAGTTTACTGGCTCCCCTCGCGATTGCGCAGGCCAAGGGAACGCCCGCCGGCAAGGGCAAGCCCGCACGCCCCGCGAGCCCCGCACTCCCTCCGCCTCATCACGCGCCTCGCCATGCGCCCAACGCAGGTCGACCGCCCGGGCAAAGCCACGCTAAGATTCCAGGTAGGAGCAGCCGGAATCGACGAGGCCCGTCAACCGGCAGCCACACGGACACCTCTCCACATCAAAACCAAGGGAGCGAACACACATGCGAACATATATCGACGAAGCGGGCGGCTTCGTAGTGCCTCCTCCTTCTCGACTGCATTCCTACTCTCTCATTCTCGCACTCACCATCCCATCGACGTGCGAGTCCGAACTCTTCCAACAGTTCACGCGTCTGCGCGACGGCTGGCAAATCCAAGAAGTCGAAATCAAGGGCAGTAAGCTCAACGAATCCCAGGCCGCAGAGGTCATTGACCTGGTCCGTCGCTGCGACGTCCTGGTTAAATTCTTCGCGATCGACATGACAACCCACAGTGACCCGATCGTCGACAACTTCAAGGCCCGTCAAGCTGCCGCATTAACCGCGCACCTCACCCCCGAACACTACCCCGCTCTGGCCGCCCAACTCCAAAAGGACGCAGACAGCATGCGCGCGATGCCGAACCAACTCTTCCTACAGGGGTTTCTCACGATCAACTTGGTACTGGAGGTGATCAGGGAGGCGACGCTCTACTACGTGCAGAGGCAGCCCAAGGAATTGGGCGAAATCGCTTGGTTCGTCGACCGCAAGAATCACACGATCACGCAAATGGAGGACATGTGGACAAAACTAATACTTCCGATGAGCGAAAACGCCTTTGCCACGGAACCACTCGCGGCACTACGCGGTGCAGACTATTCCCACTTCGATGCGCACTACGGATTCACAACCGCAACCGCCGACGCGGAGATGCTGCAACATCTGCAGTGGATGCAGCAGGTCTATGGGCCCCGCCCCACAGACCCCGCCGAAACCCATCTACACGCAAGGTTATTGCTTAGCGAGCGCCTGGAGTTTCAGGACTCGCGTGACTCGCTCGGATTACAGCTTGCCGACATGCTTGCAACGATCCTACGCCGGGCGCTAAACAACCACCTCCAGTTCCGCGGCTGGAAGCACTTCGGCCAGCTCCTCGTCCGTAAGGGACAGCCAGGATCACCATTTCTTCAACTCGGCTCAGGCCCCCGCCGGACCATAGACGGACACGCCAAAAAAGTTTGCATCGCCCTCGATGCCCGGGCCAAGTCGATGCTACTCGACCAATCAAGCCAGTGACCGCGCCCCAGGACCCGGCCCCGCGTGGACACCGCGCCCCCTGCCGGTGTTATCATGCGGACAAATGAAATGCCCACACTGCGACACCGGCATCCACGAAGCACTCACGCCCTACAAGGTAATCGACTCACCCGCCCCGCTCTCCCTCACGAAACAACCACTAGCTCCGCCCGTCGCCTGGTACCTTCACCATCAACGGTGCCCGGAGTGCCACCGCAGCATCATCCTCCTCCAGATGGACACCAGCGGGATGTGGTCCGGGTGGCCAGACCTCAAGTTCATGGCCTACCCCCGCTCGCGCTCAAGACCGATACCGAAAGAGGTCCTCGACCCGTACCGGCAAGACTTCTCCGAAGCGTGCACGGTCCTAGCCGACAGCGCGAAGGCCAGCGCAGCGCTCAGCAGACGCTGCTTACAGGCACTTCTCAGGGACAAGGTCGGAACAACGAAGAAAGACCTGTACGACCAGATCGAGGAAGTAATCGCAGCAGCCAAGCTGCCCAGCCACATCCTCGAAGGACTTCACGACGTGCGGAAAATTGGCAACATCGCAGCCCACTCGATGAAGAGCACGACCACCGGCGCAATCGTCGAGGTGGAACCCGGCGAGGCCGAATGGAACCTCGACATTCTCGAATCGCTCTTCGATTTTTGCTTCGTCCAGCCAGCACTCGCAGCGAAGAGAAAAGCCGACCTCGAAAAAAAGCTCAAGGACATCGCCAAGAAATCAACACCCTAGCCCGTTCACGCATGCTCACCCGGCGCGCTGACCCCCGCGGCGTACTCCCGCAAACCTCCGGGCGGGCCATCTTCCCCAGAAGTTTCCTGACTCCCCGTCTTCGCTTGCGCTCGGCCCTTCCTCGCGGCCGTGGCGCGCGCAGGCTAAGACGAGAGTCACGCGAGTTTTCGCGCGATAGATTCTTCCAGTATTTATTGCGTTTTTTTTGAGGGACATCTGGCTGTGAACCAGAAGGTCGGGAGTTCGAGTCCCCCCGGGCGCGCCATTTTCACCGATGTATTTTGTCTACGTACTGCTAAACCGAAACAGTGGTCGTCACTATACGGGCCATACATCCGATTTGACGCAGCGACTCGGCCAGCACAATCACGGAATCACAAAATCTACGAAAAATCGCGGTTGCTGGCGTGCCGTACTCTATCGTCGAAGGACAGGAGACATTCTCGACAACGAAGGTCGATGGCGCGGGCGATTATCTCTTGGATGGCAAGGGTTTACATCCCGAGGGACTTTTGGTGCATCATAGGACCAAGTTAAGAACTCATCGGACTGGGCAAGCAATAGAGCCTGTCCGGTCCCCACCAGCCCGAAAACAGGAGGAATGATATGAAACGCTCGACGCTAATTCTGGTGGTAGCAGCCATGGCACTCGTCTTCAGCACTCCAACTTACGCTCAGCGCTCGCACCCGACTCCCAGTGGACCGCCTTCGAGTGCCGGCGGAGCATCTTCGGGCCGCGGGTCTGCCAACGAGTCTGGCATGAGCGGGCCCCATGGAACTGGGGCATCAGCAAGTGGCGACATGTCACACGCTTCACCGAGCACGGTTTTGAGCCACAACACTGCTATCGCCGGAAAGATTCAAACGCTTACGGGCCAGGACGCGCAGACGGCCTGCAGCGGCTTCAAAAACCTCGGCCAATGCGTCGCAGCGGCGCACGTGGCCAAGAACCTGGACATTCCGGGCGGCTTCGATGCGCTGAAGGCGAAAGTGACCGGCGCCGGGGCCGTAAGTCTCGGCAAGGCGATTAAGGGATTTGCACCGAATGCCGACGCCAAGGCCGAGGTGAAAAAGGCGAATAAGCAAGCCTCGGATGAGCTGAACGACACAAGCTCCTGAACTCCACGCTCCTCGGACAGGATCTTCAAAGGGGACGAACCTTTCAGGTTTGTCCCCTTTCCTTAGTCGGTCACGACCCTAGTTGAATTCGTCGTGCCCACGGAAACTTCCTAGTGCTGAGAGGCCGCTCACGACCAATGTCCGATCAGGTGGATATACGAAGAAGAGGGCTCCGATGGGTCGGCTGCTCGGAAGTAATCGTCGAACCCGACTTGCCCGGTGGCAGATTGCCAACCCCTGATAAGTTGAATTGCCGGGCAAGGGCCCTCTGAGCTCACGAACAAGCTGCAAGTTCAGTCCGGACGGAAGCTTGATTTGTAGCCAGGCTGCCACGAAATTGCCGAGAAATGTTCTAAAATCGCTCCCTCGGGCGCGCCATTGAAATTCAGATCCACTTGTCATCCCGGCCAGCACAATCGCTAGTCAGTCCGCAACAAGCTTCTCTTGGCTTCCCGCAGCCGTTTGAACATTCCGCGCAGGTCCCGTGGATTCACGCACAATCAGCTCCGGATCGATCACGATCGCACGTCCGGTCAACTGCTCTTTCTCCGGATCGGGAACCAGACTCTCGAAGATAATTTGGCCAATCTGCTCGCGGGGGATATGCGCCGTCGTTAGCGGCGGAGAGCAGAATTCGGCGAGCCGGATGTTGTCGAAACCCGTTACCGAAATCTCTTGCGGAACCCGAATGCCTTGCTCTCGAAGTTCCCGCAGCACTCCCACTGCCATGAAATCGTTCACGCAGATAATTGAGGTCGGATGGAAGCCCGAGGAAAGCAGCTCGCGAGCTGCCTGCCGGCCGCCTTCCAAGCCGTCCGTCCCCGCAACGATGCGCGCCTCCGCGCTCGGCGAACACTGCGCCACGGAGTCCAGAAACGTTTTCCTTCTTTCGTTGAGCGGTTCCAACGTAGAGTGATGGCCAATGAACGCCATTCGCGTGTGTCCGAGCGAGTAGAGATACTCCACGATCTTCTTCATCCCTTTCCGATAGTCCACCCGGACCGTAGTGATGTTTTTTCTCGGCGTTCCGACATCGTAGAACACGATCGGGATTCTGGTATCGGTCAGGATCTGCATGAGATCCGGATCCATCTCCGAGACAATCGCGGCAAGGCCGGCAACGCGCCACCCGATCATCAGACGCGCGCTGGATAAGAGCTGTTCGGAGCGGTAGTCCGTGTTTGCGACCACCACCTCATATCCACGCGCATGCGCCGCCGTTTCTAGCGCATGAAAGATATCGAAAAAAAACGGATTTTCCATGTTCGAGATAAGGATTCCCAGGGTGCGGCTTTTTCCCCGG
>JBGPIX010000076.1:0-17700 GCA_041485085.1 Candidatus Acidiferrum sp.
CCCTTCGGATCCGAACATAGTTTATGTTTCGAGTGGTGAAGGACTGGCGCGCCCTGATCTCTCCGTCGGCGATGGAATCTACAAATCGACGGACGCCGGCAAAACGTGGACGCATCTCGGACTTCGCAACGGGCAAGGCGTTCCCGCACTAGCCGTCGACCCGCGCGACCCCAACCGTGTTTTCGCCGCAGTCCTTGGCCATCCCTACGGCGCGAATGACGAGCGCGGCATTTTTCTCTCCACTGACGGCGGCCAGAATTGGCAAAAGGTGCTTTACAAGAGTGAAAACATCGGCGGTTCCGATGTGCAAATCGATCCCTCCAATCCCGATGTAGTCTACGCATCCTTGTGGGAAGTACGCCTCGGTCCCTGGGAAGACGCCAATCAATACAGCGGCAGCGGAGGCGGCCTCTTCAAGTCCACCGACGGCGGCAAAACGTGGCGGCCACTCTCGAACGGTCTGCCGAAGGGAATCATCCAAATCGACGTAGCGATTGCGGCGAGCCAGACCAGCCGTCTCTACGCCACCGTAGCCAGCGAGCATGCCGACAATTCCCCCGGCTCCGACGTCGGCATCTATCGTTCCGATGACTCCGGCGAGAACTGGCAACGCATCACCACGGATACCAGGCCTGCCCTCCGCATTGGGGGCGGCGATCTGCCTGTGCCCAAGGTCGATCCGAAAAACCCCGACGTCGTCTACAGCGCGAGCATTGTGACCATGAAATCCGCGGATGGAGGGAAATCTTGGATGAGCCTCCGCGGCGCGCCCGGCGGCGACGATTACCAAAACCTTTGGATCAATCCGAATTACCCGAGCATCATTCTGCTCACCAGCGATCAAGGCGCGCTCGTGACCGTCAACGGCGGAAAAACATGGAGCTCGTGGTACAACCAGGCATCCGGCCAGCTCTATCATGTCCAGACCAGCTATTCTTTTCCTTATCTCGTCTGCAGCGGCCAGCAGGATAGCGGCTCCGTCTGCGTTTCGAGCCGCGGCAACGACGGTGAAATCACCTTTCGCGACTGGCATCCCGTTGGCGTGATCGAGTACGGATACGCTGCACCCGATCCCCTGAATCCCGACATTATTTATGGAGCTGGCCGCCGCGAAGTTTCGAAGTACTCGCTGACCACCGGCCAGGTGCAAAATGTCTCGCCGATTCCTCTCGCCAATCTCAAGTACCGCGCCGATCGCACTCAGCCCATCCTGTTTTCGCCCGTCGATCCCCACGTCCTGTATTACGCGGCAAATTTTCTTTTCAAAACGACCGACGGAGGGCACACCTGGCAAACCATCAGCGGAGATCTCGCGCGCGAGCATTCCGGAATCCCCGCAAGTCTCGGCAGCACCGCCAGCAAAGACGCCAATGCCGATAAGCAGCGCGGCGTCATCTACGCGCTGGCTCCGTCATTCAAGAACTTGAACACGCTCTGGGCGGGAACCGACGACGGCCTGATCTGGGCCACGCGCGACGGCGGAGCCAATTGGAAAAATATCACCCCGCCCGAACTGACCCCGTGGAGCAAAGTCACGCAAATCGTGGCTGCGCATTTCGACGACGATTCCGCCTACGCCTCCGTAAGCCGTTTTCGCATCGATGATCTTCGGCCCTACATTTATCGCACCCACGATGGCGGCAAGACCTGGCGCCTCATCACCAGCGGCCTTCCGGAAAACGCCCCCGTCGACACCGTCCGCGAAGATCCCGTCCGCAAAGGCCTCTTGTTCGCCGGCACCGAAACAAGTGTCTGGGTCTCCTTCGATGACGGCGACCACTGGCAAACCCTGCAACTCAATCTCCCGCACACGGCCATGCGTGACTTGTGGATTCATGACGATGACTTGGTTGTTGCTACTCATGGACGTTCCTTCTGGATCCTCGACGACATCACGCCGCTCCGCCAGATTATGCCAACGATGCAGAACGTCGATGCCTTTCTCTTCAAACCGGGCGCTGCTTACCGCGTTCGCCGCAGCACCAATCCAGACACGCCGATCCCGCCGGATGAGCCCACTGCGCAGAATCCTCCCGATGGCGCTGTGCTGGATTACTTCCTGGCGCAACCGCCCTCCGGTCCCGTGACGCTTGAAATCTTCGATGCGCAGGGCAAAATCGTGCGCCGCTACGCGAGCACCGACAAGCCCGGCGCAAGTGACGAAGATCTCGCCAAGCAACTAATTCCCACCTACTGGATTCGCAAGACCGGTGTGCTCTCCACGGCTGCTGGAATGCACCGATGGGTCTGGGATCTTCACTACACCGCGCCCAACTCTCCGCGCTACGACTATCCTATCTCGGCAGTTCCCGGCGACACGCCGCAAGTTCCGCAAGGTCCGCTGGCCCTTCCGGCGCAGTACACCGTGAAACTCACGGTAAATGACCACACGTATTCCGAGCAGCTCACCGTGAAGATGGATCCACGCGTGAAGACCCCGGTTGCGGGCCTTGCGCAGATGTTTCAACTGGAGTCACAACTCGCGTCCATGATGAGCGAGAGTTCGCAGTCGCTGGCGGAGGCTCGCTCGGCCCGCGAACAATTGCAAAAACTGACCAAACAAGCGAGTGGTCCACTCGCCGATGCGATTTCCACGCTCGATAAAAAGGTAGGGGCTGTCCTGGGCGGTGGCGGAGCAGGGCCGCGTGGAGCGGCCTCGCCCACCCCAACCATTAGCAGCGTGAGTGGTGAGATAGGCGCACTCTACGGAGAAGTAGACCGTGCCGATGCAACCCCGACGCTCGCGCAAACCAATGCCCTGGCGGAAACTGAGAAAGGTCTCTCAGGAGTGATGAAGCAGTGGGCCGCTCTCAAGGGAACCGATTTGCCCGCTCTGAATCAGCAGCTCCGCTCAGCAAATCTCCCAGAGATTCATCTTGAGTCCACTGCGCCAACACTGGGCGCGTCTGAAGACATCGAGTGAAACCACAATCCCCAAATCGCTAGCGTGGAAACCGGCTGTAAGCGGCGGCAACTGGATGCTTAGCTTACTTTGCGCTCCGCTGCTGTTGTGACGGTAGGCGTTGCCAGACCTGATGCATCACACCATCCAGCAGTGCATGAAGGACATGCGCGTTGGCGATTTCTTCGAACGAAACAGTACCCGCAAAGTCCGAAATGGTTTTCGTGCCGTGCCCTGGAGAAGCCTCGTAAGATTCATCGCATTCAAAATCCCGATTTGAAATGAGCCGGACATTTGTGTTATCGATTCATGTCAATCTAAGGCTTGGTTTGTCCGTCGCGAGAAAACGTACTGTAGGAGAACGAATGCAAATCAGAACCGAAGTGTCCTTGATGAAATGGGTATGTCTTTTGGGAGTCTCGCTGTTGGCCTTGGCATTTTTCCAGGGATCTCAGCCCGCCAAGGCGCAGACCGCCACTGGAACGATCACCGGCACCGTGACCGATCCGAAAGGGCTCGCCGTTACTGAAGCGAATGTGGTAGTGCGAAACCTCGACACCGCCACCGAATCCAGCTTTCCCACCAACGCTGCCGGCATTTTCGTGGCTCCATACTTACAGCCCGGAAACTATCAAGTCACGACCAGCAAGAATGGCTTTGAAACCGTGGTCCACAAGAATGTGGCGGTCCATGTGGGTGATAGGCTGACGATTGACGTCCAGTTGCCTTTGCAGGTTCAGCAAATGTCTGTGGTCGTCACCGAAGAAGCTCCGGTGCTGGAGACCGGCAAGACTGAGCATTCACAAACTGTGAGCCAGGACCTGGTGGTAGGACTGCCGATCGCCACCCGGCGCTGGGAGAACTTTGTCCTTCTCACACCGGCCGTGACCACCGATGGTACCAGCGGTCTCAGTAGCTTCCGGGGAATTTCAGGTCTCTATAACGGGAACTCCGTGGACGGAGCGAACAACTCCCAAGCGTTCTTCTCGGAAGCGCGCGGGCGCGCGATCATCGTCACCTACGTTTATAGCCCAGACTCAATCCGGGAATTTCAGGTCAGCTCCAGCAATTACAGTGCGGAATTCGGGCAGGCTGCCGGCGGAGTAGTGAACGCTGTGACGAGGTCTGGAACGAATCAGCTACACGGCGACCTTTTCTATAATTTGCGCTATCCCGACCTGAACGCGCTGGATCCTCTTGGAAAAACGCGCGGGATCACCACGCAGACGGTGCACCAGCAGAACCAGTTCGGCGGCAGTGTGGGTGGAGCCATCATCAAAGAGAAGCTCTTCTTCTTCGGCACCTATGACGGATTCCGGAAAGTAAACCCCATTCTTTATACCTCCACAACCCCGACGGCAACGATCAACGCTTTCACGTGCCCTGCGGCCGTGACCGCTACTCAGTGTTCCGCCGCCAAAACTTTCATAACTACCGATCTCCTTGGCGCATTTCCCCGCAACTTGAAGCAAGACGTGTTTCTTGGAAAACTCGATTATCAACTGAATCACTCCAACCACTTGAGCGCGGTCTTCAACATTCAAAACTGGCAGGAGCCCTTCGGTTACAACACTGCTCCCACCGTCAATAACGGCGGGGCCACGCAGAATGGCGCTGGTGGAACCCATGAGCGGTTCTTCATCGCCAACTGGACCTCCACTTTCTCCAACAATAAGGTCAACGAGCTTCGCTATCAGTGGGGTCGCGACTTCGAGTTCGACACTACCAACTCCGGCGGCCCATCTGCTTCTCTCCTCAATCTCGCCTCCTATGGCGAAACCTCCGCCCTTCCGCGCGCTGCTTTCCCGGATGAGCACCGCAATCAAATTTCCGACAATCTTTCTATCGTGAAAGGCACGCACTTGCTCAAAATGGGTGTGGATTTGAATTTCATCCACGAACTGCTTGTCAACCTTTTCCAGGGTGATGGAAATTACAGCTATAACTCCACTACCGCCTTTGCCGGTTGCCCGGCCGGTACCAACTCCACGTTCTGCCGCTGGGTTGCCGACGCTGTTGGAGCCGATGTTGGGGACGGTTTGGCCGGAAAGCACTATTCCAGCTTCACCCAGGTCAACGACCCCATCACGCACGTCGGCAAAGACGATTTTTATAACAATGACTTCGGCGCTTATTTCGAAGATAGCTGGAAGCTGCGGCCCAGGCTCACACTAAATCTGGGCGTTCGTTACGACCTGCAACATGTTCCAGCGCCTCCTCAGCCAAACACGGCCACGTCGCTGCTAACCTTGTACACATCAACACTGAACGTCGACAAGAACAACATTGCTCCAAGACTTGGCGTTGCCTGGCAATTTACCAAGAACACGGTCCTTCGCGCAGGCTACGGCATTTTCTACGGGAAAACCTCAAACAGCACTTATTACGCTCTGCGCGTGGAAAACGGCGTATTTCAGCAGACCTTCAGCGGATGCGGGCCCAGCGGGATCAAGACTTGCGCGCCAACCTTTCCCAACGTCTTCTTTACGCCGCCGGGGCCCGCTCTGGCCGCCCCATTCCCGGGCGCGCTCGCACCCACTGTCGGCATTCCTGGCGGCACGTTGCCCGCTTCTTCAGCCGCCGCTCACGGCATGACGCCGGATTTTGTCAATCCATCCGCGCATGAGGGCGAGTTGGCCATTGAACGCGAACTCCCGTGGCGCATGACCGTTTCCGCTACCTACCTGCTGACTCGCGGTCTTCACCTGCCTGCCAGCTACGATTCCAACGTTGCGCCGAGTACGGGAACGCGAAGCTACGACGTTCTCACCTCGAGTGGTACAACTGCCCTTACAGCCACGGTGCCGTTCTACACCTCCCGCATCGACACCGGTACGGGCCTCATCCTCAACCAGGCCAGCGTAGTCAACTCCTGGTACAACGGGCTGGTGCTCTCACTGCACAAGCCGATGAGCCACGATCTGGAGTTGTTGTTCAACTACACTTACAGCAAAGCGCTCGACGACGGTCAAACTGCTGGTACAAATGGCACCTTCTTCGGCACCGACGGTGTGCTCGATCCCTATAACCTCAAGGGTGACTACGCCCGTTCGGACCTCGACCAGCGCCATCGTTTTGTCGCGAGTGTGTTGTGGCAACCCACTTACGCCAAGGGTCTCTCCAGTGCTGTCGCTCGCCAACTGCTGAACGACTGGTCCGTATCCACCATCGTTGTTGCTGCCAGCGGTCAACCATACAACGCGATGATCGGTACATCCATTTTGGGGTCCGCCATTCCTGGTGACGGGGGCATGACCGGTGCTGAAGTAAGCACCTTCGCTGGGCCCACGGGAGGCCGCGTCTCTTGGTTGGCGCGCAACGACTTCAATCTCCCCAATATCTACACGGTGGACTTTCGCATGGGGCGCGGATTTTCCTTCCGCGAGAAGTACCACCTCAACTTTGTCGTCGATGCCTTCAACTTGTTCAACCACACGATCGTGAGCGGTGTAAACACAACCGCCTACGCCTATTCCGGGCCTGGCGTCGGGGCGTGTGCGGGCCATACCAATGGTTGCTTGCTGCCTTCTGCTTCCTTCGGAAGCCGCACCACGACCTCCGGTGCGCTATACGGCGCACGCCAGTTGCAGTTCGGCGCTCGCTTCAACTTCTGAAGTAGTGCGTAAGCTTTGGCGCAAAGGCCGTTGGTCGGAAACCAACTTCCTTCTAGAGCGCGGGAGCCAGATATGACCGCCGATGGTCAACGCGATACAAAGGAACAGGAGCGTTGGCCTTAGGAGTCGGTGTAGTGCTAACGCGGACTTCAATGGAGTGGACCAGACCATCGCGACTCGGCGGCTCGAACGCCAGGCTATACTCGTGACGGATGAGTTGCGCGATCTCGCCGTACACGGAACTGAATTCTTTTGCATTTGAAGGGAAGTAGGCTCGCCCGCCTGTCGATACCGCCATCTGTTTCAAGAGTTCGCCGGCTTGTTCGAACTGCTGCGCTGTCTGGCCGGAGTCTTGTGTGGACGATTTCTTTTTCCTGCCGAGCTGAGGGTTTTGCAACCCGCCTGCCAGCGAAACGGCCAGCAGGCGAACGTCGCTGACTTTAAGCTGTTGCATCAACAACGCCGCTTCATTCGGTGGAGAAGTGTCCACCCCCGTCGAGAGCAGAACGATTGTCTTCTTGCCCTGAAAACTCGTAAGCCACTCCAGCACCTTCGAAACGCTCGACGATAAATTCAGCGAACCAAAACCAAGATTAAAACGCAATTGCCCGAAGGCCACACTCGCGGCCTTCTTATCCGCCGTGAAATCGAGGAGCGCCGCGGGCGAATCTGCGTATTTCACAACCGCCACGCGATCATCGGCGGATAATCCCTCGAGCAGGGAATTGGCGGCCCACACGTGGCCGCTCTCCAGTAGATAGACGGCCGGCCCGGCCTCGATCAGAAGAAGAACTTGCCCCGGCTCCTCAATCGGGGCGAAGCCGGTCAGTGTCTGCTCGATCCCGTTGTCGAATACTCGAAAATCCTCGCGACGCAGACCTTCGACAAAATGGCCGTTGTGATCGGTAACAATCACTCCGACATTGACGCGCTCAACGCTGACCTGAATCGTTTGGTTTGTTTGTTGTGAATTTTTCTGAGCCCCGGCAAAGGAACTCACGCTCAGCAGTGCAGGGAAGACTAATGCGGTGAGCGAACGAGAAAAAATCATCACTCCGCTATTCAACCCACTGGTCCCAATGGATGCCCTTCGCATCTTTCCAAGAGACACTCGAAGAAAAGTGCAGATGCCGCGCGAAGACCTGCGGATTGATCTGCGAGAGCCAGTCGGGCGCCGGGGTCGTAGCAGGATCCTTCGAAGCGCTCAGGGCTTTTGCCGGCGAACTCTTCTTCGCCTCTTCCATCCAACGAATTTTCATCCCCTGCCAATCGATTTTTTGGAAATCCACATAGCTCAAGCTATTCAGATTCTCCGAATATTTCGCGCGGTTCACTTGAAACTGCGGCACCGTCGCAAGGCCTCCGCCCGCTGGCCCTTTCGCGCGCGTGGCAAGCACTTCCCGCAACGTCTCGCTCCGGCTCGCCCCGATGATCATGTCCGGAGTGACCGCCAGATGAAAAAAATTCCACTGCGCGCTCCCTGCCGCCCCCTGCTTCCCTCCAAGGGAAATTTTCAAGAACGTGACGTCTCCTTCATTGCGCTCGGATGTCAGCTGCTCCCCGGCGATGGTTCGAAATAGTTTGAGTGTCTCCGGTTTCTTCCGAATCCCGAAAAAAAAGACCTGCTTTGCCGTGTCCATCGACGGGCTCGTTTGCAGCGTCGCGACTTCTCCGGTGAGCAGTCCAATCGCCTCCGCCGGCGGCATTCCCAGCTTCTGCTGCGCAATCGCTTCAAACATGTCGACGTTGCCTTGTTGCGCTTGCGGAAACGCCGCCCGCGCCACGCGCTTCACCGTGTCGTAGATTCCAGAAAAATTAAATTGCGTGGAATTGTAGAAAACCGCCTCCGCCGGAACGAGCGCCAGCGAAGCTGGCGTAGCTTGTCCCTTCGACCAAATATCGAACGGAGTCCCCTCCGTCGCATCGCCGAGCACTGCCGCCTGCACGTGCGTCCTCGCTCCTTCGAACGTCACTCGCCCGCCAATCGAATGCACCGCATCGACCCGCGCCGCTTGCAGCAAGGGACCAGTCTGAAACGTTCCCGGCTTCGAATCAGCCGCAATCTCCTTCATGTCAGGAACCCGCAAATAGAATTCCAGCAGCCCGCCTCCGAGGTTCCCTTGCGCTTCCTGATACGCCGCCGACTGCGACAGTGTCGCCGCCTTGGCAATTTTTCCATCGAGTCGCCCCAAAATATCTTCCATCACTGACCGTTCACCCGCACCGACCGCGTACTTGCCATGCTCCGCCCAATAACTCACTCCGCCTTTCCCCTCCGACTTCAGCACCTGCACGCCCCCGATGGTTACTTGCGAAAGAACCGGCGCTTCCTTTTCTGCCGCGCGCAAACGCAGCATCGTTTTCGCCAGCAGCAATTCTTTCCCCGTGCGGTCATACACAAAAAACATCCCGTTCCATGCCGGCGTTCTTTTATCCGCTGAGACAGCTCCATTCGAAAGATTTCGCCTTACAGGCTCGCTCACATACCCCACCGTGAACGAATTTTCCAGCAGCCCCGCAAGTTCCTGCACCTGCTCCGGCGTGAGTTTCGCCTGCGTCGATTTTTCCCCTGATTTCTCCGTCGCCGAACTCAGCATCCCGGCCGCCATCGCCGACCGCACCGGCGCAAAATCCGCATCGTCCCACAGCGCTAGCAGCGAGTTTGCTTTTCTCGCCTCGGCGCTCGGCACCCCGTGCCAGATCACATAGAACAAAGTCCGCGGCGACATTTGCGCCGGTTCCAGCGGAGCCTGCGCGCGCGCCGGATTCACCCCGCCCACAAACAGCAGCGCCGCAATCGGCAATACCATTCGAAGTTTGAGTATTTTCATGGGAGGGCTCCCTGACGATTGGCAAAGGAAAGGGCTAACCTTTTAATGCTAGCGCGCCGCGCGTAACGACAGAAGCCCTGTCCCGCACTGAGTTTCCAGAATGCGGAACAGGGCTTCTCTAAACAGAAATTCGAAAAACGCTATCGCATTACGGTTTTGTCGGAGCTGCCGTTGGCGTGGTCGCCGCTGCTGGAGCCGGTGCCGGAGCCCCTCCTTCTTTCGGTGTCGCCAGGTAGCCGGTAATCTGACTCTTGCCCACGTCGAACACCACGATCTCGTAAGGCGCCATCCGCGAAGTGCCCTTCACATAAAACTGTACCGGCTCGCCCGAAGTCTTGTCTTTCTTTTCGATGGTCTTGTCGTCCGCCACCACCGTGATCGTGTACTTCGCTTTTTTCGGATCGGTCTTGTTCAGCGACATCTGCACCGGCCCGACGCGCTGCGCCGTCTTCGATCTCTGTAGCGTGAACTCGTAATAATTCCGGTCGCCGCGCCGCTTCAAGTCTTCCAGGTCGTCGCGATTGCGCGCGATCAGCCCGCTCATCACGTTCATGTCGCCCAGGCTGCGTTCCAGCTTGCCTTTCGTCGCTTCCAGGTCGCTCTTCGTCGCTTCGATGTCTTTCTTCGCGCCGCCCACTTCCGTGGCTACCGCGCCGATTTTTTCTTCGCTCTCTTTTTGTACTTGCCCGAGCTGCGCCGTCAGCTTCTGGTCGGAAGCTTGCTGATCCTTGCGGATCGATTCCGCGCGGCTCTTGGCCTGCGCCAGCTCAGACTGCGTCAAGCCCACTCGCTGCGTGGTGATTTCCATCTGGCTCTTCAAATCCGCGATGCGCGAATTCGCCTGGTCCAGTTGCGCCGTCAGGATCTTGTTCTGCTCCTGCTGCTTCGCCAGGTCCGTGCTCATGCGCGACTGCGTCGAGTAGCTGGCATAGCCCAGCACCGCCAGCCCGGCAATCACCACGCCAAACAGCACGGCGATCCATCTCGGTGTCCCCGTCGATTCGTAGCGATACGACTCCTCCGGGCTCGGTACGTTTGGAGAAATGCTCATTCCCCCTCCTCAAGATAGGCGCCCCACCAGCGTCTGCGCCGAATTGGAATTATCCCCCGCCTTCGCCAGTCTGTCCACCGCGCAGCAGGTAGAGACGTGAAGGAAGGGGTGAGGTAAGGAGGTAACGATGTAACGAGACAGGGAAGAACGCGGGCACCTCGAAGAATCTGAACCTTGAAACGTTGAGCGGAAAGAGGAGCGAGTTCCCTTCGCGCAAGTCGCTCTGGGTGAACCGAAATGGGAAGAATACCGGCACACCCCCGGTGTTTTCGTAAGAGTGGCAAGCAAAGGGCTTAGGCGATACGGAACTTGGAAGTGCGTACGGAGAATGGAAGACGGGTCGGCCACAGAGACATGGAGGCGCGGAGCGGAGAAAGAAAGGAGGTGGCTCGTTTCTAACAAATGGTTAACCATAATCACCACCCCCTCCCCGGTTTTTCAAAAGTGGTGATTCCAAAGGGTTTTAAGTTCCTTAGAATGAACACTTGTAGAAGTGTTGATTCTAGGTGGGTTAGTGGAGAGTTGAGTTTATACAGAAGTAATTGTCTTGGGCCGGTGGGGAAGGAGAAAGGACTACCTAGCCCTTCGCGGCTCAGGGTAAACGGGCGGGGATGGGATGCGACAGTTCGGGGCTCAGTGCAAGTAAACACGGGAGAGAATAGCACACCTTAATGACGATGTTAAGTGCTTTGCAGCGAATGGTCGGAAATGAGGGTTGAACGGCTATTAGGAGTGCTGAATGGCTTACGTGATGCGAGGCGAAAGACGCAAAGTCAAAAGCTCCAAACGACATTGTACGCTAATGGCGTAGGATGGAGGAGCAGTGCGCGCGTGAGAGTGGCAGGAGGAAACGGTAATGGCGAAGAGGAAGATTTTCGACGAGCTGATCGAAGGCGTGGACGCGATGAAGAAGCATCGCGAAGGGAAGCTGACGCTGCGGAGTTACAAAGAGGAAGTGACGCCGCTGCCGGCAGTGGATTCCGAGTTCATTCGCGAGACGCGGAAGAGGATGCGGTGCTCGCGGGCGGTATTTGCGCGCAAGCTGAGGATCAACGAAAGGACGCTGGAAAAATGGGAGCAGGGGAGGGCCAAGCCGAATCCTCAGGCGGCAGCGTTGGTTCTGCTGGTGCGCCGGTATCCCGACACGCTGGAGCGGCTGGAGAGGGTGGCGGTTGGTTGATGCGATGGGAATGCGGCAAGCGATTAGAAATTGGAAAAGGGAAATTGGAAAATGGTCCGGAGAAAACCCCACTCATGCTGCGCATGAATGGGGCACCCGCAGGCGACCCCAGAATGGCTTACACCATGCTCGCGAATTCTTCGAGGCTGATTTTCAGGTCCTGGATAATGGCGCGCAAGGTCTTGCGCTTCAATTCGCCCTTATGCATCGGGATCACCACGCGCGCTTGGTCGTTTTGGCGCACATAAATCGCATGGCTGCCGCTCTGGCGACGAAACACGAATCCCAATCGTTCGGCAACGCGAACCAAGTCCTTGGCAGTGGCCGCGGGCAGCTTGGGGGTCACGCAGGAATCTCAATCGGTTTGATTAAGATGTCTTCTGTAGGAATGGGCAAGCCGTCTTCGACCAGGCTTTCAACGTACAGGCTGATGGCTTCGCGGATGTTTTCGACGCCTTCCTCGACGGTCTCGCTCTGCGTGTGGCATCCGGGGAGGGTGGGGCAGAAAACGTGGTAGCCTCCTTCCGCTTCTTTCTCGAAAATCACAGTGAACCGGTGTGCCATAACAAGCCTCCGCACTCTACATTCTAGCCGATATGCGGTGTTCGCGAGCGGTGTTTGCGAGTGCCGCTGCGGATCAACGAGAGGACGCTGGAGAAATGGGAGCAGGGGAGGGCCAAGCCGAATCCGCAAGCGGCAGCGCTGGTTCTGCTAGTGCGCCGGTATCCCGACACGCTGGAGCGGTTGGAAGAGGTGGCGGCTGGCTGACGGGAATGCGAAGAGCAAATAGAAACTGGAAAAGTGAAATTAGAAAATTGTGAGGAGAAAATCCCCACTCCTGCTGCGCATGAATGGGGCACCAGGCCGCATCTCAGGGATTTGCCGGTCCCGGATTCAATCCTTCTGCTGGGGCGGGCGCTGCTAGAGCGACGCTGAGAGGTGGTAACGAGAAATGTGCGTCTAGTATACCGATAATCGCAGTTGCAACTTTATCGAGAAAATCACAATAATCGGTAATCTCCCCTCCCGTCGGCACGTTTCCTGCGGTACCAGTATGTGCACACTCGTTTCGGAGCGCGATAAGACTCTTAAAGGTGGTGTCCAAACCACTTTGAGAGAGGCCACTAACACTCACCAGCTTGTCGCCAGGTTGCTCAATGCCGAAGCGCCCCAGAAACTCCCGGACAACTGTTGCGCTAGGATTTGCCCTGGTATCGCCGAATGCTTCCGAGACTAACTCATACGGCATTGCGGAAACCACAGATGCTAACTGTTGGGCCGTCAGAGCAGATTCTGACATGGGGTTTGCGCGCTTCTCCTTTTCAGCACGCTTCAACAAAATATTTGCACCCCCCATGTAATGGGTCGCTCGGATCCGCTCGGGAAGGTTGTTGAATGGAACCGCCCTCGAGCACAGTTCTGCAATATATTCATCTGCCGCATTTCGTAAGAAAGATTCGAAAAAACCACTCAAAATAACCATGGTGGCACAGCGGATGGTTTCGTACCTCGCCCTCACAGATGAATCCTTCAACATTTGGGCCGCATTTGCGTTGATATCGTTGATTATGTCCCGAATGCGGGCCAGCGATTCTTTGAAGCTAACGAGGGAATTGCTCATTGGCATCCGTGCCTATTTCTCGTTCGGAAGTTAGACGTTTTGAAACGCATCGGCAACTAGATGGCTTATCGCGGTAATTCTCGTTGTGATTGCCCCTTTTCCATTTGTACCTTTGCCAATGGAATTCTGAAAAGGTGCATCGTCCTGGCATAGTGCCGCGAATCCGGTTCGTATCCTCTCGGCTATAGGATTGTCAATCTGTGCAGGCTCGACGGTTGACAGAGCGATCATAATGGCGTCTGCGATGGGTGCCGACTTGTGCTTAGGGGCGCCGGGCTTCTTAAAAGCGCTCTCACCAAAAATTCGCCAGGTGTTCTCAGTCGCGCGCTGAAATGCCAATTCATCTGAATTCTTTAGATTCTGTTGTTCCTTGTAGAGTTTATTTCGCTGTTGCATGAAATCTCCGAGATAGTCTTGGAAGCGCATATCCATTTGGACGTACTCCCGCAGTGCAAAGAAACGGAGGATCAATTCCAGGTCGGTCATCCTTCTGAATAGCGTATTCGATTCACGCTCACTCACTTCAATAGGAATGTCCCAAAGGCGAAGAAATGTAGGCTCCTTCGACAAGTCGTGAATAAGGTTGTTGAACTCGCCGGGGTAAACTGCATTTCGGATCTCCATCGCATTTGCAATTACGCCTCCAGTATTCAACCGATCGAAGACGTCGTACTTCACACTTGGAGAGGACTCTTTCAGGATTACTACTGCGGGAATAAAACGGCGAATGATGGTCTTGTCTAGTCCCTTTTTCTGGAGGTCGGCGTACTTGAGTTTGTTAAGCTCTGCCCACACAGTTAACCCCTTCAGGGGAAAGATGTTCGTCAGGAAGTTGTATATCGCTGTTAACCGCTGCCTCCCATCGAGGACGACGTATTTGCCATACTCGTCTTCCCCCAGGAATACTGGGGGAATCGGAACGTTCATTATTATGGATTCAATGAAGCGGGATTGTTGCAGACCGTCCCAGCGATCCCGGCGCTGGAAATCTGGGTTCAGATTTATTTGTTCGTTAATCATTTCAATGATGGTTGAAACCGGTAATTCGATTTTCTGCGAAATGATCTGTCGCATTTGCTCTCGATACTTTTCTTCAAGAGGTACTGCGCGATCATTTTTGGGCTCTTGTCCAAGGTCTACCAACGCCTTCTTGCCAGCCATATAGCCTCCGTTAACTATCAGTTCGCTAGGCGGACTTGATCATGCTTATTCTATGTTTTCGCAACTGAAATCGCTCGAGCCAACAGTGAGGCCATGAACTTCTCGAAGGTGAGTTCAGCCGCAGGCTCGCGGTAATCCCCCTTGACGCCGCCCTTGGCGTTGGAAAGTAAGAAGCACGCGGAATCATATAGTCGTTCGCGCACTAGTTTTGTGAGGAGAATTTCGTAACGTTTTCCGTAGGATGCATCTAAGAACTCGGGGAACACCTTGAAATGAGGCTCGCGTGCCTTAACCGGGTGCATTGAGCCTGGCGCGTCCTCAAGTAGCATCATATAGCCAAGCCAGGGACGGGAAGACGGTTTAAAAGCACCTTCGCGATATGCTGCCCAGATGTCTGTTGCACTTCCAATGGCTTCCTCGGTCCGGTTATTGTAATTGTTTCCGAAAGACCCAACCTGGGATTTGAATTCGATCCCGGCAAGAAGTTCGCCGTTCGAAATGACTAACAAGTCCCATTTCTTCTCCGGACGGTACCACCCTGGTATTTCTACGGCGGAACCACAGAAGACCTGCGTCTTGGGAATCCCGTTCTCAGACAAATAGTCCTGAACCAAGTTGATAAAGCCATTCATCTGCTGTCCGCCGGTTACGGCGGTTCGCGCGCCGGCATCGCGGGCACCTGATTTGGAGCCCTGTTTCTTGGCTTGTCTTTGACGCGTTGACCAGAAAAGTTTGATTGCCCGGCGCAGCTCCTTCTCGAGATCGGGATGAAGGGCCATGTACGAGACTAGTCGACGCTGGCTGAGTGAATGACAGCCGTGCTGAAGAGGGTGGAAGTTTCTTCCGAAATGCGCTTTTGGGCCATTTTGTAATAGTGGCGGTCTATTTCGAATCCAACGCTGTTTCTTCCCCACTTCGCGGCTGCGACGGTCGTGGTGCCAGTACCCATAAAAGGATCGAGAACCGTGTCACCAACAAAACTGAACATGCGGACAAGCCTTTCCGCAAGTTCAAGCGGATAAGGTGCAGGATGCTGTTTTGTCGATGCTCCCGTGACGCCACTCCAAATCTGCTGAAACCATTTCTTGTGGTTCTCCGCCGAAATCACACTTAGAACTTTTGTGGAAATGTCGGGGGCACGGTATCCTCCCGGCTTCCGCTCCATCAGAATAAATTCAATGTCATTTTTTATGACTGAGTTTGGTTCGTAAGGCTTGCCGAGAAAAGTAGATCCACCCTCAACCTCGTATGAGGCGTTGGAGATCTTGTGCCAGATGATGGGAGCGAGATTGTCATATCCGAGCTTTCGACAATGCTCCTGGATCGAGGAATGGAGCGGCACAACGGTGTGCCGCCCGCCGTTTTCTCTTCTTGAGAGACAGACATCGCCAACGACACAAATCAATCGACCGCCCGGGACTAAAGCCTGGAAGCACTGTTTCCAGACTTTATCCAATTCTTGAAGAAACTGATCGTAGTCCTCAACATGGCCAAGCTGGCCTTCCGAATCGCGGTATTCCTTGAGTGTCCAGTACGGAGGAGAGGTTAGGATCAAGTGGACACTATTGGGCTCTAAACCAGGCATGTCGCGGGCATCCCCACGATAAATCGAGTGTGAGGTGGGAACTTGATGGATTGCTCTCTCAATGAGGCGAATTAGATGGGCATCCTTCGCAATACGAGGGATCGCGGTCTGCGGGTCGCCCAGCTTCACAAGTTCGTCGGGGACAAAACTAGAAAGGTCAGCATTCCCTGGCGCTAACTGTTCATTCAGAATCTTGCTCTTGGCGGCTACGTGCATTGGCTCGGGCTATTATCCACGATTCGTGGCTTGCTTAGAAGTGTCGAAGACATGTCTCAAGCGACGTGAGGTGGCCGGCGGGCGGGGTTATATGGTCCATAGGATGTCGAGCTTTTTTGCGACGCGGGCGAAGTCGTTGTCGCCCCTCGCGAGAGAGGCTTTGCGATTGGAGGCCAGGTGCATCACAGCTTCCGCTCTCGGCGGCGTTCTTCGAAGAGAATTTCCAGAGCCTTGGAGTCTTTGCCGAGGGAGCCGCGGAGACCGCGGCGGATCGCGGGCCAGCGGGCGAAGATGGAGGTGGTCAGGCCGCCGCGGGGGGTGAATTCGCCGCGGACGACGCACCATTCGGGCTTAATGGCGGCGACGATGTCGCGCAGCATTTTGTTGACGGCGTTTTCGTAGAAGATGCCCAGGCTGCGGTAGGCGAGGAGATACATTTTCAGGGCTTTCAGCTCGATGCAGTCTTTCTTCGGCATGTATTGGATGGTGATGGTGCCGAAGTCGGGGAGGCCGGTCTTGGGGCAGACGGAGGAGTACTCGGGAAAGCGCGTGGTAATAATGTAGCCGGGAAATTGATTCGGCCAGGTTTCGAGCGCGGGCAATTTGGTGTTGATGCCGGCGCGGGCGTGTTCTTCAGTGTAGTCGGGCATGAATGCTCCTCGCGCTTATTGTATCGCGACGAGCCTCGTTGCTGAAGGAAGGAGCGCTTCTTCGCGAAGCGCGCTGCGGTGTGGCACTCGGTAGCCCGGCGTTGCTTAAGCAATGGGGAAATTGTCAAATCAAATACAAACTCTTGCTGATAGCAGCGCGTTCGCCTATGCTTTGCGGGGAGAGAGCCGATCGGAACCAGCCCGACAAGCTGCCCGGTTTGTCACAGTGTGAATACCCGGCGTTCCAGACGACGGTCGGTGCTGGACCATCTCCTCGGTTTCGTGGGCATCCTGCCGTGGCGCTGCGAATCGTGCGCGGCGCGATTTTACGCGCGGCTGATGCCGTTTCGCACCTTTTTCAATGCGCACTGCGGAATTTGCGGCAATTTAGAATTGCAGCGCATCTCCGCCGAACACGTTCCTGGCGTGACCGCGATTCTCGGCCGCATCCTAGGGCTCCCCGCGCTGCGCTGCGAACCCTGCCGCCACAAGTTTTTTTCCGTAAGACCGCTGCGCCGCGAAGAGCATTCCGCGGCACCCGCGCCAAGCAAGTAGCGCGATTCGTAGCGGCCGCGCCAAAGCAGTAGCACCATTTCTCACAACGGCGGAGAAGCGATCGGCGGCAGTCGCGCAGAGCACGTAGCGCAATATCTGGCGTTTGCGCAACGCGAGCGCGCGATGTACCAAAAAAGTACCAAGCGAGTCCCTGCGCCCTCGGTACAATACTGCGGTTTTCTAGTACTACTCCCACCGTACCCTTTCCAGCCTGTTCACTTTTTTTATTTACCACTACTCTCCTCTTCCTCCTCGGAGGAGAGCACATGGACACAAGCATCCGAGTTCTAGTGGCCAACCGTCCGCGGCTTCTACGCGAATTGGTGCTCTCCAC
>JBGPIX010000077.1:0-17396 GCA_041485085.1 Candidatus Acidiferrum sp.
CTGGTGATGCTCTCCACAAACGCTTTCTTCTTTTCGCGGTCCGCAAACTCCAGATTCGAGGTGAATTTCCCCGTTGTGGAAAAAGCCGCCGGTGGCGCGTCTTTCGCAACTGATCCCTCAGCCTGCCACGGCTCTTCTCCCAAAATCCCCAGCGGCCCCGTGTACGGGGACTGCGAGGTGCCGCGCGTTCCGAAAAACCGCTCGGTCACTTCCCACCAGCCTTTGGAGATCTGCGTCGAGCTAAAGGTGATGTCGACTCCCTCCGGATAGTGAAACAGCACGTTGTAGTTCCCGTAAGCGTCTCCGTCTTCCGGGCGCCCTTGCCGCCCGCCGCTCGCGGAAGCTTTGAGCGGATGCGCTTTCAACACCCAGTTGCAGATGTCGATCACGTGAATGTTCTGTTCCACGATGATGTCGCCTGAAAGCACGCGGTCGTGCACCCAATTGCGCAGGCGGCGCTCCACAGGCGACGCATCCGGCCACGCCGGCCGGTCAATGTAGCCGGAAAAATAGTGCGCTTCGCCGCAAATGATTTTTCCCAGCGCTCCGCCATGGATTCGCCGCACCAATTCCACAAAAGGAGGGCAATCGCGGATCTGGAACCCGACGTCAAGGCTCAACTTCCCTTCCGCGCGCTTCCCGATTTCGATGACTTTCAACGCCCCCGGCACATCCACGGCCACCGGTTTCTCGCAGTAGACGTGCTTGCCAGCGGCGACCACCGCTTCCAGATGTTCTGGATGAAAGTATGGAGGCGTTGCAATCACCACCGCGTCCACTTCCTTGGAATTCGCCATCTGCTGGAATGCGTGTGGCCCCACGAAAAGCTGCGATGCGTCGATCGCCGCATAGCCTTTCTCTTGCTGCATCTTGTTAAAGGCGTCTCGCCCTTTGTCCAACTGGTCTTGGAACAGATCGGCCAGCGCCACCACGCGCGCGCCGCCCGTATCGATCAGGTTGGTCGCATCCTCGGTGCCGCGTCCGCCGCACCCGAGCAATCCAACTCGGACTGCGGAGTTCGCCGCCGTACCGCGCACCAGCTCCGGCTTGATGAACATGATTCCGGCTGTGGCTGCCGCAGCGCCGAGGAATTTCCGCCGGTCAACTTTTTCGGAATTGCTCGGCCGGTCTTTTATTTCTTCTGACATACGTCCTCCGTCCTTGTTCTACTGCGTGGTTTCACGCCGATTCGACAACTACCCAATCAGCTTCTCGAGATAGACCTTCGCCGCCCGCACGTCTGCCACTTGCTCCGGGCCCGAAATCTCCCGCTCGATCGTGACCGCGCCGCGATAATTCATTTCCTTCAGGCGCGCGATGATTCGCGGAAAATCCACTTTTCCCTTCCCGATGGGAACTTCCTGCCCGAGATCCTTCGGGTTCATCGGCCACAACCCGTCCTTCGCGTGAATCCCCTGAACGTACGGGCCCAGTATTTCAATCGCGTCAACCGGATTGGCCTTGCCGTACAAAATCAGATTGGCGAGGTCGAAATTAACGCCTTGATTGTCCAGCCCCACGTCCTGCATGGCCCGAACGAGCGTGATGGGCGTCTCTTGCCCCGTCTCGTAGCGGAAATTCTGCCCATTGCGTTTGCAGTACCCCGCAACCTCGCGCATCGCCGCAACGGTTTCTTTGTAAATGGGATCATTCGGATTTCCGGGGATGAATCCGCAATGTGTTTGCACGGCAGCGATACCGCACTGCTTGGCAAAGTCCGACGCTCTTTTGATGTGCGCGATGCGCGCCTCGCGTGTCTCGCGCGGCACCAGCCCGATGGTCACCGGGCCCTCGTAGAAATCCCAAACTTCCTTCCCGGGTCCGCCAACGACGAGCGAAGTCGCCTCAATCTGGTATTTGTCGAGCGCCTGACACAAGCGGCCTGCGAGTTCAGCCTCGACAATGTCCACGAAAACCTGGCATGTTGGCAGGCCCAGATCGCGGACCTTTGCCATGGCCACATCAGGATCTCTGCCAATCCCGATGATCAGGCCGAGCCTCAAGGGCTTCTTGCCTTCGTTGGCTGCTACGGTTGGGGCGACTGTTGCTGCGCCCTGCTCCGGCGCCAGATCTTCGGCAATGGCTCCGCCTCCCCGCGCAGCAAGCGCGGGGCTCAGCGCGACCGTCAAAGCCGCCGTGGAAGTTTGGAGAAACGCCCGACGATTCCGTTTGCTCATGAGACTCGCTTTGAAAGGTGCGGTCAGGATTGTCTTGGACAAGACGGCAATCCTCTCTAGTTCTCCTGAATGAAAAGGTCCTTCCACCTCATCCGCACACCTCCGCCAGTGTGAATTTGCAAACCAATCACGCCATCCGCGAATTTCGGAGCGGTGTCGGTGTAGTCCGCAATCATCACGCTGTTCAACCGCGTCACGATGTGATTGCCCTGCACGGATACTTCGAGGTCATTCCACTCGCCGGGTTTCAGGGCCTGCTCGCCTTCCGGTGTCGGCATCTTCACCCAGCCGCGGCCCCCGCTTTCATAAAGTCCACCGGTATGCTTGCCCACGCTCGGGTCCACTTCCACTTGCATCCCTTCAATGTCCGGGCCATGCTCAGGATCGATCCCGGTAATGCGGGAGCGGAAAAACACGCCGCTGTTGCCTGCCGCCTCGCCCCTGAACTTCAGCCGCAACCGGAAGTCACGAAACGTCTTTTCGGTTGTCAAGTAGCCATATTTGTTGGCAGCACTCTCACACAGGATGGTTCCCTGCTCCACAACCCACCTCTCTTGCCCGTTGTTCTTCCAGCCAGTCAGATCTTTCCCGTTGAAAAGAGGCGACCATTTTGCCTGTGGTAGCGCATGGGCCACAAACGCGGCCCCCAGAAATATCGCCGTGGCGAAGAAGGCTCCCGCTCTGTTCACGCTAACGCCTCCAACTTTGTTTGTTGCGAATATATGGGCCTCGATCGGAAGGAACTTACCATAGATTCAGCGGCGACCCCGTCTGTTTTCTGCGATTGGGCCAAATTTAGCGCGAAGGAAGTTTGAAGGTGAGTCGGCCGTTGGTTTCTCCGGCTACCAAATCGCGGATGCACAGCTTGGTCAGATCTTTCTCATCACACTGGTAAATCTGCTTGATGGGAAGGTCCGCCTCATCGACCTCGTACTCTCCGGACGCCATGTCTTCCGCGTCGTCGGTCGAGGAAGTGACAACCGGGCTTCCCTTCCGAACGCGCACACGAAATTCCCCCGAGGCAGGCTCATAGTTCGCGTAGCTGAAACAATGGACAATGCAGGCGCGTTCGACGGAATGCCCAATAAACGGGATTCGCGAGCCCGCAAGAGCCCGCGCCGTAACAATCACGCGTGTTCCGGCAGGCAAATTCCCCACCAACTTTTCGGCATTTGCCTCCAGCCGGTTCAACCAGCCCGTGTCCTGATAGAGGAACGCAAAGAACACCGTGGCACACAATACAAATCCGGCGAAATGCCATCTTCTTGGTTTCAGACCTGCGAGAATGCAAAGCCCGAGAATGGCGGAGATCGTTGTCAGCCTGGAGCCGAGGAGCCCGATCCAACCGGCGTTAACGGACGGCCGTAGATTTTCCGGGAGCAGCGCCGTGGCACAAAAAGTTACCGCATACAACTCGAACGGCAATCCGAATGGCTTCCAGCCGGAGTCCTCACGCCACCGCGAAAGGATATCCGCGACCACACAAACGACGCCGAAGAAGAACGCTGCCCCAGCAAGATAGAAATACCGCTGCCCGTAAAGCCCCAACTGATCCGCGCCGTTATAGAGGTAAAACGGACCGCGATCCCAATCCGCCATGAGCGACGGCCGGTGCGACGTATACCAATAAACCGCCGCAAACGCACTCGCTGACGTCAACGGCAGGGCCAATTTCCACCAGCCCGGTACTTTCTTTCTGACCTTGACGTACGCGAGCGTGCCCACCATCCACAGAAAACCGATGGGATGTGCCAGCATCGCCAGCAAAGCGAGCACCGCGCCGACAATCCAGTCGCTTCGCCGCGCGCGCCAGAGAATCGCCAAGCCGAAACAAGCCAGTCCCAGCGACAAATAGTAGTTCATGAAACCCATGTTGAAGGAATAGCCGTAAGCCAGCATGGCGATGCATGGCGTGAGAAGCCAAGGCGGCCGCTCGGTAATCGTTCGAATGAACGCGAACGCACCCCAGAAGAAAACCAGCACGCAAATCGATACGACAATTTTCTGCGCCGCAGCGAGCCCCGCAACATTCGCCACTCGCAACAAAGTCACATCAAACAAAACGTTGTGCCATTGCCTTGCGATGTAAAGTCCCGGGGCGTGCCCCTGGGCGATCAATTGCGCCAGCCACGCATTGTAAACATGGCTCGCCAGGTCCCCCGCCTCAATGCGCCGGTGCCACACGCACGGAACGAGCAACAGCGCGGAAATCACGGCGACCGCAGGCATCCGCCAGCCGGAAAATCGCCGGCCCGATGGGAATTTGCCATCAGTCTCCGTAAGAATTTCAGCCAAGCATAGACCTCGCTTCAGCGCACCATACCGCGCGGCATTCTACTATCTTCTTCGATTGGCCGGCGCACACATCGTAAATTGTGGGGATGCCGCAAGATCATGCCGAGAAACGCACTTCGCCTATGAGGAAGCACAAAGCCACACTATGCAAAGGGTGAACGGCGATGAGCTTTACTTGGAGGCTTGGTCTTCGCCCAGACGCTTCAGGCGATCGCGCAATCGCCGCTGTAGCGGCGTCGGCGTATTGGGATTGAAGGCCACAAGGTACCAGAGCGGCTGGCTGCGGTCCCGGCTCAGCCATGTCAACGTGTTGGCGTCCGCATTCGGATGCCGCGCCACGTTTTCGCGGATCGCTCCATAAGGATGCTTGGCCAGCTTGTTCAGTGTCTTCGCATTCGCGCGCGGGTGCTCGCTGATCAGCCGCAGTAAATAAAAATCCTCTTCCGGAGCTTGCTTCACCAGTTTTTCCAGCATCTCCGGCTTGGCATCCGAACTCAGCACCAATCCAATTTTTTCATCCCACGCCGTATTAATCTGATTCAAATCGCGGGTGCGTGCGTGAATTAATTCTTCCAGAATGCGCCGCTCTTGCTGCATGCGCGCGATCGGCAGATCCGTGCCCTCGAGCGAATCCAGAACGCGCAGCAGGTGCTGCCGCTCGCCGAAAACGATTTGAGAGGTGCGCGTCGATGCGTTCTTTAACCCCTCTTTGTGCTGAACCAGGTCGGAACGTCGCATTGTTTGGCTGCTCCAGCCCAATCCCTTCCCAAGCTCGTTGAGGGACCGGGTGCTCACTACACCATTCAAACTGCACGTCACACGAAGTCCTTTAAACACTTCTTCGTGGTATGAGCGAATTATGTTCCGCGTGCGCGATGCGGTAAAGTTTGGTGCGAGCCGCGTGTGCCCGATGTGCAACCGCCTGCTATCGCGGTATTGGGGGGAGTAGAAACTGTGAGCCAGATGAAGTCGGCATTCGAAGAACACCGGGACGAGCTTGAACATTTCGAGCAGAAGTTTGGCCGAGACCGAGGGCGGCTGGCCGTCTCACTCGACCGCCTTACCAACGCGCTCGTGCTCGTGGGCCAGCACGGCGTCTATTGCACGAGCCAGCGCAATCCCACGGTTCCCGCGATGGATTTGCGCATCATCAACCAGGAACTGGTGCATGCCAAAGAATTGGTGCAGTCGGTGATGGAAGAGCTGCGCATCGCGCGCCAGAAAAAAGAGAGTTGAAATTGGAAAATTGAAATTGGAAAATCGGAACTCGAACCGTGTGCTACTCCGGCTGTAAAAACGGATTCAAGTGGCGCTCGTCGCCAATGGTGGTGACGGGGCCGTGGCCCGGATAAACAACCGTTGCGTCCGGCAGGTGCATCAATTTTGAGCGCAAGGAATCCATGATCTGTTCCATCGAGCCGCCCCACAGGTCCGTGCGTCCGATGCTCCCGGCAAACAGCGTGTCGCCCGAAAAAAGCTGCGGCGCGGGAGGCAGAATCACTTCGGATTCGTCAGGAATTCGAGCATCTCGCGTGTTATCGGGATCAACGGTTTTTCTCAAGAGATCCGCGATGCCGATTTTTTCTCCCACCTCATCGATAACTTCATGGATCGTCCGCGCGCCGGTAACTTTTCCCGCGTCGTGCGGCAGATACAGCGACACGCTGCCCGGGGTGTGCCCCGGCGTGTGAATCACCTGCGCTTCAAACGAACCCCAGCGCAGAACGTCGCCTTCCTTCAGAAGTTGATCGATTTCGGTGAGGTCCGGCGGGTGAACGCCCAGAAACGCCGCCTGCATGTCCATCGCCTGATAGAGTGGCAAGTCATCGCGATGCATTAGCACGGGCGCGCCCGTGTATTGATGCAGCTTGCTCAATCCCCCGACGTGATCGATATGCGCATGCGTGCTGACGATCACTTTCACAATCAGCCGGTGCCGGCCGATTAAGTCCAGGATGCGCGTGACTTCGTCGCCCGGGTCGATCACCATCGCTTCGCGCGTGGCCGGATCGCCGATGATCGAGCAATTGCATTGCAGCATCCCCACCGGAATGGTGATGTGGATCAATCCGTCCGTCGAAGCATTGAGAGCCGTCCGGCCTTCACTCATAAAGCGCAGTATATCATCGGAGATGAAGGGATTCGCGCCAGCCGGTGTATGACCTGCGTCGCTCTTTGATAGACTGAGTGCGAGGGAGTACACGAAAACTCGACAATGGCTACGCCCGCTACAGTTCTGACTACTCCGCTCGCGGCCATACACGCTGCCGCTGGCGCGAAGATGGGCGTCTGGTTCGGCTGCGCTCTGCCGGACTACTTCGGCGACGCAGCCGCCGAGTATCGCTCCGCGCGAGACACCGTCGCGCTAATCGACAAGAATTATCGCGCCTATCTCTCCTTCACCGGTCCCGACCGCGTGCGCTACCTCAACGCCATCCTCACCAACAACATCAAGGATCTCGCCGCCGGCCACGGCATCGTTTCCCTGCTGCTCAATCCGCAAGGCCATATTCTCGCCGAGATCGAAACGTACGCATTTCCCGACCGACTCCTCTGCGTCTCCTACGCCATGATTCGCGAGCGCCTCATCGAAGTGCTCGACAAATTCATCATCATGGATGACGTCACGCTGAACGATGAGACGCCGCGCTACGGCACGCTCGCGCTGGAGGGTCCGAAAGCCGCCACGATTGTTCAAGAGCTGTCCGGCATCGACGTCACGAAGTTCGACGACCTTTCCTCCCACGATGCAACGGTTGCTTCGGTTTCCGGCCGTTCGCTTCCCTGCCGCATTGTAAAGCGCTCCCCCGGAGCGGTTCCCAGCGCGGAGTTCGTCGCCGAAACCGGAAAATTGCCGGAGCTTTGGCAGATTCTTTCGGATGCCGCTCGCTGGCACGGCGGCGGACCAATGGGCTACGCCGCGCTCAGCGCCACGCGCCTCGCGCAAGGCGTCCCATGGTTCGGGTACGACTTCGGCGAAAAACAGATCCCCCACGAAGCCGGATTGCAGGACAGCCACATCAGCTACACCAAAGGCTGCTACACCGGCCAGGAAATCGTCGAGCGCGTGCGTTCCCGCGGCCAAGTCAACCGTCAGCGCGCCCAACTCGCTTTTACTGGAGAGGTTGTCCCCGAACCGGACACGCTCCTGACGCTGGACGGCAAAGAAATCGGCTACGTCACGCGAGCCGCAAGAACCTGGGACCCGCCGCGCACCATTGGTATGGGCTACGTCCGCAAAGAAGCCACCGCGCCGGGCACCGTGTTGCAGTGGGCAAGCGGAAACGCGACAGTGGTTCGATCTCCTGATGCCCTGCGGTAGAGATCCTTCGGCTCCCGATGGCCGCTCAGGCCAGGAATCCTTGTCGGATTCCTGGTTAACAATAACCGGCCACCCCCTCCCCTGTTTTTCATAAGTGTTCATTCTAAGCGTACTTAAAGTCCTTTGTTTTGAAACACTTTCGCAAGTGTTGATTCTAAAGGTAGTTAGAGTGGATCCCCTTGATAGATTTTTGGAAGTGTTGATTCTAAAGGACCTTATGAAGGGCGGAGAAAGGTAAGGTGGAAATGGAAAATGGTGGGAAAGCGGTGGCATTAGCGGAGCGCAGATGGAGGGGTGCGAAGATGGAGAGGTAGCGGACAAAGGGAGGCGCTCCTTTCTCCGCCAGGGTGAAAGCTAGAAACACCATATCACAAATGGTACTAGGTGTCAAGAGTTATTTAGTAAGTAATTCGAATGATTGCGGAAGATATTGAGGGGATAGAGTTTGTCGACCCATAGAGGCAAGAAGCGCACCCTGAAAATCGTAGGGCTGCGGTACCCGGCAAGGAGCTCGGCCGTCCCATCCCCGCCCCGCGCGGCCGCCTCGCCTTCGCTTAACTCCAAAGGGTTGCGCCCTCCAATTCAAAAGCCTGCCTCACCCGCGGTCACCGGATGACGTGGATGCGCGCGCCGACTTTCAGCTTCTTCCATGATTTGTCCGCCGTATATACCGGTGCCTTCAAAGCAAGCCCGAGCGCCAAACAAGCCCGGTCACCCAAGGACAACCCAAGCGGGCTGGTTTGTGCGACCAGATCGCCCACAAGCCTAGCGTGCTCCGAGGTGAAGGGCACGACTTCACGGATGGGGCTCAGTGCCGCCTCCCACGCATCGTCAGGGCGGAGGCCCCGGCCGACAAGCTTGCCGTGCACTTCGGCCAGATTGACGGTGCTAATGGCCGCGGCGCTCAAAAGCTCCGGCGTCAAGGTTTCGGCTCCGGATTCCTGATTGAGAATGGCGAGCAGGACGGAAGCATCCAGCACAACCCTATTCATTGCGCGCGGCCTCGCGGCGTTCCGCGATCAATTCGTCCACCAGAGAGGTGCCCGGCTTCACATGCTTGCGGACCAGCAGTTGAGCCCGCTCAATGTTGCGTTTCAGGGTGGTGATGCGTAATTCGTCGTCTTGAATCTGCAGGACGACCTCATCACCAACACGGATGCCCAGCCGCTTGCGAAAAGAAGCAGGAATCACCACGCGTCCGTTTTCGTTGACCCGCATGCGTGCTTTTAACTTCATGTCATTTTTCCTCATGTGACACCATTATAGCATATGTCATGCAGAGTCAGAAATGACATAGTTACGTCCGGGCGCCCCGCGCGGCTGCCTCGCCTTCGCTCAACTCCAAGGGTTGCGCCACCCGGTACAAAGCGAAGAGAGATTTCTCTCTGCGCAGGCCGACGCATTTCCGACCGGGTCGGAATCTGCGATCGCAGGAGCGAACGCGGAAGAAAAAGTCAGCCCGCTCCGTTCGAAAAGACGGTGGGGCGTCGGGTTTCGGCCACCTGTCCGTCCGCCTCTTGGCGGAACTTTCTGACAGCCGCCGCCGTACCTCAGGCTGACCTTTCGCAAGCGAGGACACATGAGCTCCACCAAGAATCCAGGCAGATTCGCAGGCTTGCTGTATCTGCTCACGTCAATCGTGGGCTTCTTCGCCATGATGTATGTTCCCAGCAAGATCATCGTGCATGGAAACGCCACGGCGACGGCCAGCAACATCGCCGCCAATGAGACGCTCTTTCGCCTCGGCATCGCGGGCCAGCTCATCGGCCAGGCCGGTTTTATCTTCGTGGCCCTGGCTCTGTATAACCTGCTCAAGGGGGTCAACCGATGGCACGCCTCGATCATGGTGACATTGGTTGTGGTCCAGATCCCCATAGCGTTTCTGAACGAGCTGAACTCTATCGCTGCCCTCGTCCTCGTGCGCGGGGCCGATTTCCTATCCATCTTCGAAAAGCCTCAGCGGGATGCTCTGGCGATGCTGTTCCTCCGTCTGCATTTTCACGGATTGGTTGTCGACGAAATATTTTGGGGTCTATGGCTTCTTCCGCTCGCGCTGCTGATATACAGGTCGCGCTTCCTGCCGCGGTTCCTGGGCGTCTGGCTCGCCCTCGGCGGCTTCGCCTGGGTGATCCTGAGCCTTACTGGCGTACTGTCGCCGCAATATTATGACAAGGTGTTTAGCTACTCTCAGCCCGCCTTCTTCGGGGAGATAGCGCTCATGCTGTGGCTCGTCATCAAGGGTGCTAGGCCGCCAGCGCCGGACGCCACAGCCTCCTTGTCGGCGGTTGGTTAGACTGCACTTCGAAAGACCGCCCACTTTGAAACACCAAACGCCAAAGGATGCGCCACACGCCAGGACCCCGCCAAATAGACCAGATAAGCTTGGCGGCTAACCGACGCCTAAACAAGAGCTTCGGGAGTGAGAAGAAAATGACATGGCGGCGACGAAAAAGGCTGTGACTTTGAAGCGCGCGGCGCGTCTCATGGAGTGAACACGTATTGAGGATGATTGTTTAAACGATTTCTGGCGCAGCCGTAAATGCAACAGTTCGGAATGCGGCGGTTATCAACAACATTCCAAACGTCACAAAGGAGAAAAGATGAAGAAGCATTACGTCCGAATTTTGAGTGCGCTTCTTGGGTTGGCTGCCGTGGCTTTTACAGCCAAGGCCGAGCTGGTAGATCACATCGTTGTCAACATCCCTTACGAGTTTGTCGTGGATGGAACCACACTTCCGGCGGGCCGCTACACAGTCAATCCCATAAGCGATCAAGACAAACTGGTACTTATCATCAGGAGCTTTGAAAATCACGCTACGGTCATGGTCCTCTCGACCGAGATCGCCCAGAAAACCGGCGCTGAGCAGCCCAGCGTTAGCTTCCAGCAAGTTGGGGAGCAGCATCTCCTCAGCAAGATTCAAACAAGCGAGCACGTGTTCAGGATTCCAGTCAAGGAATTCGCGAAGTAAATAGGCGCTGTTTCCCAGGATCTGTGGGAGCGGGCTCAGGCTTCAGACACTTTGGATTGAGTCTGAGCCCCTCCTCATTTCCTTCATCCGGGCACCCGGCGAGGAAGGTTCAAAATCCCCACACGCAAGGGCGGCGTGTGGGGCACCCGGCGAGGAATTCCTTTTTGTTCTGACGCACACAAACGAGGAGAACGCCAAGCTTGTGATCGACCGTGTCCGGGCAGAGCTTGAGGCGACGCAGTTCAATTTTGATGGCAATAGCCTGAAGGTGACCGCAAGCTTTGGTCTTGCAGGCTTTGCCGGAACGAGCGCCCCCGATTTCAACCGCCTGGTCGCCCAAGCAGATGCGGCGCTTTATTCGGCGAAGCGCCAGGGGCGGAATCGGCTTGAACTGTCAGAAATTCAAGCGTTCTGAAGTGAAATAATTTACCCATCAACTCTCTGCCTGCTAAGGATGCGCCACCCGCCCTGTCCCACCCGCCCGCCGTCTATACATGAGAAAGCAGTTCCACGACTGCACGTAGCCCCGCCAACACGAGTAGGTGCTGTTCTTTAAGGTAGCTCGTAATCACTCCTACCAAGATGAGGTCTGGCGTCCATATGGCACCCTTCGGTTCCAAGGGACACCACGCGCCTGCGCCACTGAGCCCGTGCGGTCGCAGGCCATCTTCTATTAGCTCGTATTTCAGTAAGAACTCGCAATTTGGATTGTATGACGAGGGTAAATACTTAGACTGATCCAAAGTGGAATCGTAGCGGGAGTGTTCGGAAACGGGGCTGACTAGCCGTTTCCCTTGTCCGATATTGGCAGAGTTTCCGACCGGAAATCCTAGAAACACTACCGATTTGCCATCAGGAATCACCAGGGATTTTAGAGCAGACGCATCGTAAAAAGCGGCAACGCCGCGCGCTTTCTCGGTCGGATGAAGGATAAGGGCCGCAATATCATTTTCTTCGTCGCGAAATATCTCGTCCCGCTCCCGGAATTTGAGGGTGTAGTACGGTAGCGGTTTCTTTGTCGCCGTCTCGCCCGTTGCGGCAGCTTGGAGGTTGCCTCCATGATTGAAGCCGAACCGTAACTCTGATAAGCGTGGCTCTTGCAAATTGTGGTTAGCCGTTAATATGAGATTTGCGGAGCCGTAGGATAGCAGCGTACCCGTCCCAACTTCTCGACCTCCAGTCATTGAGATTATGACCGTGTGGCGCGCCATGCCTTCTTGGAGCGCATTAAAGTGGGCCTCGTTAAACTGAAAGTCAGTAAACATGCTTGAAGGTTCCCACGGAGCGGTCAGTTAAGAGTACACCTTCTCGCGTTACGTTAATGACCGCGCTGACATTCAATTGGATATAGAATCGCGTCGTCGCCTCCTTGGAGGGAACTATGCGCTCTGTCGCGCTTACACTAACCTTGATTCTTGCGCTCTGTGCGAATCCCGCTGGTAGCGGGAGCAAACCTGTATCGTCCGACCTACCCGACATCGACACAAGTCGGGGATTTCTAGAAATGTGTGCGGCAGTCGACAAGAAACCAACGGAGCAATCGCAGGGCGAGCTTTTCCAGTCAGGTTACTGTATTGGGTGGATGGCGGGACTAGCCAATGGCATACATGTGGCTGAAGCCGCACACCAAACGAGTGAGAAGAACGCAATTTTCTGCCCGCCCGCGGGAAACAGTTACGGGCAGATGATTCATATCGCAAGGAGATTCATTGCTGACCATCCTGAGATGGAACACCTGTCAATGGGGGTCATCGTTGGGGCCGCACTCGCCGAGGCGTTCCCTTGCAAAGAATCGAAATGAGGGACGGGTGCCCCGGGTGCCGGTTTAGCACCTGGGGCATTTGATTTTCTCTCACGGGCGGGTGGCCCTCGATAAGAGCGAAGGCCACTCGCCAGAGTATCGTCAAAGCAAAAGTCGCACTTAAGAATATCTCAATGATGAATAAGAATTCTATAGGCGGTGTAGGTCTTACAGGCGAAGTTTATCAGCTTGGTTACGGTAGGTCTGAGGATGGAAATGATCGCGGAAACTGCGGTGCAGAAGCGGCGGACCTTGCCGACCCAGGGGTGCTCGGTTGCAGGATGGGGCTTCATCTTCCATGTTGTAGGTGATTGGAAGAAAAGTGTCAACAAAAAGAGAGGGGCGATTTTACGAAATCAGTGCAAAACTTCCGTACCCTCTCATAGTCTAGCTTTTGGTTGTTCTGGCGGGTGGCGCAACCTTAACTCGCTAAAACGCTTCGGGTGCCCTACCCTTTCGGGTTTGGTTTATGAAAGGGTGGGGTCTTTGCTCTTGTCGCTTTTCTAATTTCTATTTTCTAGTTGGTCGCTGGCTTGGCGGGCGCAGTAAAGCACAGGAGCCAGCCTGCGAGGGCGCCGAAGACCAAGCTGAAGCCCAGCGTCTCCCAAAAATGACTGCGCGCCACACTGGCGGGCATCAACGGATTCGGCAACAGCAAGACGGTTGTCCAGCAAGCCAAAAAGAGCGCCGCAGCAAAGGCCGACTCCCGCCGGGAAGTGTGGAGCATGCGAACGAGCGGGTACAGACACCCCACGTAGAGGAGAGCGCGGAACGCGGTAACGGCGTAAATCCAACGGGCGCTTATCCAGTTGTGCCGCAATGCCGCCCAGAAGGTTGCCAGTTCCGGCCCCCCGTAGAAGCGCTGCAGTTCAGGGTTTCTCCAAGCGACGTAGTAGCCGAAGAACATGTACAGGAAGACGAAGGCGGCGACGAGGATGGCGAGTCGCAGGAGGATCGAAGCCAGCTTCGGCGGGACAGCAGGCGACATAGGTAGACGAATGGAGGCAGCGCGCCACTTGCCGAGCGCCAGGACAGCCAGAGGCGCGAACAGAGCCGCAGCAATCGCCCCTTGGACGAAAATGGCCCGAATCATTCCTTGAGGCAATTTGTTTGAGAGGAAGGCAACGGAATCGACCTGACTGGCGACAGTCGAGATGCCGTACATGCTCACAAAGATAGCGCCGACAAGCATCCAGCCGTGCCAACGGGACCTGAGGATGACGTAGGAAAGAGTGCCCCCGGCACAGAGAGTAAAAATTAGAAAGCTGCGAAGAAGATTTTCAGGCATCTGGGGAACCTGCTGGTTGGCAGGCGGGGAGGGCTGGGACGCGACCGTTTGCTGAGCGACCTTGTCGAGTCCGGAAAGGGCACCGCCGACAATAAAGCAGACCGCAAACAGAAGACACACCGCCAAGATTCTCAGGCTGGTGAGGAGAATGGTGCGGGTGGCCATGGTGTCTCCTGGATACTAGGCGGGCAGAGAGTGTATGAGCGAATAGGACATTAGCCCTTCTTGGAGATAGATACGTGGCCTGGTGCCCCGGTGTTTCACCCCACCACTCTAGGTGCCACTTCAACACCTGGGGCCTTTGGATTGCCGGCGACGAGGAAGATGGTGGCGTTTTCAGGAGATGGATGCGAAAGGGTTCTCAATGCGAAGGCCGGCAATCTTCTGTCCCGGGTTCAAGTCTTCCGAAAGGAGACGTGTCGCACCGCTCTTGGCTGCGGCGGCGACGATGAGCGCATCCCAGAAGCCGATCCGCGACTCGTCCTCGATACGGAAAGCCACCGAAAGCTCGGCTGGAGTGGTTTCCATGCACCAGATCGAGTAACTGCTAACTACAAGGCGAGCCGAATCCTTGGGCAGGGGAGACTGAATCTTGCGGGTTACGTTTACGTAGAATTCCTGCAAGACCTGCATACTGAGAACACCGGTACGATCGCTCCAAAGCTCCCGCAGAATGTTCTTGGCGATGGCATGTTTGGATTTTGCATCCACGTCGTGAGCGTAAATCAGGACATTGGTATCGACGAAGGTTCTACCGCTCATGTAATTCTTCCCGGCTGGCAGGCGCACCGCCGCCCAAGTGAAAGCCTTCGTCGAGGAGCGCCGCGGCCTGCCGCTCTGCGCGTTCGTAAGCTTCTTCCTCGCCCACCAGGATTTCAATTTGCTGCGCTAACAGCCCGCTGATGGAAGTGTCCCGTCGGGCCGCAACGATCTTGGCCTTGCGAATCGTCTGGCGGTCCAGACTGATAGTGACGTTCTGCTTCATGGCATCCTCTCCCATCCAGAACACGCGCCCCACGTGATGCACGTAAAATACGTATATCACGTAAAACACGCATAAGCAAGAAAAAGCAAGATTCGCCTGCCCCATCAAGTAAGGAGTTCAAGGAACCCACGCCCATCGGGAGATTCATCCCGCTGACCCCGCGCGGGATGGAGCAGAGATGGCGCTCCCCGGAGGAAGTACGGAATCAGCTGAGTGTGCGGGTAAGAAGGCCGGCAAAAGCGCCGAGGGCGGCGACGGTGGCGTAGGCTGCGGCGGATTGCCGCTGCCGAGCGCCCCTGGTTACCGGCGGACGCTCACCAACGCAAGATCGGCTTCATAGCCCTCATCCTGCACGGTTTTCTGCGCCGCTGCGCTAACTGTCTTTTCGTCCGCATCCTTCGGCAATTTGCAATAGCGCCGAATGACCTCTTCCCCATTCACAATGCGAACCAGCCACTTGCCCTTGTCCGCGTCCCAGCTAACTTCCACTTGATCGGCACGCATAGCTACCTCCTGCTGCGGGCGCACGAGGGACTCCCGCCTCTACTGCGCATCCCTCTTATACCCCCACTTCGCGCCGAATGCGACTTAGTTGATCGTTTCCGGGTCGCCGGTTTCGTGTTCGTGAATCTGGTACCGCAGAAAATCGTGGATGGCATCCATTGCGGACGGATCGGCCGTTTTGATCACGGCGCGGGCTCCCGCAGGCGCCTCCTCATAGGCGTACTGGATTTTTTCGTGCAGGCGCTTCATCGTCGTCGTGCCCGGCGGAATCGCGTCGTGCACCAGCATCGGAATCTGGAAGTCGCCAGAGGCAAACGCGGAAGCGATGTGGTGGAAGTGCTTGCGAATTTGCTCGAGGCTTACGCTGTCTTTTGCATCGTTCGCCTGAACCTGGATGACTCCGCCATCGGGTCTGAGGAGGAAATGGTGCGTGGTCTTCGATTGTTCAAAACCCATCCCCGCGTTCCCGCGGCTTTCCAGAGTCGTTCCAGAAGCGGAATGATGCGATTCGCCAGACATAGCAGGCTTGTTCGCCGCCATGTGCTGCGCGTGCATCGGGCAATCCTTCATTCCCTCTTCTTTTGATTTCTCTTTCGGGGAGTCTGGTTGCTGCCTGGAAAAACCTGGGACAGCGAGCAGCATGGCAGCCACGAAAGTGGCCGATACAAATGTTACTTTTCTCATTTGCGTTCCTCTCGTAATACTTTGAATTTCCGCAGGTTCGGAGTGAGCAAGGGAGAGCTGCGTCCCGCACTCTTCGGGTGACCAACAACGAAGGCCTCAAGCAGTCCGGCCCGTTTTCCTCCGGGAGTATCTCTAAGGCGGCGGTCCCAATCGGCCAGGGCGGTTTGCAATTCGCGCCGCCAGAGGCGCAGCGTGCGCAACTGGAGTTCCACGGCGGCAAGCTTGTCGGCGGCGAGCGCGCGAACACGGCGGCATGGAGCGCCGCCACGGTCGCGATCCGCCAGGATAACGCCAAGCTCTTTCACCGTGAACCCAATCGAAAGCGCCCCGCGAATGAGCTGCACGCGCGCGAGCGCTTCGGGCGAATAGAGACGATAGCCCGAGGCGGACCGCTCCGGGCGCGGCAGCAGCCCGCGCCGCTCGTAGTGACGCAGCGTGTCGGGACTGACGCCCGCCCGGCGAGCCATCTCACCGGATCGAAGGGGTCGGATACTTGAAGCAGTCGATGTCACGTTGCAAGTGTCAAGCCCGGAACGCATTCCAGGGTCAAGCACCATTCTCGACCATAAGCCCATGCGTTCGCAACGCGCCGCCGGTCCACCGAATGCGGGTCCCCTCAGTCTAGTCTTTCAAGGTGTAAATCGACATCCACGAAAGAAAGGATCAGGAGCGTTTCTTGCGGACCATCTGGAAAGTCATGTGCATGATTAGCTTGCGGTCGCCGTCGGAAAGGCGGCCGAGAAGCAGGCGGAGGCGTTGAAAGAATTTTGCCGGCTCGCCAGAGCTGCCCCACTCGTCGCTGTCGGAGGGCATGCCCGGCGGGAGGGACGGGATCTCGGGCGGCGCTTCGCCGTCATAAAAAAGTTGATACATGGGAACTTCGAGGGCGCGCGCCAACTTTTCAAGCGTCTCGATGCTCGGAACGGTGTGGCCGTTTTCGACGCGGGAGACGTAGCAGCGTTTCAGGCCGGTGCGCTCCTCGATGTCCCCTTGCGAAAGCTCTTTTTGTTCACGGATGGCCCGCAGGCGTTCTGAGATGACCATAGTGTTGCTGTTTATACCACGACATGCATCAGTTTACAATTTATTTTGCAGAGGGGCCCAGCTGAGGAGCAGGGGTCTTGGCGTCAGCGGCGATTACTCGAATTCGCGGCGGGGGGCGGATTGCTCGAGGCTGACGCGGCCGGCGGCGATGTCGGCTTTGAAATAGTTTTCGCCTTTGATGGGGAAGCCGGCGAGACGGCGGAGCATGGCGATCTGGCCGATGTGATTGAGGGCGTCGGCGACGGGGCCCTGGAATAGGCCTTCGGCTGCGCCGTTCAGGGGTTCGCCTGAGGCGAGATAATCGTCAAACTTTTTCAGGGCAGCGAA
>JBGPIX010000078.1:0-17389 GCA_041485085.1 Candidatus Acidiferrum sp.
CCTGCTTCGTAGTTGCGAATCAAGGAGATCATGTGCCCCTGCCACCACGTCGAGTTGTCCGGAGCTTCTTCCGATGGTTCCCACAACACGTTCGGCTGATCGTTCACCGTGTCGATCACCTTTTGTACGAATGCATCCTGAACCGCTGTGATGGCATTCGGACCACTCATCGTCATTGAACCGTCACCCTGCGTCCCACCGGAGTATCCATCGTCAATCCCGTTGATATTGTTTACGCCGGTAAAGGGAAATCCATCGCCGTTCGGAGTCGAGTTCCCGCACCGGTTCACGTCGATGCCCAAGCCATCGAACAGTTCCACAATGGCGTATATTCCATTCTGCTGAAGTTGTATGACGCGCGCGCGCAGGCGATCAAAGTACGCCTGATTGAACTTCGTCAGGTCAAACTTCGGCAAGCCATCCGATGCATTTCCCGGCCCGTTCCGCTGCCATGGGAAGCCAGCGGCGCTGCTGATCGTCCAGGTCCCACCAGCTCCCCAGCCACAGAACTTCGGCAAATCTTTGTGCCAGAGAATAGTCGCATTTTGACCGTGCGCCTTCAGAAGGTTCACATAGGCCGTGAAATCGAACGCGGCAGGTGTCGTACTGCTGTCTTCATCCTGCATGTCGTTCCACGTCTGCGAGCCGGTCAACAGGATAGCCTTCCCGCTCCCGTCCGTAAAATAGCGCGGGTTCGCAGCCAGGGCCCGCAGCGGCCCCGTCGCTCCCGGCCCCGCGGTGTTCGAAACCGTAAAGCTCACTCCGTTGCTCGCCACTCCGCCCACCGTCACAACAACACTCCCTGTCGTGACACTCTGTGGCACTGGGGCAACAATGCTCGTCGCACTCCAACTCGTCGGCGTCGCCAATGTCCCGTTGAACTTCACCGTGCTCGTTCCCTGCGTCGCTCCAAAGTTCGCGCCTGCAATTGTCACCGGCGTCCCGATTACTCCCGACGCCGGATTCAAGCTCGTGATGCTAGCCGGGGAAGGGTTTCCTCCTCCACCGGGACTCGATCTTCCGGTTCCGTTGCATCCTACGGTCACCACGACAAACGCCAAAATTACTGTCCGTCGCGCAAGTCGCCTCAGGGTTTCGCTCAAGAGAATTTTCATCATCGCAAAGGATACTATGTCAGGGTCAGAAATACCCGCATGCACCCGTGGACTTTCGGTGCTCCGCACGGGAGGTTTCTAACCATATGCTCTGGGCGTCCGTTACGTCTTCAAACGTTCCAATACTTCAAGTGTGCACTCCAGGGTGAGCAATCGAGTCCACACGTCTTTCTGTTGGGAATTCTGCAGTCGGGAACGTTGGAGAAATGAAGAGAACGCTCTTTCATCAAAAAACCCAGTAGAAAGTACCCTTCGCATGTCAAGAAGTGGCCTAAGGTCTTCCTGCGCCCAGAGCTGTTCCTGTACAGAAACTCCACTCTCTGGAGCGGACGCCCCGCCCCGCAACATCTCGGCCAACCGAAGACCTTTGCCAATTAACTTCCGGCCGTAATAAGTCCCCAATGGCAAGAAGCGATGCAAGTTCTTCAAATTTGCAGGCTGCGCGGGATATCCATGCTCCAGAGGGACCTGCGCCCATG
Organism: Candidatus Acidiferrum sp.; assembly: GCA_041485085.1. Taxonomy (GTDB): domain Bacteria; phylum Acidobacteriota; class Terriglobia; order Acidiferrales; family UBA7541; genus Acidiferrum. The sequence continues at coordinate 1,595 of JBGPIX010000078.1, forward strand.
CAGGTCGAAATCGAGCGAGCATCATGCGGATCATCAAGCTGCGGCGTCGGAACTGCGCTTCGGTTTCCAGCATGACCTCGAGAACAGATCGCAAGAGAAAGGGGGAAATACATGGCCAAATTCGATTCGTACTTGACGCGATACGACCCTGCCACCGCTGCATCCTCATCCAAAGGTATATTTCGTCCATCTGCGATGTGATTGGTAACTCAGTAGTGTGTCCCAGAGTTCGGCGTATCACCTCAGCTAAATGTGCAATCATATCAACACGTCCGGTTTGCGCGAACAAGCCGGCGCCAAAACTAGACGCAGCGTAGCGCCCCCGTGCTATTTTCGCCGCGTCGAGTTGCCGCCCAAACGCTGTGTGAGGCCGGAGTACTTCCCACCAGAAGCCTCGTGCGACCTCACCGAAGGAACCGTTGCAACTCACATCAAATTCTCGTGACAGCTCCAAATGAATCGCCAGAATCCTGGAATATTCGACCAAGTCATATTCGCCGTCAGTTGCTTCCAAAGCTTGGCGCAGCGTCGCGGCATCCATTTCGAATCTCGGGCGAATGTGGCGGTGACTTATACCTGCAACCTGCGCCAACTTTTGTGAAATTCGGACATCCCCGCTCTCGACTGGACCAGAAACCACCGTGCTTGGCCTATAACCAGCGCCGAGGAACGCCGACACGAGCGCACGGGAATCATATCCCCCGGTGAGGTCGCACACGGGCTTCGGAAACAGGCCCTGAACTCGTCTTGTCGCCTGGCACAGGTTTTCCCATAGAGCCTCAACCGCCTTTTGTCCGTGACGTGATTCCAATTTTAGTCTTGCGACATTCCAGTATCGCTCGACTCCGGCCAAAGTCCCGTTTTGGAAACGATAAATGGATGCGGGTTTGAGTTTCCGTACTTCGCTGAACAGCGTACGATCTTCGTAGATTACCCCCAGATTTAGAAACTCCTGCCAAGCGAGTGCATCCAGCACCGGTTGCTCCTGGCCAACCAGAAGGAGCGACGAACTGGAAAGCACTACCGCTGCTGGGAGTTGCCGCCAAAATGCGTGACAGCTTCCGACAAGATCTGTAATCACGTAGGTTGTGCCGCTGCGCGCATCCCCAATCGCTACTACGAAGAATCCTTCCATTTCGTGCACAAGGCGGTGCACACCCACTTCCTGATACCGACGCAAAAGCGCCCTCTCCCGGTCACTCGCCAAAACATTCGGATGAAACCACGTCCCACTCGTAAGTAACCAATCGCCGATACTTTTGTCGACAGCGATCTGGCTTGCGGATCCGTTAAGACGTGGAAACGACGCAACGTGCGCTTCATTTGTCTTCTCGATCTGCTTGGGCTGCTGCTGTCTGAGTTTACCGGCGTCAAGCACAGCCCGTTCAAATAGAGGGAGCGACGGAATCGAATCAGACCGTTTCGGCAATACGATGAGGAAGTTTCCCAAATGAATCACTCTACAGGTCAGGTCGTCCGGAAAGGACACCTGTGAAGGTCGTAGTCTCGAACACGCCCAATACTATCTCAAATCGATCAGGTTCCACGTGGGGTCGTACTCGTCCAGTAGAAATGTCGTCAATCATTCTGAACGAGCTCAGGGGTGCGTGACGGTGCAGAAAGAGAGCTGTCGCATGCTTACCGCGTGAGAGATTAAACCGAGGAATTTCCAACGGAGATTGTTCCAGAACAGGCGCAGCCTTCTAGCTGCGTTTCCGAAAAGATGGAATTCGCAGGAAAGATAGCAGGTTAATAAGTCGATGACCGCGGATCACAAATGATCTTCTGCCGAGATGCCTAAATTTGAAGCGCCAGATTCGCCCTGCTGGCCGCAGACCGGCCTTTTCTATTCCTCTCTGCGACGCCAGGTTGTCGGTTCCGGTAATCATATAGACGCGCGTTGTATTGCGTTGTTCACAGAGACCCACCAAGCATCGAATGGCATAGGAGTAGAGCCCGTGCTTCCGGTATTGGCCGAGTGTGACTGCATGCGTGATCTCTGCTTCACCAATCCTGAGCTTTACATTGCGCTCGTTGGCTAACCTATCGTGATCGGCGGAAACAAGCCAGCTGACGTGGGCCAGGGCACCATCCAGATAGACTCCATACGCATCGTTAGTCAAAGATTTCTCATATATGTTCTTGTATCTGTTCATCTCAGGGTGCTCGTCGGCCGCCTCCAAGAGCTCTTGGTCTGTAATCTTCCTGAATTCGGATCCTGCAGGAACAACACCTCGCTTAATATCTCTCGGATTGCAAGAATACACTTTGTACGCTTCGATACTGCCGGCCAAGTCGCGAATCAGACCGATCGGATCATCCCTTAACGCATGCAGGGCCGCAGTGGCTTTTCGCCGAAAAGGACTTGCGAGACAAAAATCGGCGGATTCCAGTTGAATCTCACGACCACCAAACCCCTTCTTGAACCTTTCCAAGCCAGGATTGCCAGCGTCCGCGCCGCCCAGGTTAAACGTCTCGATTGTTTCCGCGCGCAAGATTTCAGCAACCTGCCGGATAAGATAGTGGGAAGCTCCCGTGGCCATGCCTTCGCGGGTGGTTCCAGCGGAATGATAGTAGGCACCTCGCGGGGCCTTCAAAATCAATATTGAAGAAAGGAGGTTGTCTCCAGCCCTCGCTCGGAATAGCTCAGCCGACTGATGCTTCAACAAGGCTGCCGCCGTGCGCACCTGCGCATCCGCAAGAACTTGCTCGCCTCGGCTGATGCGCCGCTCCATCGAGGCATCCTGAAGCCGCGCATGTTCCAGGCAAGCTTCTTCTGCCACACTCCTCTCAATCAGAATGCCTGCCTTCTGCGCTTTTTGAATATTTCTACGGTGATTGGAGGACATGTTGGGCCAATTGCTGGAGTCCCCCAGTGTTAACACATATTCAACTCGCACCCGGCGGCCAGTTTCACCTGGTAGCTTTGGAATGGCAGCACTCGACGAAGCAAAGCTGCCCACGGAAAGACTGGTCACACGTTCTTGCCGGCAAAAATCGGTCAGGCCCGCCCAGAAAATGCTTCCGGAAACGAGACAAGGCACAGAGGGAATTTCAAGAGATCGATTCAGGCGCCCTGCGCGCAGAAACCCCAGGCATGCTTCAAGGGTATGACCATCCTCCCTGACGGAAAGCAGCCAGGGTTGCATGCCCAGGGCCTGCATGGACTTCGCATACTCAAACGTGAGAAACGGATTGGAATGATCTAGTGCTACGATTTCCGCAAAAGTCCCGGCCGTGAATTCCGAACTCGCATAGAATTTCGCGCCCATGCGCCCTCAATTCTTTCCTTTGCTTGCCGCTCGCTCCAAGAGATTGGCGTCAACGAAGAATTTGGCGGCCCAGTTTAAATACTGGTTGGTGCCATACTCTCCATTCACGGGGAATGAGCCTTTGATCGCTCCTCGCACTTCTGGCGGTCCGTTAACGTCTTGAGTTCTCCGCACATAGACGTTGGCAATCTTCGCCGCATCGCGATAACGCGTGTCGCCGGTGAATTGAAAGAGAGTCAGCCAGCAATAGGCAATCTGCGCTGTTCCCGTCAGGCAAGCCCAGCGCGCGGCGGGATTCCAATCCGGGTGGAAGCACCCCGGCAGAAAACCATTATCTTTCATCGCAGTCAACAAACCGTCGGCTGTTCTACACGCTGCGACGAGGAGCTTCTCTTCTCGACTGAAGCGGTACCCTTCCAAAACGCCGCGCAGCGCATAGCCTAGCGTGTGCGTTAGTGGAGTTTCGGGGTTTGTCAAACAGCAATCCATGAACCAACCGTTCTCTTTTTGTTTGGTCAGCGCCCAATAGACATTTGCCAGAGCTGCGGCCTGGTAGTTCTTTTGCGGCTCCACGAGCGCTGCCTCAAGCAGCCCCCATGCTACATGCGTGTCATAGGTTTTTTCGCCTGCAGCCGCAAATGGCGACCCGTGCTTCCTCCAGCAGCCGTCCGGGTCCTGCGTTTGAACCAGCCACTCCGCAGCGCGATTCATGCTCGTTCTGTAAGGTTCACCAAATTTTCTCGCCCCCGCGGCCAGACCCAAAAGAATCTGCCCCGTGTTAAATGTTACAGGTACCAACGGTTGTGCGCCGATGATTCCACCCTGAAAGGAACCGTCAGGAAACTGGATCGCAAGAAGCCAGTCCAGCATCCGCTTGCCGCGCTTCAAAAGCTCGTTGTCACCAATCGCTTCTGCATAGTCCAGAATCGTCGGGACAATATAGCCCGTCGTTTCAGGATAGGAAGGTCCCCAGCCGCTCACTAGGCTGTAGTGCCGCGCGACGCCTCCGTCCGCCGTGGTAGAACAATCTTGAGCACGACACAACCAAGCAATTGCTTCACGAACTGCAAGATCAATACCGGGGTCGTCGGCAGCCAAGCCTCTTTGGTCTTTGCGCGCCTCGGCCTTGGCTGCCGCTGGCAACTGCCACTTATCCCATTTTTCTTTAACCGGAGACAAAACACTTCTCAGAATCGGTCTGATCAAAGCTGTTCCTTTTGCCGCTTCAACAATCGTTTTGGTCTCAAGTTTATTTACCACGGCGGAGGGCGCTCGCCCTCGCCTCGACTCGAGCCTGCGACTCCGTAGCAGCAGGCAGTCCCCGAAACTATCGCAGAGACGAGCAGCCATCGCCTGTATTCTGGATGTCCACTGTCGAGAATAGCCTCATTCCATTCCTGTTGCACGGTCGTGGGGAAGTTCCGTCTGAGGTCTCTTGCGGCTGCCCTTTGGTGAGAGCCCCGCTTCTCGGATCTTGTAAATCAGCGCTCGATAGCTGATGTTCAGCGCTACCGCTGCTTTTCGGCGGTTCCATTTGTTTTCCCGCAGTGCGTTCAGTATCAAATTCCCTTCCATCTCACGGACCGCTTGCTTGGCAATTCGCTTCAGCGGGATCGTGCCATCAAGACCGATTCGGTAAGCTGCCATGGGAGACCGCCTGGGCGGCCGCTCCGGTTCAACCGTATCGAGCGAGCCCAGAATCGAATAGCGCGCCACCACGTTCTCGAGTTCCCGAATGTTCCCTCGCCATTCCCGGCCCGATAAATTCTCGATGTCTTCTTGGGAGAAGGGTGGCGTATCGCGCTCGAAGCGGGCGTTCAATTGTTCCAGAAAGTATCTCGCAAGCAACTGGATGTCTTCCCGCCGTTCGCGTAAGCCCGGCAAATTGATGCTGATTACATTGATCCGGTAAAACAAATCATGCCGGAAGCGTCCGGCGTCAATCTCCGTCCGCAAATCTCGGTTGGTGGCGCAGACGACCCTGGTTTCTGCTCGCCTCTCTTGCTTGTCTCCGATACGGCTGAAATGTCCGTCTTGAAGCAACTGCAAAACCTTGGCCTGCAGGCTCAAATCCAAGTCCGCGATTTCGTCCAGGAAGAGTGTTCCGCGGTACGCCATTTCCACATAACCAGGTTTTGATGTATGCGCGTCTGTGAATGACCCTTTTTCGTAGCCAAACAATTCGCTTTCAAGCAGAGCTCCCGGGATCGCCGCGCAGTTTACTTTTACAAAGGCACCAGAGGACATTGCCGAGTGGGAGTGAATGTATTGCGCGAGCAGCCCTTTTCCTGTTCCGTTCTCTCCCTGAATCAGAATCGGCACATCGGTTCCAAGCACTTTCTGCACTTTTTGGCGGATGGAAATCATCGCCCCCGAGCGGCCAAAGATAATCTCTTCAGGCGGTAAACCGCTTGCTCTCGAAACTGCGGCGCCGTTTGTCGGTTCGGATACTGCCATGCTCAGCCCTTTGCGCGTTCGGGTGGGAACGTCCCACCTTCCCTGTGTGCACACTAAGAACCAAATCCAGACACTCTGTCCACTGGTTGAATGAGACACCAAATCCGGCACGTGTTTTCTGTAACAGATTGATTATACGTAACTTAAATGGTGTTCTTGCTTGGAAGTTCAAGTACTGGAAAGCAGACCCTTTGTGCTTCTAACTTACCTAACTCTGCGGAAAATGATTTCGCAAAGGCGAAAACTCTTCCCGCAAAGTCTCTTTGGGTGAATTAGGAAAAGAGAAGCGTCAGCCTGTCAATAAATTGTTGAACTGCCTCTACCTCGGCGGAAATATGAACGCTTCCAGTAAATCCGCTCGCGCCTTCTCGTCCGACGCTACCACTCGCAGTATGTCGCTTACCGAGAGCATCCCTCGATATCCTTGTCCTTCATCGACCACCAGCAGATGGAAAATTGTGTTCTGATCCATCAATCGAAGGCAATCCTCCAGCGTCTTGTCAGGCGTCACGGTAACGAGTTCGCGCGTCATGATGTCCGACGCCTTCATCCACGCAGGACACTTATTCTCCGCCGCGACTTTGTCGGATACGTCGCTGTGTGAAATCACCCCGACGAGTTGGCCGCCGGCATTCATCACTCCCACCGAGCGCACCTGCTTCTCGCGCAGATATTGCGCGGCCTGGTGAACGCTCGTTTCTTCTGTAATGGAGAAGACTTCCTTGCGGGACCCGATGAGATCCGCTACTTTCACTGGACCCTCCGCGGGACATTCTGGCCGGATAGTAGGCCCAAGTCACCTTTGAATGCAATAGGAATTCCAGAAGTTTCCGCCACATTCCTCGCAGGATCAATAGAGTGAATCACACAACGTCAGGCTGGATTGGAAATCGGAATAACCAGAAGATCGTCTTAGGCCCGCGCAGCTTCCCCGCGAATAATATCGTACCTTTCAATCACTGCGGCAACGCCCATGCGCGCACTGCCGTCTTCCATCCGGCGCTCCACTCGCACCACTTTGCCCAGGGCCCGCACAAAGACTTCCGAACCGTGCGTTATCTCCGCGGGCAATGTCAGCGTGATGTCCAGTTGCGAGCCCGATTCCAGATTCTGATCCACAACAAAATAAAGCCCGCGAGTGGAAATATCGCGCGTCTTCCCATGCTGCGAATCCGGCGCCCGTTCCGCGGGAACTCGAATGATTATCGGCAACGATAGGTCGTAGCGTCGAGCTGTGCGACGTTCCGTCATGCCCCCATCCTCCCCACTACAGCACACAACGTTTTCCAAGCTCGGACCGGCCTGTCCACAAAATCTCCACTACTCCTTTGACGTGCAAGTCAGGCAGAGCGATTTGCGCTGACGAAGAACTACACGGCTTCCCCAACATGGTTGCCGCTCGGCTATCAGTCTATATAACGACTATAGCCATTTTTGCAACACATGTCTCAGCAGTTAGCACAGCAGCAATTCTAGTCGCGCCGCGTTCCAACCGCCGATGCCGGCTCCTCTGCCACCGCCGGAGAAGTTGCTTTCCTCGTGCGCGGCGTATCCAGGTTGAACTGCCGCATCTTGTAGAGCAGGGCCTTGTAACTGATCCCTAGCATTTTCGCGGCGTCCTTGCGGCACCAGCGTGTCTTCTCCAGCGCGTCGGCGATCGCTTCCATCTCTGCTTCGTCTTTTAGGCCGCGCACCAGCGCCTTCAACCCTTGCTCCTTCGGCGGCGCAGGCTCTTCGCGTGGCGAAGTCCTCTGCCGCGTCGAAGACATCTCCACCAGTTCGCGCAAGCTGCCTTCGTCGTCTTCGAGAATCACATAACGCTTGACGAAATTCTCCAGTTCGCGCAAGTTGCCTGGCCACGGATAGTTCACTGCCGCATCCAGCAGATATTTGGAAGGTCCCGGCGGCGTCTTGCCGAATTTCTCGCTGTACTTCTGCAGGAAATGACGGAACAACAGCGGAATTTCCGCCGTCCGCTCACGAAGCGGCGGCACGTTGATCGACAATACGTTCAACCGGTAGTAGAGATCTTCGCGGAATCGCCCTGTTTTCATCGCTTCGTGCACATCCACGTTGGTTGCTGCCAGTACGCGCACATCGGTCTCCACCAGGTGCCGCCCGCCCAATCGCGAATACTGGTGATCCTGCAGGACGTGCAGCAGTTTCGCCTGCAAGTGCGTGCTCATTTCCGCGATTTCATCCAGGAAGATCGTGCCCTTGTTGGCCATTTCGAACTTGCCTGGCTTGCTGCGCACCGCGCCTGTGAAAGCGCCCTGCTCGAATCCGAAAAGTTCCGATTCCAGTAGTTCGCCTGGCAACGCCGCGCAATTGACTTTCACGAACGCCTGATTGCGACGCTTCGAGCGCAAGTGGATCATGCGCGCCACAACTTCCTTGCCGACGCCGCTCTCGCCGCAGATAAAGACAGGCACATCCACCGGCGCGATCTGCAGGATCTGCTGCCGGATTCGCACCATCTGCGGGCTGGCGGCCAGAAAGCTCAAATCCTCCGTCACTTGATCGCAGTAATCGCGCAGCGCCTGGTTCTCCGTTGCCAATTCCTTTTTTTGGCGCGACTTCAGCATCGCCGCGTCCAGTTCCGTTTTCTCGAACGGCTTGGTCAGATAATCATGCGCCCCAATCCGGATGGCTTCGACCACGGTGCCTACTTCGTTCGAGCACGAAAGCATGATGACGTTGAGGGTGCGGTCGACCTGCATCAATTCCTTCAGCGTTTCGATCCCGTTCATCTCCGGCATCAGGACATCCAGGATGATGAAGTCTGGCCGCTCTCCCTTATTCACTCTTTCGAGCGCATCCTTCCCGGAGCTGACGGCTTCCACCTCGAATCCGTCCACTTCCAGCAGTGTCTGCAGGTACTTTCGAATGCTCGGCTCGTCATCCACGACGAGGATCTTTTCTTTTACGGCCATCGACTGTCCCCTCTCAACCGCCAAAACTCAAATTTCTCAGCCCTGATCCATCGGCAACAAGAACGTAAATCTGCTTCCCGTCCGCGATTCGCTTGCCACCCAAATCTTTCCGCGATGTGCCTGAATGAGCCGCTTGGCGATCGCCAGCCCCAAGCCCATTCCAGACGTGTTCCTGTCCACGCGCACAAAATCCTCAAATATTTCCTGATGATGTTCCGCCGCAATGCCCGGCCCCGAATCCGTTACGCTTACTTCCACGCTGTTAGGCCGCGGCAACTTGAATCTGCGCCGCTCTTCCACCGGCGCCATAGCCGCCACTCGCCGTTCCCAGAAATGTGGCGCGGCCCGCAACATCACGCTGCCCCCGCTGGGCGTATGCTTCAACGCGTTATCGAGCAGGTTCGCCGCCGCCTGCTGTACCTTCTGATAGTCGAATCGGAAAGTCGGAATGGACGGGTCAAAGCTCGCATCAAGCTTCACGCCCTTGCGTTGAAATGCTTCCGACCAGCGTTTCGAAAGCTCATCCAGGCAATCCCGCAGATCATTCTCTCGAAGCTGCAGCACCAGTTTCCCGCTCTCCAAAGCCGAGTAGTTCAGGAACATGGAGACCAGCCGCACCAGCCGCTCGCAGCTATCCTTCGATTCTTCCAATATGTCCCGTTGCTTGTCGGTCAGGCGCCCGAGAGATCCCGCCAGGAGAAGATCGTAGTAGCCTTTGATCACCGCAAGCGGCGTCTTCAATTCGTGGGCCGCTGAGGCCAGGAAGACCGTCTTCTGCCGGTTTACTTCCTGCAATTTCAAGTACGCAGCCAGCAGGTTCCGGTAGGTAATCTCGCGTTCCTGCAAAAGTTCTTGTACGGTGAGTTGCGTTGCAGGATCAGGAACCGGCTGCGCTTCCATTCGGTTCGCGATTTCCACCACCAGCCAGTCTGACTCGGGCATCCACTGGATCTGCACCGCGGATTTTCCTTCCCCGCCCTGGATCTGCAGGTCCACTTCGTGTTCGCCTTTTTCGATCTCCTCGATGATCTTCCGCGCATCCACTTTTAGAAAATCATTAAATAGATTTAAACTTGGAGTTATTGAGTGCCCGCAGGACGCCAGGAACTGCCTCGCCCGGGTGTTTATTAGCAGGAGGTTGCCGCTTCGCTCGGCTACCATCAACGGTTTATCTATCTTATCAAGCAACCCGCGAACGAACCCAAGGGGAAGAGCCGTCCGATTCCTCTCTTCCGACATCGGAGGCAACGCAATCCGTCCCGCCATTAATTCCGCCCCTCAGGCAAAGTGGTAAAAATTTTCCCTAGTCGCCATCGTTTCAAAGGGACCTCGAAGAGTCAATGGTAAAAGCGTTCCATTTGCACATTTGAGGAAAGGAAGTGGATTTCCCGAGCAATGCACTCGACCCGACAAATTGTTTCCATCCATATACACCTGCAATCACCTTATAATAAGCAACTTATCTGCGCTCCCGATCATTCCTTGTGGCATTCCAGATGCTTAGATCCGTACTAGTTCCTTGGTACTAAGCCAGCGAGATCACTTGAAGATTGATTCATTCAAAAAGGGGCAGCTCGTGGAAACTTCGTCAACCCGACGCTCGCCACGTATTCGCCTACAAGTACCCGTCTTTCTGAGGGGCACGGATGTCTCTGGCGCTGAGTTCATCGAACTTACGAAGACCCTCAATATCAGCTCCACCGGCGCCTGCATTGCCTCCACTCACATTTTGAGGCCGGACCAAACAGTCCACCTGACGATCCCCACCCCGGGGCCTGCCACTTCCAGCTTGGTTCCCAGCGAGACTCCCCCGATTGTGGCTAAGGTCTTGCGGCAGGAGTCCGCAGGCGAGATGCGCCTCTTTGGTCTGGAATTCATCCGCCCTCTAGAGTAAATCCTGGCAATCTCTTGCCACATGCTCCTCATCATTATGGGTAAATATGTTACGCAAATTTCCATCACTCTAAGTCCGCGTACTTTTTCGTACCCTATATCCCGCTTTTGTAATAGGATACGCCCGCAATTTGGGAGGTTCGATTCCCAGGTGGACTCGCCTAGGCCCAGTACGAATGGGCTCTTGGTTGCTCCACACAAATAGAGAAAACTAGATACGCTTTCCCCAAACCCCGCGGGGATAGGCAGAGGTTAGGTCTATACCGGACATGCCCAGCCCCGGCACCCCTGTGCCCCCGCGCTTGCCGATTGAGGATTCCTATTTCGAGCTGCTAGCAGACACGCTCGAGGGCCTTGATTTGCCTGCGCGCGGACAGTTCCTTCAGCGATATTTCCGTGCGATCGCTCATCTTGATCTGCGCGAAACCCAAAGTGTGGAGATTTGGGACCAGATGCTTTCGCGCCGTCGCGAGCTTACCGATCTCGTCGGCCGCCCCGTTTCTCTGAAGACCGCGCTTACCGACGTCCTCACCTCTTCCGGCCTTCTTCGCGTTCCCATCCTCATCGAGTATGAGGAACTGAAAAGGCTGGAACTTGATGCCGTGACCGATCCCTTGACGGGTCTCCACAACCGCCGGCTCTTTTCTGAATCCTTCGAGAAAGAACTAAATCGCGCGCGGCGCTATGGCCAGCCTCTGGGATTGGTCATCCTCGACCTGCACCGCTTCAAGGAAGTGAACGACAAGCACGGCCATCCGCGTGGTGATGACGTCTTGCGCGCTGCCGCAGCCACCTTGAAAAAAGCCTTGCGTACGTCCGACTCGGCTTTCCGCATCGGCGGCGACGAGTTTGCTCTTTTGCTCCCGCAGACCGATTCCGACCAGGCGCTCGCGTTGAGCCGTCGCGTCCAAACTGTCTTCGCCGAAATGCTCCTCCCGCTCCAACTCGCCGTCACTGTCGGCATGGATCATGGCGTGGCGATCTTCCCTCAGGATGCCGAGCACGCCGACCAGTTGATTCGCATCGCCGATGAGCGTCTCTATCGCCTGAAACACGCCAACCACACCAAGGCAGGCAATGGCTCTGGCCGCACTGAGCCTGAGGCTACCGGCGCTCCGGAAGCGCCGGTGACTCCCCCACCTGAACGCGCGGCTCCTGCACCGCAACCGATTTCGATTGAAACCAGGCGCGCACCAGAAAAAACCGAAACCACCATCGAAGCCGCTGCTTCTGCAACCTCCGTGGCAATCTCCGCCGACCTCGCCCCCGCCTCGCGTGTCTTTACCGTTCAGCGCAAAGCCGAGCGCGTCTCCATGACCGGGACCAACGCCTACGCTGTTCTTGGCGACCAAGGCGCCCGCCGCGCTCGCGTGCTCGATCTCGGCTTCGGCGGCGTCGCCATCGAGTTGGATTCGCCTGAGGAACTTCCCGACAATCTTCTGGCTGTTTTACACGTGCCGATTCTTCCGCCGGTGCGTGTGAATCTGAAGCCCGTCTGGAAACAACAGACCACTCAGGGCGTCGTGCGCGTCGGCTGCGCATTCATTTCCTGAGAGTTTCTCCAAATCTCGCTAACGCTTGCGATCCATCCTGAAGAGCAACGCAGAACTCCTACGCTTCATCCGTGCTGCCCTGATACAATTCCGCCGCATTTCTTCCCCGAAGGAGTCGCCATGACCGAACCCGAGGCCAGCCACCCTCAGTGGCCCGATGCCGTTCAAAATCCCTCGAAAGACTTAAGTGCTCTCAAGCCTTGGCCTTGGGCTCTCGAACGCCTCGAAAAATCACATAACTATTGGATCTCCACCACCCGCCCAGGCGGCCGCCCTCATCTCATGCTGGTCTGGGGAATTTGGTGGCGGGACGCCTTCTGGTTCAGCACCGGCCCGCGCACCCGCAAAGCAAAAAACATCGTTGCGGAGCCACACGTTGTCATCGGCACAGAAAAAGCCGACGAAGCTGTGATCCTGGAGGGCACCGCAGAAGAAATCAAAGATCGATCAACCTGGAAACAGTTCGTGCAATTCTACAACACCAAATACGGTGGCGACGTCGAACCAATTCTCAACTCTTGCAATGGCTCCGTCTTTCGAGTCACCCCGCAAATCGCATTCGGCCAAGACGAACACGTGGAAAATTTCACCGAATCCGTAACCCGCTGGCACTTCTAATCCATCGCGTTTCCTTACTGGATTCTCACGGTTTCGGCGCCGCGTTCCACATTTCTTGCTGAACCTTCCACTCGCCGTTCGCCCCGCGGCGCAATACCAGCGCCATCTTGCCAAAGCTTTCAATCACCGGCTTTCCATCCGGCGGCTGCACCACTTGATGCTCCGTCGCCCACTCCGAAGCCCACTCCCCGCACACATGAATGTCCTGAAATTCCATCTCTTGCTTCATCACTTTGTATCCTGGCATCTTCGCCAGAATGTCTTCTACCCACGCCGAAATCTTCTTCCGCCCAATCATGGCCGCGTCTCCCGGCATCAGATCGACTCCGTCCTCCTCCCAAAGCGCCAAAATCCCCGCCGTATCCATCTTCAAATGCAACTCCACGTACCGCCTGTTAAACGCTTCAATCTCTTTTCGCCCCGCGTCCTCAGGCGTTCGCGCTTTCATTCCTACCGCGGCCATCAATAGAGCAACGCAGCACGCTCCTAGAAGTACTTTTCTCGTACGGTCCATCCAAATCCCTCCCATTTGCATCGATTCCAGCTCAATTTATAGGAACTCCCCCATCACTGAAAGCGCAATTTGCATCTCGTTTCTTCGCTATTCCCTATCCCCCATCCCCTCTCCCCTTACCTCGATCTCCTGTTTGGAGGAATTTGACACTTCGCGTATGATTAAGAATTGCCTCGCGACCTAGCGACGCGGCTGTAGCTCACCCCTTTAGGGGTGAGGCTCTTCTCTCCGATGAAGAGTCAGCCGTGCAGACCGGACGCGACAGAATGGAGCCTCATGAAACCCGGTATTCACCCCGACTATCACACCGTCACGGTGCACTGCGCCTGCGGCCACAACTTCCAGACTCGCTCAACAATTAAAGGCGACAAGCTCAATGTCGAAATCTGCTCGAGCTGCCATCCCTTCTTCACCGGCAAGCAAAAGCTGATTGACACCGCCGGCCGCGTCGAGCGCTTCACCAAGAAGTACGCCGACGCCGCTGCCAAGGTCGAAGCCGCAAAAGTCGAAGCCGCAAAGAAGTAAAGCTGCGCAAGTTCGGGTGGGACAGCCATTCCTGGCTGTCCCTCTTTTCTTGTCCCCCATAGAACTTTCAATTCATCCGCGAACTTTCTACACTCCTCTGCGCCCTCAGTGTCTCTGTGTTATCTTCTCTTTTTTTTCAACTTTCGACTTTCAACTTTCCTAACTCCCCCGCCCGTGTACAATGAACTTCCATCGTGGCTACTCAATCCCGCATGTTTGATGGCGCGCGCCCCGGCGAACTGATCGAATCCGCCCCGCCCCGCGTCACTCTCCGCAATGCATTCGCTCATCCTTTCGACTCCGCCATCGCCGCCGCTCGCACTTGCTACGCCCCGCGCCTCATAGGCCCTGAAGAAATCACTGACAAGCAGCGCCTCAACATCGGCGCCGCCACCTTCTACAGCGGCCATCACACTGTCTACCAGCATGCCCACTTCGAATTCGGCCTCGAAAACGTCAGCCGCCAGTTCGTCTGGTCCTTCCTCCACGCGCATCCCTTCTACAATTCCGAGCAGCAGAGTCAACGCTACGTCCGTCTCGACCGCGCCCAAGCGTACGTCCCTCCAACGTCCCTTTTCTTCGATGAAAAGAGCAAGGAGATCTACGAGGCCGCCATCGCCCGTGCCTGGAACTACTACCGCGAACTTTCTTCTCTTCTAGTCGCCGACGCCCGCGCGATCCTCAACGACATCTGGCATATCGGCCCCATGTCCCATCCCAAGCGCCTCCAGAAAATCGAGCGTTCCGCCGAAAAACGCGCCATCGAAATCGCCCGCTACGTCTTACCCGTCGCCGCCTTCACCACCATGGTGCACACCATCTCCGGCATCGTGCTGCACCGCCTCTGGCGCATGAGCGCTGCCTCGGACACACCGAGCGAAGCCCGCGCCGTCATCGGCGCGATGGTCGCCCACGTAAAAGAAATCGACGCCCAGTTTTTCGATCGTTTTGGTATTGAGCCCCTGGAAGAATTGCCTGAATGGAAAAATGCGATCGCGCAACCATCCGCCGGTGAACCGTTCGCCCGCGAATTCGACGCCAAGCTCAACGGCAAAACTTCCCGCCTCGTCGATTATTCCCCCAACGCCGTCCGCGTCATGGCCGAATCCTACCGCGCCGTCACCGGCCTCGCCGAATCCCAGTGCAGCGACCTCGAAGCCATCGATCGCCTGCTAAATCCCGCCCGCAATCTCTACCGCCTCGAAACTCTCAACGTCGGCGTCCACGCCCCCATCATGCGCGCCCTCCAACATGCCAACTACACTTTCGCCAAGAAAATCAGCCACACCGCCGACAGCCAGGACCAGCGCCATCGCATGGTCCCCGGCTCGCGCCCGCTTCTCACTCTCGCCGACACCCGCGAGCCCGACTACATCACGCCCATGCTGCTGAACAACAATCCTCGCGCCAAAGAAGTCTACGGCCGCGCCATGCACGACGCCTGGGCCGCAAAAAACCAACTCCTCGATCACGGCGTGCTTCCAGAAATCGCTCTCTATCTTCTCCCCAACGCCAAATCCATCCGCCTCTACGAATCCGGCTCGCTCCTCCATCTCATCCACAAATGGACCATGCGCACCTGCTTCAACGCCCAGGAAGAAATCTACCAATCCTCCATGGACGAAATCGCCCAGCTCCGCGAAGTCCATCCAGAACTCACTCGCTACATCGGCCCCCCGTGCCACATCCGCGCCGGCATCACCACCCCCATTTGCACCGAAGGCTCCCACTTCTGCGGCATCAAAGTCTGGCTCGATTTCCCCAACATCACTCGCCGCATCTAGATCCGGCTCAGAATTTGCTATTTAAAGCTGGGTAACCGCCTTGCTGCCTTTGAGCGTCTAATTCAGAGGAGGATACCTGCCATGGCCGTCTGGGCCCGCCCCCTGGCCGCAGTCCTGACGGCGGCCTTGCTCATAACGTCTTCCGCCTTCGCTTTTGACACTCCCTTGTCAGACCAAGCTGTTCGAGAAGCATATTTCCTCGGCCAACGCCGCGACGAAAAGACCGCCCTGTTCCTGGAAAAATAC
>JBGPIX010000079.1:0-17373 GCA_041485085.1 Candidatus Acidiferrum sp.
CACGCTCTACACCCGTTTGAGGGAACGGTTTCTCCTTTCTTCCTTGAACCGCATATGGGCGCGTGTGGATGGCGACATTTCTTTTCATCAACTGCGGGGCGCGGGCCGGCTGCTCGATATCGGCTGCAACGAGGGGCGCAACCTCCGAATCTATGCCCGCAATGGATTCCAGGCAGAAGGACTCGAACTAAACGAAACCGCCGCCGCGGAAGCGCGCAAAGCCGGATTTAACGTCCACACGTGCCTGCTTGGAGAATTTGACTCGCCATACCGATTCAACGCCGCGGTGCTTTCGAACGTCTTGGAACACGCGCTGGACCCGCGGCAGATGTTGCTGGACGTTCGGCGGATTCTGGCACCGGGCGGCCAGGTTTGCATCAGTTGCCCAAACAGCCGGAGCTGGCTGCGGGCGCTGTTCGGCAAGTGGTGGATCAACTGGCACGTGCCCTTTCACATTTCTCATTTTTCAGAAGGAACTCTGCGAAAACTTCTGGAAGATACAGGTTATAAGCGAATTGAAGTTTTTCAGATTACGCCGTCCCTCTGGGTGGCGCAGTCTTTCATTGCCTGCTGCTTTGCAAAAGAGAGCAAGAAAACGCGGCAACTGAGAAACCCCTTCTTGACAGTGCTTCTTATGCTGTTCGCACGATTCATTCTGTTTCCCGCGCTGTGGCTCGGCAACCGAATCGGGCGCGGCGATTGCCTTTTGGCAGTCGCCTGCAAATCGTGAACGATGCGCATTCTAATCTACGGGATTAATTTTCATCCGGAACCCACGGGAGTCGGCAAGTATACCGGCGAAATGGCGCAGTGGCTTGCGGGCCGCGGCCATGAAGTGCGAGTGGTTACGGCGCCGCCATCCTATCCGCGGTGGCGCATTTTTCCAGGTTACCGCTCGTGGAAATATTCCAAGGAAAGCATTCGTCCGCAAAATGGCAATGGCGCGTCAGCCACTAGAGGGCATGGTCCGGTACCGCAAATGGAGATATTCCGCTGCCCAATCTGGATTCCCGAAAATCCGAAGGGGCTCAAGCGTTTGTTGCATCTCGCGAGCTTCGGATTGAGCAGTGTGCCCACCCTCATACGGCAGGTCGGCTGGGCACCGGATATTGTGCTGCTCGTTGAGCCAACCCTGTTCTGTGCCCTTCAGACGCTGATGATGGCGCGCTGGTCGGGCGCCAGGTCCTGGTTACACGTGCAAGATTTCGAAGTGGATGCCGCCTTCGGACTTGGTGATTTTTCCTCTTCGCGCCTGCGAGATTGGGCGATTGCTGCGGAGCGGAGGATCTTGTCAGCTTTCGATCGAGTTTCGGCAATATCGAAACGGATGATGGATCGCCTTTCGGTGAAGGGAGTCGATCCCTCTCGATGTCTCTTGTTTCCGAACTGGGTGGACACCGCGGAGATATTTCCGCTTGAGGGACCAAGCCCCTTTCGCAAGGAACTCGGCATCGCGGAATCCACTGCCGTCGCGCTGTATGCGGGAAGCATGGGTAAGAAGCATGGATTAGAGCTGCTGGTGGATGCGGCGGGCCGGTTGTCGCGTTGTCCCGGCTTGCGATTTGTTTTTTGCGGGGAGGGACTCGGCCGGCAGATGTTATCGGACAGAGCGAAGGACCTCCCCAATGTCACTCTGCTTCCGGTCCAGCCGGCTGACCGATTGAACGATTTGCTGAATCTCGCCGATATCCATCTCTTGCCGCAGCTGGCGGATGCCGCTGACATGGTAATGCCCTCCAAATTGACCGGCATAATGGCCAGTGGCCGCGCCACTATCGCAACGGCTCTTCCTGGAACACAGCTCTTCGAAGCGCTTCAAGGTGCTGGCGTGGTCACCCCTCCGGGAGACGTGGAGGCGTTTATCGCAGCGCTGTTGAGGCTTGTTGAGGAGCCCTCTTTGCGAAAGCGGCTGGGGCAGGAAGCGAGAAGCTACGCAGTTACTCATTTGAATCGCGAAGAGATTCTCCAGCGATTCGAGCGATCGATGTTGGACGTTTGCGGCATCGCCTCTTCGGATACCGGAACACTTTCACGCGCAGCGCACCGAGGAGAGCTTGTGGTCAAAAAGAGAGCAATGGCGGCAGGCACCATCGGCGAGGATTGACGCGGAAAGGATCTCGCGCAATTTGCGTCCAACCTTTCGAGTGCGGTGTTCAAAAGCAATGCCGAGTCCGGTTTGCGCTCTTCCATCTTTGGAGTACGTGTTTTGGCAGTGAAAATGCAGCCTGCAGTTCCCCTTCCTGAGGAGATCCATGTCGACTGTCGTAATGGCGCCGGAACTTCCACACGCGCCGGTGAACGGAAATAAATTGTCCGGCCAAAAGCCCCGGTTGCGGTTCTTGTCTAGTCAACTTACTTGTGTCTTTGTTCTCGTTCTGACAGACCTGTGTGCCATTGCGATTTCTCTCCAGCTGGCGATACTCATAAGGAAGTATCTCCTTCCGCATTTTGATACCTCTCTCCGGGCGTCGACCTTTCCATTCATGCACTATCTGTTCTTGGGGTGGCTGTGGCTCGTGCCTCTCCTGGTCTTCACCGTCGAAGGTCTCTACACGCGGCGCCGCTCTTTATGGAATGAAGTCGGCCACATATTCAAAGGCGTCGCTTTGAGTTTGATCGCACTGCTATCAACCGTCGCCTTAACTCAGCTCAGCCCCCTGGTTTCTCGCACGACCCTTCTTTTGACGGCGATGAATCTTTTTATTTTCTTGCCCATCGCGCGTTATTGGACAAAACGTGTTCTGGGGGCCCTGGGCCCATGGAGAAAACGGATTTTGATTCTCGGGGCTACACACATGGCTGAACTTGCCATGCGAGGGCTGACCGATGATCCGTTTTTGGGCTACGAGGTCGCAGGGCTGCTCGATGAAGACGCGAATCAGAAAGGCAAGTGTTTTGGAACTTGCAAAGGCAAACCAGTGAGCGTTTTGGGAAATCTTTCGGAAATCCGCGAGCAAATGGAAAAAACAAACTCCACGGACATTCTGATTGCCATGCCGAGCCAGCTTGAAGAAAAGCTTTTGGCTCTCGTTCACGAACTCCAGCCTTTCTGCGACAACATCTACGTCGTTCCCCAGCTTTGGGGTTTGCCCATCATGAATCTGCAGGTTGATGGCTTTCTGCGTGAACGCGTGATGATGCTCAAACTTTCAAACAACTTGGCAAAGCCCTGGAATGGCTGGCTAAAGCGGGGCTTCGATTTACTGTTCGGGGCCGCCGTTTCCCTAGTATCGCTTCCTATTTGCTTCGTTGTGGCCATTCTGGTCAAGCTGGATTCCAAGGGGCCCGCTTTTCACGTGCAAGAAAGGCTCGGCTACCGGGGCCGGAATTTCCGCTGTATCAAATTCCGGACGATGCGCGTGGAAGGGGAAGAGGTGCTCGCGCGGTATCTGGAATCCAATCCACAAGCCATGGAGGAATGGCGGAAGTACGCCAAATTGAGGCGATACGATCCTCGAATCACGCGGCTGGGTAGCTTCCTGCGGCGATGGAGCATCGATGAGCTTCCCCAGTTGGTAAACGTTCTCAGAGGCGAAATGAGCTTGATTGGCCCGCGCCCGTACCTTCCTCACGAACTCGGCCGTATTGGGGTTGACGTTCACACCATTCTCGCCGCCCGGCCCGGCATGACCGGATTCTGGCAAGTGAGCGGCAGAAATGAGTTGAGTTTTGAAGATCGTGTCACGCTCGAGTCGTGGTATGTACGCAGCTGGACTCTCTGGCTGGATTGTATTGTTTTTGCGAAGACATTTAGAGTCGTTCTGTTTCCGGAGAATGGCTTCCAAAGCCAATTCGCCCCAGACAACCTTGTGCCTCTCGATGATGCCACACGAAAAGTGCTCACTTCCGCGATCGCAGCCAAGCCGAGCAAAGGCTTGCATCGCACCGCCAGAGTCTAGCCGCCTCCGTTCCTCCTCCTAGATTGTCCGCTTTTCATTGCAACTCGCCGTTTCGTCCGTAACCCTGAAGGACAGCTATCCGTGTGGAGCAGTCTGCTTGCTCACGCGATTCGTCCATGCGAAAATAACATTTGTCCCAAACGGGGATGAAGCTTCTCGTAACCGCCTAGCATCCTCCGGCGATATCGTCTAAAGGTTAGGACGTAGCCCTCTCAAGGCTAAAATCCGGGTTCGACTCCCGGTATCGCTACCAAAATCACCGGCATCCTACGGTAGCCTGGCGACCGAAAACCTCTTGGATTGCAGGGCATCAGATTCAATTTTTTGAATCTGTTGAATCAGGTCTTTTGATTGACGGTCGGATTAGCCACGCGATACCCTAATGCTGGGCTGGCGGGTCCTTTGCCAGCCGAGAGTTTTGCCCCTGAGCTTGAGTCTTATCCCAACTTGAGGAGATTCATGTCGAACGAACTGCGTAATTTTCTCTCTTTATCGTATGACGAGCTGGAAGAGTTGAATCTCAAGGCCAAGGAACAGCGTCAGAAACGAGTCGCCGCGCACAAAATTCAGGAAGAACGTATCAAGTATTTGACGGACGAAAAGCGCATCAAGGCCGTGACCGTGCTTTTCAGCGACCTGGAAGGCCGCTTGCACATGCTTGATTACGACAAAAAGTTTTTGGTCAAGAGCTGGGATAACCTGACGTTCGACGGCTCATCGATCCGCGGATTCACCGCGCAGCGCGAAAGCGATTTGCGGCTGGCGATGGATTGGGGCGCGTTCTACTGGGCGCCCGCGGATGTTTTCGGATCCGGCAAGGTTCTCGTCTTCGGCCATGTGATTGACAAGGACGGTTCGCCGTACTCCGCTGACATTCGCGGAGTACTGAAGGGCTATGCCGACAATCTCCACGAGAAAAAGGGCTATACGCTCAACGCCGCCAATGAAATCGAAGGATTCCTGTTCAAAGGCCAGAACGCGGAGCGGAGTTACAACGAAACTGGCAAATTCGAATACGTCAATACCGGCGGTTATTATCATTCTCTGCCCGGCGATCCGCTGCGCACGTTTATCGACACCACTGCGGAAGTGCAGCGCTCCATGGGGTTCCAGAACGAGAAAGATCACCCCGAAGTCGCCCCTTCGCAATTCGAAATCAACTACGGTTACGGCGAAGTCGTTGCCGCTGCCGACCAGATCCAGCTTTACAAGCTGATTTGCCGCCAGGTCGCCACCAATATGGGGTTCACGGCGTGCTTCCTGCCGAAACCGGTAGTCGGCGTGAATGGCAACGGCATGCACACCAACGTTTCGATCAGCAAAGAAGGCAAGAACCTGTTCTGGGATCCCAAGGGCGAGGAGAAACTCAGCAAGTTTGGCTGGGAGTTCGTGGACCGTATTCTTAGCCATGGCAACGATATTTGCCTGCTGATCAATTCCAGCGTCAACGCGTACCGCCGGCTCGACCCGCACTTCGAGGCGCCTAATCAGCTCAATGCTTCGGCGGTCAACCGCGGGGCCATGGTGCGCATCCCCATCGGCAACGAGAAGAGCATGCGCACGGAAGTTCGCGCTGTCGCTCCCGACTCTAACCCTTATATGGTGATGTATTCGATCTTCAAGACCGGCCTCGACGGCGAGATCGCCAAGATCAAGAGTCTACGTTCCGCGCAGCGCTATCTGCCGGACAACATCTATACGGCACTCGAAAACTTCGAGAAGGCCGACTGGACCACCGAGCTCTTTGGCGCCGACGTCAAGGCTCGCTACGCGGATCTGAAGAGAGCTGCTGCCGACCGCTGCCCGCGGTCACTCGGCACAGTCGTCAAGGTGCCCGAAGTGCAGTACCACCACGAGGTGTACAATCAGTTCCTCTGGAACCAGTTCTAGAAAGGTTTCAAGAAATTGCAGCGAACGCCCCCGGATGTTCCGGGGGCGTTTTTTTTTGCAGCGCAAAAGAGAGCAAGCGTACTGGAACTAAAAGGCGTTGGAATTCGTACGGTATGGTAAGACGACGGTTGGGGTCTGTTCGTCAGTACAGGTAAAGGCGGGAGCTTCCTTTGCTCAGAAGGAGACAGACAAACATGAAGTACATGAATAATTCCGCAGGGAAGTGGATAAAGGGAACGATTTGTCTCGCAACGGTCTTAGTGCTGGGCGCTGCCCCCGCATGGGCTCAGAGCGAGAAGCGGACGGTCTACACCGAGCACGATTTTCGCTGGCAGGGACACTTAAAGGCCGGGCAAACGCTCGAGGTCATCAATCAAAATGGGCAGATTGAGGCGACGAGCGCCACGGGAGATGAAGCGCGGACCGAAGGGATGTGGAAAGGGGACGCCGAACGCGAGTTGTTCGTCGAAGTTGTCGAATATTCGGACGGCGTGACAATTTGTGCCGTGCATGCGAAGGACAAAGCGCCCGGACGCTGCCATCGCGGCGGAGTTTCGTCCGAGTCCTGGTCCGGGGGATGGCATGGGAACCGGGCGAGGATTAACTTCGGCGTGCAAGTGCCACGGGGCGTGAACTTCCACGCGGTGACGACCAACGGAAGCGTAGTGGGCCGGAACCTTGCAAGTGTGGTCGAAGCAGCGACGACCAACGGCAACGTGGAAGTTTCGACGAGCGAGTGGGCCTCCGCAACAACCACGAACGGGGGAATCCGGGTGTCCATGGGCGGCGCGAAATGGACGGGCGAGCTGAAGGTGAGAACCACGAACGGCAGCGTGGAGGTGACCATGCCTGCTTCGGCAGAATTCAGAGTCAATGCGGCCACGACGAATGGTGGGATTCAAACCGATTTTCCGGTTACCGTACAGGGAAGCTTCAACTCGAAGGAGCTTTCCGGGACCGTGGGAGGCGGCGGACGGGAATTAAAAGTCGCAACGACCAACGGCACGATTCGGCTGATGAAGAGCTGAGGAGTCAGGGCTTGGCGTAGAGGCGGGTTGAGGTGATGCCTTTGGCTTCGGTGACGGTGACGGTCTGGCCGCCAGACGCATTCGAAAGGCGGTCGATCTGGCCGCTCGGCCAGCGAATCTCGATCTCATTGGCCCTCTCATTGTGCGCGAGGCCGAAAGTCAAGACGAGTTCACTGGCAGAAAGATAGCTGGAGCCGCTGCGAAGCATCTGAGTTTGCGTGTCGCCGCCAGCAGTCACTCGAACGGTTGCGCCGATGCCGTCGCGATTGGATTTTGTGCCGATTAGTTTGATGCGCAGACTTTTGTTCAATGCCGCGGCACCCTGCGCTTCATTCCTGAACAAATAGACCGGGCCGCCATTTGTAGAGAGCAGCAAGCCAAGGCGGCCGTCGTTATCAAAATCCGCGTAGGCGGCGCCACGGCCCACCCGGGGAGAGTCGAACGCTTGACCGAGTGACTTGGTGACTTCCTCAAATTTCCCTTTGCCAATATTGCGGAAAAGATGCGGCGGCATGGCGTATTTTACATTCGCCTGCACGCGCTGAATATCGGCGTCGATATGGCCGTTCGCCACCAAAACGTCGGGCCAGCCATCAAGATCGTAATCGAAAAAAAAGCAGCCAAACCCGAGCGTCAGGAGAGAATTGCGGCCGATTTCCGAACGCGGCGCTTCGTCGACGAAGAGTCCTTTTCCTTCATTGTGATACAGCGAGAGCATCTGGTTCGAGAAATTTGTGATCAGCAGGCTCGGAAAGCCGGAGTGATCGTAATCGGCGGCGTCCACTCCCATGCCGGCGCGGGCCACGCCATCCTCGCTGAAGGCGATTCCTGCGACGACCGCTTTTTCGGTGAACGTGCCGTTGCCATTGTTGCGGTACAGTTTGTTCGGCTGGGTGTCATTTGAAAACAGAAGATCGGGCCAGCCGTCATTGTCGAAATCAAGCACAGCCACACCGAGAGTCTTCGATGAGGGGTCGCCAAGACCGGCTTTCTGCGTGACGTCTTCAAATGTCCCGTTGCCGCGATTGTGCCAGAGGCGAACGGAAGTGCCTTTGTAGGATTCCGGCGTGCAATACGATTTGCTTTTGCCGTCCAGAGTGCAATACAGATCCGTCTCCGGCGTCCACTGGACATAATTGCCGACGACGAGATCCAGGTTTCCGTCTCTGTTGTAGTCGACCCACGCGGCGCTGGAGCTGAATTCTTTCGGCCCGAGCAGTCCGGTCTTTTGCGTGACATCCGTGAATGTGCCGTTGCCGTTGTTGTGAAAAAGGTGGCTCTGCCCGTAAGCGGTGACGAAAAGATCGTCGTAGCCGTCGTTGTCGTAGTCGCCGACGGCCACGCCCATTCCAAATAGTTCGACGTCGAGACCAGCCTTGTGTGTCACGTCGGTGAACGTGCCGTCATGATTGTTGTGATAGAGCCTGGGAGTCGAATGCTTCTGAATGTGGCCGGGCCAGTCCATGCCATTCACAAGAAAAATGTCGGGCCATCCATCGTTGTCGTAGTCGATGAAAGCCACGCCGGGCCCCATCGTTTCCGGCAGGAATTTCTTTCCAAAAGCGGCATTGTTGTGGGCGAAGTGAATACCGGCGGACGCCGTGACATCGCGAAACGTCACGGTTCCAGCATCGGCCGTTGCCGGAACCGCAACGGCAGCTTTTTGCTCAACAAGAATGGCAGTGGAGACACACAGGAGAACAACCAGGAAAAAACGCTTCACTCGGGCCTCGCGATGGGGTCGCGCCCGACGCCAAGCGCGTCGGCGACCTTGTTGATATAGTTGAACCACGCGGCGATCAGCGTGATTTGAAGAATGCCTTTGTCATCGAAGCCAGCGGCGCGCAATTTGACGTGATCTTCCGGGGAACATTGCGTGGCGTCCTTTGTCAGCTTCACGACGTAATCCAGCATCACGCGATCCTGTTCGCTGATCGGCGCGGTTCGATAGTCCTTGCGGAGCGCGTCCACCATTTTTTCATCCAGCGTGACCCTGCGCAGAAACTCTGCGTGAGATTCGATTCAATAATGGCACCGGTTGGTGACCGAAACGATGGTCGCGATCATTTCGTGCTGGCGGCGCTTCAAAGGCAGATCAGGTGACAGCATGACGCCGAAAGCTGAAAAGGAATGGTAGAGCGCATCTGGAATCAGCGAGTGCGATGCCGTGATGCTGTTCTCTTCGCCGCGATCGACCGCCGGAGCGGGCATGCGGTATTCCTGCGGATAGAGTTTGCGCTCCGCTTCGATCGCGCGCTTCACGAGCTCGTCTTCGTCCATGCGAAGAGTTTTGATCCAGGTCATCAGGCGCCTCGGTTCAATTGGAAATCAGTGCGGGAAATTATTGTCCACCGCCGGGCTTCACGCTAGCTTGCGCGGCAGTTTTTACGGCAACCTTTGACACTGGCGATTTCTTCTGTGGAGCTGGTGCGAGCGCGACGCTGACGTGTTCGTGAACCGCCTGTCGCTCGTTGTTGTCTTCGGGATGGGTCTGGCGATACGGCCCCGTGATGGCCTGGGCCGACTCGTCGGCCTTGAATCGCAGGTAGCGCACCTTGTGCTCGTTTGCTTTGGCGTCATCGCCAAGCCCGTTGTAGCAGAGCATCAAGTTGTAGTGCGCTTGCAGGTCTTCGGGATCGATCGAAAGCGTTTGCTCAAATTCTTTCACCGCGTCGGCGTAGCGCTTCTGCAAGAAAAGTACACGGCCCAGTTCATTGCGCACAACACGGTCACGCGGAAATTGTGCAAGCACAGTCTGCAAGTGAGCCGTCGCGCCGTCGAAGTCGCCGTCTTCTCTGAGCGCTCGAGCATAAAAGAAGTTTGTCCGCGCCAGCCGCGGATCGATCGCCAGCGCCTTTTCCAATACTCTTCGCGCGCCGGACGTGTCGCCTTCTTGCACCAGAACGCGGCCGATGTTGGTCCAGCCGTCGGGATTCCGCGGATCGGCCTCCGTGATTTTCTCGAACGCCGCCGCAGCCGCTTTCAAATCGCCCTGCAAGAAGAGCCCGATGCCGTAGTCGTTCCACCGGGTCCAATCTTCCTTGGTACTGGTTGTCTTGGGTTGCGGTACAGCAGCACCGCGAGGCAGAACACGCAGAGTCTTGGTGTCTTCAGCGATCGTGGTGATGGGAAGATCAGGAATCGTCTTGAGATTGCCTGACACCTGCGAAGTATCTCCGTTGAACGCCCACTTGCGGTCATCATAATCTGGCGTGGTTGTGGCAACCGTTGTGCCCGAAGCAGGAGCGATGACCGGGTTACCTTGCGCCGCATTTTCTGCTTCAACTCCTGCGAAGGAAAAATGCGTATTAAACCAGGTGAACTTGCGATAGTTAAGCTTGGCGTGGAGCGTGATTTTGTCGCCCGCATTTTCCGGTATGTGCAGCCGATAGTGCGCCGTGTCTGCCGCACCCGGCGGAATCAAATGCACATACACAACAGATCGTGTCGCCCAGGCGTTTCGTTTATTGATTGGATTGCCGTGCCCATCGATTTGCAGCGAACGATAGAAGTGCGCCCCCGGCTCGACAGGTCCCTTCCCATCGTCCTCGACTTTGCCGCTCCAGAAAATTGTCTGTCCTTTTTCATCGGTGGCCTGCAGCTCCAGCCACACATCGAAAGCATCCACCGTGCCGCCGGGGAAGAAATGCCCGACCTTGCGGGTGCGCACAACCACGTCCACGCGAACGTCGTCACCTCGCCGAACGGCCGCTTCGGTACGATCGATAGGAGCGGTAATCGGGCGGACTTCTCCAGCAGGGCCTTTCGGCAGCGAAGTATCGGATTCTTCGCCGACTGCGAAAGTCGTCGAAAGTTCCTGTTTTCCCATCTCGCTTCGTGCCGGCGCGTTCGCTTCCTTTCCGGCCGGAGAAATCGCGAAAATATCCACGCTCAATTGCTTGTCCTGCAAAAACTTCTTGGCGAATTCGTACTGCGCCTGGTCCTGATTCGCCGTTGGCACCGCCGTATTCGCTCCGGGGAAGCGGTGCGAATGCACCAGGCCGTCCACATTGCCGTCATCGCTCGAAGGCACCTGCGGCATGTGGCAATCCGCGCAGTTCATCGGCGCCTTCGGATAATAAAACGCGCGCGCGCCCTGCCCTGAAACGCCGCTGGCCTGCCAATTGTCGTATTCATTGAAGCCGCGAATCCAGCGGTAATGATTCACGGGGACATCCAGATGCACCTTGTGACACGAAGAACAAAACTCCGCCGTGTCCACGCGCATGAACGGTTTCAGAAAAGTGCGGCGATGAGGCTCCGGATTCAAGCGAACCACAAAGTCGTGCAGCTTGCGAACCAGCGGACTCTCGCTGGCCGCCATCTCGTGGAGCTTAGGATATTCCAGGAAGAAATCACCCTGGCCCATGGTGCTCTTCACTTCCACAATACTGTGGCACATCATGCAGCCCAGTCCCGCGCGCGCTTCCGGCCGGTCAACGATCTGCTTGATGGGCGTATCGAACAAGCCGCTGTACAACAACGCGGGATCGTGGCAGCCCGCACACCACTTCGACGAACGCACGCCGGCGACTTCCTGCATGTACTCGATGCTCTTGCGGTACCACTGGTTGTTAAAGGACGAGAAATGATGCATCGAACTGTCCCACTGCTCATAAATATCCGCGTGGCACCGCTGGCAGGCGTCCGATTTCATGAAGTATTGGGACGGAATATTGATGCCTTCCTTGGTCTGCGCGGAACTGGGAAAGAATTTCCCCTGTGCGCCGTCGCCTTCGCCGTCCATGGTTTCCGGCGGCATCAGCGGATTGGAGATGCGATTCGCGTTCTTCCAGGCGACCTCGCGCGTCCACCACGTGCCTGCCGCGATGCCCGCGGTCAACAATGCCAGTGCAGCAAACCCCAATCCACGCCGAAGGAAGCCGTCACCCAGCCACCCTTTTGAGATCAGCCGAGATGTTGCCAGAAAAAGCGCGCCAACAACGCACAGTGCAATATGCGCATAAAGCCACTGCTTCAGCCGAAGAGGTGTGCCGATTTTGATCAGCACAATCCCAAGAATCGTCCCCACTGCCAGCGCAATCCATCCCAGTCGTGCCAGCAGAGATTCATTGCGCAGCAATCGTCCCGAGAAAAAAAGAAGCAGAATCGCCAAGACGACGCCGATCGCGACGTGCAGCAAATCCACGACAAAGTAAGAGATGGTGGCCGAAGGATACCCGTACAGGTAAACGGCGCTGAGCGTCAACACCACTAGGATTCGCGATAACCACCGCTTTAGAGCTTCCATCTGCATCGTCTCCACCTGCGCGCGTGGTTTGCGTTTACAAAAACAGCGGCCGGATGTCTAGGTAACATCCGGCCGCAATTCAGTTTGGGGTGCCCCGAAGCGAGCCAAGAACTGGCAGTGCTGGAGGCGATGTAGCTTGTGGCTCCATTTATAAGGATTGCCGCCAAAGCTGGCAATACTGTAAAAGCATTAGAAGCTCGGCTCTGCATCTATCCCCTTTGTTTCCATGCAGTTGTATGTTTTTCCGGCACGCAGATCTTTGTATTCTTCTGTGCGCCCGCTGGGCCAGTCAATCACCACACGGTCGATTTTATCTCGCCTGCCGAGGCCAAAAGTTACTGGCAATTCCGATTGCGAAAGGTAGCTGGAGCCCGCTCGGACCATCCTCGATTGCGTCAGCCCCTCATGGAAAACGCGAACCGTTGCGCCGATCGCGTCCCGATTCGACTTTGTACCCGTTAAATGAAACCGAATGCTCCGAAAACTCGATGTTTGATCGTTTCGGTATAAATACGCCGGACCGTTGTTCGTGGTCAATAGGAGGTCCAGGTCGCCGTCACGATCGAAATCGCCGTAGGCCAGCCCCCGTCCAACTTTGGGCGCCTCAAATCCTCCGCCGGCTCCATCCGCCACGTCGCGAAACTTTCCACTTCCCTGGTTCAGGAAGATTTGCGGGGCTTGCGCGTATCCGGTGTTGCCGCGAATATTTCGGACGGTCTCATCGATGTGGCCATTGGCGACCGCCAGGTCCAGAGCGCCATCGAGGTCGATATCAACGAACATGCATCCAAAGCCCAAAGTGTTCCTTGATGCCGCCCCGATTCCGGATGGAATCGATACGTCGTCGAAAACTCCCGGAGCGGTGGCGCGATACAGGCCGATCATTTCGTTGTCGAAGTTGGTGATGGCCACACCGGGTTTGCCCGATCCATCGAAATCTCCGGTGTCGACGCCCATGCCGGCGCGGGCTTTCCCCTCGGTGCTGAACGCCAGACCGGCCTCCACTGCGACATCTTTGAATTTGCCATTCTTCAAATTCCGGTACAACTTATTCGGTTGCGTGTCGTTGGCTACCAGCAGATCCGGCCAGCCGTCCTGGTCGTAGTCGAACATCGCGACTCCGAGAGATTTCGAGCTGCTGTCGAAGATGCCGCTGGTCGCGGTTACATCCTCAAAGGTTCCGTTGCCGCGATTGTGAAAGAGCCAGCAGGTATCTCCGCGATAGGCTTCCGGAGTGCAATACGATTTATGAGTGCCGTCGAGACTGCAAAAGACATCATGCTCGGGCGACCAGCGCACGTAGTTGCATACGAAAAGATCCAGCAGTCCATCGCGGTCATAGTCAAACCACACCGCGGAGGTGCTGAAACCCTGATGCCCGAGGAGGCCGCTCGAACGCGTGACATCCACGAAAGTTCCCTTGCCGGTGTTGCGAAAAAGCCTGCTCTGCCCCACGCAGGTGATGAAAATGTCGGGAACCCCATCGTTGTTGTAATCGCCGACGGCTACTCCCATCCCATACATCTCAACGTCGAGGCCTGCGCTCTTGGTCACGTCAGTAAAAGTGCCGTTGCGATTGTTGTGGTAGAGCTGCAAAGTGCAGCGCTGGCGTTTGTGGCCGGGCCAGTCCATGCCATTTACGAGCAAGATGTCCTGCCAGCCGTCGCTGTCGTAATCGAGGAATGCGCACCCCGAGCCCAATGTTTCAGGGAGCAACTTGCCGCCATAAGCGCCGCTGTTGTGCCGGAATTGTATCCCCGCCGCGTTCGAAACATCTGTCAGGTGGAATCCCAGCGAGGAGACAGGATTCGCGCGCATCAAAGTTGGCGCCGCCACAGTGGCTATTCCCGCACCCAATGTTGTAAAAAGAAAGTCTCGCCGGTTCACGGCAGATTCACCAGCCCATTGCGAATCGCGTAGACCACCAACTCTGCCGTTTTATGAATCCCGAGGGTGTCCATGATGTTGGCGCGATGCACCGCAACAGTATTGACGCTGAGATGCAAATCCACGGCGATTTCCTTGTTCGACTTTCCGGCAACGATGTGCGACAGAATTTCCAATTCGCGTGGCGTCAATCCTCCTCCGCGCTCTCCTTTGAGCGAGTCGGGACGCGAAAGCTGTGGGTCCAGTACGGTCATACCCGCCGCGATGCTTTTCACCGCGCTGACCAGGTCGAGGTCCATGGCGTTCTTCAGCACGTAGCCACGCGCGCCGGCTTCGAGCGCCTGGCTCACCAGCGTTTCCTCGGAATGCATGCTCAGCATCAGGATTCCCGCTTCCGGAAATTTTTCCAGAATTTTTCGCGTCGCTTCGATACCGCTCAGCTCCGGCATCGCGCAGTCCATCACGGTAACTCTGGGCCGCAGTTCGCAGGCCAGGCGCACGGCTTCTTTGCCGTCGCTGGCTTCTCCAACAACGGAGATTTCCGGGTCGTCTTCGAGCATGCGGCGAAATCCGCGGCGAACCAGCGCGTGATCGTCCGCGAGCAAAACCGTTATTTTAGGCGCCATTGGCATCCACTTTTGCCCTCGGAATCTGGAGACGGACCTTGGTGCCGCCTTGCGGCCTGGGCGAAATTGCCAGCGTGCCGCCAATCAATTCAGCTCGTTCGCGCATGGCCACCAGGCCGATTCCGCGTTGCATTTTCTCCGCGACGAAACCCGAGCCATGGTCTTCCACTTCGAGCTCCAGCGAATCCGGAGAGAATCTCAGCCGGATCCAAGCGTCACTGGCCCCCGAATGCCGGCTTACATTATTCAGCGCTTCCTGCAGAACGCGATAGATGTGCACGCCGGCGCTCGTCTCGACGGCGAACGGTTGACCTGTCTTCTCGTAATGCAGCGCCAAGCCGGTTTGCCGTCCCACGGTGGGAATATACCAGTCCAGAGTGCTTTCCAAACCTGCTTCTTCGAGTAGCACCGGATGAAGAGCCTGCGAGAGCGTCCTGATATTGTTCAGTGTCGATTGCGCGATCTCCTGCACTTCCTTCAAATCCTCGCGCACCGGCGAACCTTCGGGAGCATGCTTGCCCGCGCGGCCTAGCATGGACCCGATCGCCGTCAGGACTTGCCCGAATTCATCGTGGAGCTCGCGGGAAATGTGGCGCAGCGTCGATTCCTGCGTGGAGATCAGTTTCTGCGCCAAGTCGCTGCGCTGCTCGGAAAGCTCCGCGAGACGCGCAAAAATCTGGCGGTTGCTGCGAATCAGATACAAGCTCGTCAGAACAATCGCTATGAGCGTTGCCCCGAGAAAAATATAGAGCTGCCGCTGCACACCATCGTAAATTTGCGCAATGCGCGCTGCGGCCTGCTCCTCGCCTTCGTTATTCTCCACGAGCAACCTCGAAACAGCAGTACTGAGGGCCTGCTGTCGCGCCTGAAGCGACAAGCGAATCTGCTCCCGTGCCTCCGTATCTTTGCCATTCTGTGCCAGCGCGAACATGCGGTTCACCGCATCCCAGAACTGCGAGACCGATTGGGTGAGGTACAGCCGTTGCTCCGGAGTGCGGTTCGCTCCGGCCAGGCCCTCTTCCAGTTTCAAGCCGGTGTCCAGATCCTGGTGAATGCGTTCGAACTGCGCGGTCCATGCCGTCAGCGGATACGGTTCCGTGGTGTCCAGCATGTCGCGCATGGCCAGCGCGACGGAATTGAGGTCGTTTTGCACCCGCAACAATTGCAGTGAGTCTTTCCGGTTGCGATCCACCATCTCGCTCTGGAGTTTTCGCAGTCCGGCGAGCTGAACAGTTATGTAAGAAGCGTACGCCAGCACGGCGGCCAGCGTGATCACCAACCCAAGCAGCAGTCCGTTCGTGGGTGAACGTTGCGACGATGCGGCATTCTGCACGGCCTAAGAATACCTCACGCCGCCGTTTGCCTGCGCAGCAATTGGACCAGGCCAATCATGATCAGCGCGCTGAGCAATGGGACCAGCAACCCAATTCGCAAGCTGCCAGAAAATTGCGAGACAGATCCGACCAGCCATGGCCCGAGGGATCCTCCTAGGGAAGCCAGAGCAAAGAGAATGCCCCCGATTTTCTTGGCGCGCGCCCCGTACCATCGCGCGAGCCAGGCAATGTATATCGGGTAGATGCTGGCACAACCGAGGCCTGCAACAAAGACCGCAGCGATGGCCACATATAGACCGGGAGACACGATGAGGAGAGTATTTCCGGCGACAGCCAAGGCCAATGCGCCAAGCACGAGAGTTCTTTCCTTCACGCGGTGCAATGCCAGGGGCGCACAGGCGCGGCCGAGGGTTAGTCCGCCGTAGAAAAACGTCGGAGCGAGAGTAGTCAAGCCGGTGATGCCATTGGCGAGGCGTTTAGAAAATTCAGCCGCCCAAATTCCAATGCCGTTTTCCATCGCCACATAGATAAAGAACAAAGATGCAAGGGCGAGACCGACGTGGAATGCAGGCCCCGCGCCTGCCGTTTCGGCGCCCTTTGCCTCGTGAGGTCTTTCATCCGCGCCAAACGATGCAAAGAGCAGACCAATTACCATCACAACACCAAACGCTGCACACCCCCAGAGAGTGAGGCTGATTCGGTTGTGCTTCAGCGCGAAGGCGATTAGCAGGGGACACGTCATCGCACCAACGCCCCACATGAAATTGAGCAAGCTCACAAGAGAGGCGCTTCGCACGCCTCCGAGCTCGGCTACCAGCAGATTCGTCCCCGCGGTGAGCAAGCCGTAGCCAAATCCGAAAGTAGCGGTGGCTGCCAGTGCAAGGATGTGAGTGTCCGCGTTCAGGAAGGCCAGCCCGCCGCCCATCAACGCATAGCCTAATACCAGAGCGGGACGGTAACCGCGCCAGGAAGCAATGGCGCTGGACGCCAGCGTGCCGATCCACGCAGCCATGAATTGAACCGTGGAGAAAAGGCCGGCCTGGCTGTCATTGAGAGACCATCTGCGGATAAAGACTGGCAGCATGGGACCGACGATGACGGTTGCGATTCCGCTCAGCACGAAGCCTGCGAAAAGCAGGATGAGTAGGTTGCGCTGGCTTGGCTCGCCGGTGATAGTTGAATTTTGTCCGCTCATTGATAGTCTGTCATTCTGAAGTACCCCGCCCATTCAAGCAACTTCGTGGTTTCGAAAAATCTCTCTGCCTGGAATTCGAAAGTTCGATACTCTTTAGCGTTCGCTCTTACGGAAAGATGGATACCCATGATTGAAGTCGGGCTCGTAGGATTCGGTCTCGCTGGCCGCGCTTTTCACGCGCCGGTGATCCGTGCCGTGCCTGGTCTACATCTTGCTGCCATCGTGCAGCGCAGCGGCACCGAGGCAGCAGAGAAATATCCCGA
>JBGPIX010000080.1:0-17350 GCA_041485085.1 Candidatus Acidiferrum sp.
CGCAGCGTCTCCGTCGTTTTTGCCGCGTGGATCGTTGGCGCGATTCTCTCCATCTTCGGCGCGTTCTCCTTCGCTGAATTGGGCTCCATGATTCCGGAAGCCGGCGGCGAATACGCCTATCTGCGCCGCGGCTTCGGACCGGTTTATGGTTTCATTTTTGGCTGGATGCATTCCATCGTCGGCCGTCCCAGTTCCCTCGCCTCCATCGCCGCAGGCATGATGCGCTTCCTCAGCTTTCTCCTCCCAGGCATCGCCCTTCCACTATTCACCATTCACATCGCCATTCCTGGCCTTACCGTCTGGATTAAGCCCTACGATTTTGTGTTCACCTGGGCGCAACCGCTGGCGGTCGTCTGGCTTCTGATCATGACCGGCGTGAACTATCTCGGCGTACGGCTTGGAGGAGCAGTCCAGATTTTCTTGACGACGATCAAAATCACATCCGTCGCGGTGGTGATTGGCGTGGCATTTTTCGCGCCGGCAAATGCCCAGGCGAGCGGGGCGCAACCTTTTTGGCCAGCCGCAGGAATGGGAGCTGGCGCGATTTTCAGTGCGTTCCTTGCGGCGCTGGCGGCGGCACTCTGGGCCTACGACGGGTGGGAAGACCTGAACCTGGTCGGCTCCGAAGTGGAAAATCCGCAGAAGAATTTTCCCCGCGCGCTGGTCGGTGGAGTTGGCTTCGTCGCCGTCGTTTATCTTTTGTTTAGTGCGGCTTGTTTGAAAGTGCTGCCGTTCGACACCGTGGCGGCATCACGGCACATCGCCTCCGATGTGGTGGAGCATATCAAGGGAGCCACTGCCGCGAGTTGGATCACCCTTGCCATGGTCGTCTCCGCCCTGGGCTCGATGAATTCGTCCGTGCTCAGCGGCGCACGCGTGGGCTACGCGATGGCGCGCGACGGAATCTTTTTCAAGATCGTCGAAGGCATCCACCCGAAATTCCGCACACCTGGTCGCTCCCTGATCTTTCAAGGCGTGCTGGCAGGCTTAATGGCGCTCACCGGAACATTCGAAGAGCTAACCAATTTATTTATTTTTGCCGCTTGGATTTTTTACGGATCGGCAGTGTTGGCGCTCTTTCGTATGCGCAAAACCGAGCCCGACCTGCCGCGCCCCTATCGCTGCTGGGGCTACCCCTGGGTGCCAGGCCTCTTCGTCGCAGGAGCGCTGGCGCTCACCGTAAATATCTGGATCGACCGCCCCGGCCGCTCCTCGATCGGCTTGCTCCTGATTCTTGCCGGCCTTCCCTTCTATCGTCGCTGGAACCGAGCGCTCTCAGCTGCCAACAATTCGCCGGGAATCCAGCCTACGTGAAAGAAAGGACTGTGCCAGCATCCCGCCGGCAAGAAGCGCCGCTCCGGGGGCCAGCACCCACGCGAATAAGCCAACGAACAAGGCGCCGAACATGATGTTGTGAGCGAGGCGATCATTGAAGATTGCCATCACAGGAAACGCCACGAGGAAAAAGACCAGGTAGGGCAGGACCGGAAAAACGATGGAAGAGAAGACCGCGCGTTGAGAACCGCCCGCCCGATTTGAAAGAAAGGCTCCCATCGCACCGATCAAGGGCAACGAAAACAGCCAGGGAAGATAAATTACCGCGACGGGAGCGACGAGTGTCCATCCGCTCTTTCGCGAGACCAGCCAGGGATTAGGACCAAAGACCTGGATCAGCATGAGCAGGCCCATCGATAGCAGCAGTGTCACCATGGCGGGAAACCAAAATTGCTTGACTCGATTCGTCATGACGTTCTCCTTTGTCCTGGCGTTTTGAATCCTGCACTGCAAATCCTGCCAATCCGCGACTTGAGATAAGGTCCGGCGAACGGCTTCGTCTTCCGGAAGTCCGCGCTGTAAAAGTCCTTCAAAGTTCTCTTCCAGGTGCGCCGCGAGTTCGGCGCAGATGTCTTCTCTCTCGGCAGCATCAAAGGCCAGTCTGGACAGCCGCCGGCGGACGAGTTTTTGCCAATCGGGCATCATTCCTTTTGCTAACCGACCGCCGGGTTTTGCGAAGATGACCGTGAGCTAAACAACAGGGGTGCAGCCAACCCGCCCACCAGAAGGGCGGCTCCCGGAACCAAGATCCAGCTAATCCCGTTCTTCAGAAGTGAGGTGGCCACAATATTGAAATCCACGTGGTTTCCGGTGATGCGTTCGATGGCCATGCCAATCGGAAACATGAGCAGAAAAGCGGCAGTGAGCGCCAGGGCCGGGAAAACGCTAGCAAGGAGCGCAGTTCCCCGCGAACCGCCGGCCCGAGACGAGACGTATGCTCCCAAAGCTCCGAAGCACGGAAGCGACAGAAGCCACGGCACATACAACAGAACCGCCGTCGGGCCGCGCCACGCGATGCGAGGCTGGAATCCCAGTTTTTGGAGCACCGTCAAGAAAACCATCGAGAGTGTCAGCGTCAGGAAACCAGGGATCCAGAGTTGGTGCGTGCGTTTTTTCATGGGGTGTCCTCTCCTCTTCGCGTAAAGAATCCCGCGCTGCAATTCCTGCCAGTCGGAAACTTGCCCGAGGGCTCGGCTCGCCGCTTCTTCTTCAGGCAATCCTTGCTTGCAGAATCCTTCGTACGATTCTTCCAGGTGCGCGGCGAGCTCCAGCGCCACTTCTTCCTTCTCGGCGGCATCCAGTGCCAGGCCGGAGAGACGCTGCCGAACGATCTCTCGCCAATCAGCCATGAGCCACCTTGGTGAGCTGCCGCAAGGCGCGGAACAGCTCCGCCCATTCGTGGCGGAGCGGCGATAGCTTCTTCTTCCCTGCGGGTGTCAAGCGATAGCAGCGGCGGCGGCGGCCGTTGTCGCTGGTCTCCCACGCGCCGCGAATCCAGCGCTGTTGCTCCATGCGGTACAGCATCGGGTAAAGTGCCGCGAGCGTGAAGCGCAGCGCGCCTTTGGTTTGCTGTTCGATGCGCCGCGCCAGCTCGTAGCCGTGCAGGGGTCCGTCTTCCAGGACGCTTAGAACCGCCAGTTCCGCCGTGCCTCGTTTGACTCCCGGTCCAATCATAGGGCTCTCCCTTACATATAGGAATCTTATATATTAAAACCGAATTGTCAACTGTACGTGAGAACAGGTGTTCAAGAATCAACTCGGGAAAGCTCGGAGCTAGGCGGAGGCGGCGCGGGCGCGAGTCGTGATAGGCAGAATGGCGTTCTCCGCCTCTCGGGAAACTTCAATCGCGGGATGAAGAAGTTTCGCCAGAGCTTCGACGCCCGTGGCCAGGCGCGGGCCGGGCCGCGAAAAATAGCTAGCGGCTTCCAGCGCGTAAACCCGGCCGTTGCGAACCGCCGGCATGGCATGCCACTGCTCGGGAATATCGATCGAGAGATATTCGTCGCGTGCCTGCCGAGCGCTGTAGCCACAAGGGGCGATCAGAAGAATATCCGGTTCAGCTTCGATGACATCCTGCAAGTGAACCCGGAAGGAAGGCGTGCGGACTTTGCCCAAAACATCTGCCCCGCCCGCCAAGTGGATCATTTCCGGAACCCAGTGGCCGCCAACGTAGAACGGCTGCAGCCATTCAAGGAAAGCCACGCGCGGACGATCCGTCGATAACGGCAACTGCCGTTCCAACGCGCCGAGACGTGCGCCGATCCGCTCCACTAGCGCTTCCGCCTGCGGACCGCGCCAGGATTCTTCTCCGACCCACAGAATGTCGCGCCACACGTCGCCCAAATCCTGCGGATTGAGGCAAAGAACTTCAGGCCGCCGTTCGAATCGAGCCAGCGCCGTAGCAAGATCGTCGGGCGATGCCGCGCAAACGTGGCACAAATCCTGCGTAATGATCAGGTCCGGCGCCAGCGCCTCCAGCACCTCGGCATCGACCGCATACAAACTTTCGCCGCGGTGAACATACTCGCTCACCAGCCGGTCGATTTCCGCTGGCGTTGCATGGTGCGGCATCCTCGAATGAATCACCACCGGCTTCGTCCGCGCGCGGGGCGGAAAATCGCACTCGTGGCTGACACCCACGATTTCGCGCTCCAAGCCCAGCCCAAACAGTATTTCCGTAGCCGAAGGCAATAACGACACGATGCGCATGACGAGCGCAACTCTAACACAATTCTGGGGACGTCTATTTATAGAGAAAATATTTCCGGCGAATTTGCTCGAAGTCGGCCAGGCTGGTGGACCAGCTTGCGACGATTTTTTCGGGAGCCACACCAGACTGCAATTGCTGGATGGTATCGGAGTTTCCAACCAGTTCGATCAGCTTCGAGATGTCAAACTGTTTCGGGTAGAGTTTCTGGAGAATCGCCGCGACTTCCAACCCTACGTGCATGGAACGCACGGCGGCGCGATCGGTGACGCGCGCGGCCACGCCACCGCAGCGCTGACCGCCGTAAAGACCTGCGATAGGAATGAAAGGTTTTGAAGCAAAATGCACTCCTGGAAGATGGCGTTCGTTCAGCGCCGCGGCGACATCGTCGCCGTTCAGCCAGGGCGCCCCGAATTCTTCAAACGGCGTTTCGGTGCCCCGGCCAACGGAGACACCGGCGTTTTGCAAAATCTCGATTCCCGGATAAAGAATGGACCCCTTTGTTGTGCGAAGATTTGGCGAGGGCGGAATCCACTTGATGCCGGTGCTTTCAAAGAAATAGTTGCGATGCCAGTTCTTCATCGCAATGACGTGCAGGTCCGCGCCGATGTGGTTCTCGGCGTTGAAAAACTGCGCTAGTTCTCCAATCGTGAGGCCGTAGCGCACCGGCAATGGGAAATATCCGACGAAATTTGTTTTGTCGGCGTCGAGTATCGGGCCTTCCACAATTTGACCGCCGAGCGGATTGGGGCGGTCGAGAACGAAGAAAGCGATGTTGCGTTTGGCTGCTTCCTCCATGCAGTAGGCCATTGTTGCCGTGTAGGTGTAGAAACGAACGCCGGCGTCCTGAACGTCGAAGACAAGTGTGTCAATGCCTTTGAGCATTTCATCCGTGGGACGAAGGGTTTCGCCGTAGAGGCTGTAGACCGGGAGGCCGGTCGAGGGATCTTTGAAAGAAGCAATCTTCTCGTCGTTGCGGCCGGCGAGACCGTGTTCCGGACTGAACAGAGCTACGATTTGCACGCCCGTCGCATGCGATAAGACGTCAGCGGTGCTGCGGCCTTGCGAATCAATGCCAGTGTGATTGGTGATGATTCCGATGTGCTTGCCGCGAAGAGGGGCGAATTTTTGTGCTTCGAGAACATCGAGGCCGGTTTGCACGCGCGCCGCGTGACCAGAATGCTTCGATGCCGCGCGCGCCAGCAGGAGGCCCGGCGAGAGCAGCACGACAAGGATTGCTAGATGGATAAACGTGGAGCGCGCGCGCTTGAGTCTGGTCAATGTGTCCCCCGCTATTGCAACCATACAATGATATTCTGGAACGCATTGGCCGAAGCCGCGTTGAGAGCAAGATGTGCGTGTGCTATGTATAAATGCAGACTGCGAGCGGCCACTGGGGGATTCTAGCCGATGGAAGGACGCCGCGTCCGTTTTTTGCTTGTGATTCCTGTCTCAATTGTTCTCCTTATGGCCAATAACGCACGCAGCCAGAGCAGCAGCACCTCGGCAACAAAATCCGCCGCTAAAGAAGGCGCAGTTCCCGCAAAGAGCGGGCCGAAGAAATTGTCGTCCGCAGCGAACGCCTGGGTGGAATCCACGCTGCGCAAGATGACGGTAGACGAAAAGATCGGTCAGCTTCTTTTCACCACGTATCATGGAAGTTTGACGGCCACGGACACGGCGGCCTATCGGCAGATCATGCACGATGTGACGGATCTCCACGTCGGTGGCTTCATCAATATTACTCACGGATCGCCGCTGGGAATCGTGAAGAGTCAGGCTTATCCGACGGCAGTTCTGAACAATCAGCTCCAGGCCAAGTCGAAACTGCCGTTGCTGATCGGCGCGGATTTCGAGCGCGGCACGGCCATGCGTTTGGATGAAGGAACCTCGTTTCCAACGGCGATGGCGCTGGCCGCTGGCGGCAATCTGAAAGATGCCTACGCGATGGGGAAAATCACCGCTATCGAAGCGCGCGCGGTGGGCGTTCACTGGGTTTATGCACCGGACGCGGATGTAAACAACAATCCTGGAAATCCAATCATCAATACCCGCTCCTTCGGCGAAGATCCGGCGCGCGTGGCGGAATTTGTGACCGAATTCATTCGCAGCGTGCAGGAAAATGGCGGCCTGGCGACGGCCAAACATTTCCCCGGCCATGGCGATACTGCCGCGGATTCGCACATTGACCTGCCGGTGATTCGCGCCGACCGCGCACGCCTGGATAATCTGGAACTTGTTCCCTTCCGCGCTGCGATCTCCATGCACGTTGACAGCATCATGACCGGGCATCTGAATGTTCCCGCGCTCGAGCCCGATCCCAACACGCCGGCGACACTTTCACACAACATCCTCACCGATGTGTTGCGCAAGCAACTTGGATTTCAGGGGCTCGTCGTCACTGACGCGATGGACATGGGCGGAATCACTGTGCGCTACGCGCCCGGAGAAGCGGCGGTGCGCGCGGTCGTCGCGGGAGCGGATTGTGTGTTGATGCCGCCGGTGCCGGATGCGGCGTTCGAAGCATTGCAAGCCGCGGTGAAGTCCGGACGAATTTCGAGAGAACATCTCGACGCGTCGGTGCGGCGAATTCTGCAAGCGAAAGCGCGGCTCGGACTCAACACCAATCGGCTCGTGGATGTGAATGCGCTCAACAAACATTTCGGCGAGGCCGCCTGGCAGCAAGAAGCGCAGGAAATTTCGGATCGCGGCGTGACGCTGCTGCGCGACACGCCGCACCGGCTTCCGCTGGATGGAACGAAGCCGTCGCGAGCATTATTGCTTGCGTTTTATGCCGATCCTGAGCCGTATCCGGGAGAAGATTTGGAGCGCGAGTTGCGCGCGCGATTCGACTCCGTGACCACGCTGCGAGCGGACACAAGATTTGTGAATGCTAGCATTCTGAAATTGCCGCCGCCGGAAAGCTACGACGTCGCGATTCTCGCGCTGTTTGTGCGCGTGAGCGATCGCAAAGGAAATGTGGATGTACCCGCGGAACAAGCGGCGCTGGCGGAGCAGATTTTTGAAACGGGCAAGCCGGTGATCACCGTGGGATTTGGAAGTCCGTATTTGATTGAACGTTTTCCGCAAGCGGAGACGTGGCTGGCGGCGTTCGGCATCAGCGATGTCGCGCAGATTTCCGTGGCTCGCGCGCTGTTTGGACAAATTCCCGTGCACGGGAAATTGCCCGTGACAATTCCCGGTGTGAATTTGAAGGCAGGATTTGGAATGGAATTGCCGGCAAGTCCGATGACGGTGCAGCCGATGGATGTGCGCGGCGAAGCGCAATTGCAATCGGCTTACGATGTCCTCGAGAAAGCGATTGCGGACAGGGCATTTCCGGGAGCGACGCTGGCGATCGGCTACCGCGGAAAAGTGGCGTTGCATGCGTTTGGGAAATTGAGTTATGACGCGAAGTCCGCTGCAACAGTGCCGGCGACGATGTATGACATTGCGTCGCTCACGAAAGTGGTGGCGACGACGACGCTGGTGGCGAAATTGGCCGAGGGCGACTTCGCCGTGCCGCTCGATTTGGACGCGAAGGTGGAACGGTATTTGCCGGAGTGGGCGAGCGGGCCGAACGCGGAGTGGCGGCATCGAGTTACCGTGCGTCATTTGCTGACGCACACTTCGGGGCTGCCGCCGTTCAAGGAATATTGGCGGACTTCGAAGAGCAAGTCAGACACCCTGACTAAGATCTTTGCGGAGCCGTTGGACTATGAGCCGGGGACGAAAGAAGTTTATTCCGACTTGGGAATCATTTTGATGGCGGAGATTATTGAGCGGCTGACGGGGAGAACGCTGGATGATTTGGCGAGGAGCTACCTTTTTTCACCGCTGGCGATGAAAGACACGATGTACCGGCCGCCGAAAAAGATTTGGCCGACGATTGCGCCGACGGAGATCGACGATAATCTGCGACACCGACTGGTGCAAGGCGAAGTTCACGATGAAAACGCGTTTGCCATCGGCGGCGTTTCGGGGCATGCGGGCGTCTTTAGCACGGCGCCGGACCTGGCGGCGTTTTGCCAGATGCTGCTGAATGGCGGCGTCTACGCGCACCAGAGAATTTTGCGGCGCGCGACAGTCGCACAATTTACGACGCCGCAGCAACTTTCCGGCGGAACGCGGACGCTGGGCTGGGCGGTGCCGACTGAAAGCGGGTCGAGCGGGCACTATTTCTCGGCGCACAGCTTTGGGCACACCGGATTTACCGGGACTTCGATCTGGATCGACCCGGACCGGCAGCTCTTTGTGGTACTGCTGACGAACCGCGTGCATCCGACGCGGGAGAATATGAAGATTCAGAAAGTGCGCGTCGAGCTGCATGATGCGGTGATGCAGGCGCTGGGGTTTACGACGGTAGCTGCGCCTGTAAGATAGACATCGTTCGCAGTGGCGCCGCCGAGTCACGGTAGCGTCCAAATCTCCTCCAAAGTCGACGCTGGTTGCCAAGCTGCGCGCAGCAAGCTGGCCACTAAAAAGACAATTCCACCATGAGCCCGCGACGCCGACTCGTCAGGCCACGTGTTGGCTGACGCTGAGGATGTTGCCGTCGGGGTCTTTGAACCAGGCTACCTTGCTGCCGTCGGGGGTGGTCCAGATGCCGAGCGTTTGGTCCTGGGCGAAGGGATACTTTTCCGGGGGGACGCCGCGGTCCTTGAGCCAGGTGGCGGCGGATTGGATGTCTTCGACTTGCCAGCCGAGGATGGTGCCTTGCAGTGGAGTGAAATTGGGGATCTTTACGATGCGAATCATGTGGCCACCGATGGACATGACTAGCGCAAATTTGTCGAGACTTACAAACTCGAAGCCGAGCTTGCCTTCGTAGAAGGCGCGGGCTTTGTCGTAATCGGTTGTGGGGATGAAGCCGACCATCTTTGCTGATGCCAACATGTTTTGCCTCCTGGAGTTCCGCTTCGCGGTGCTTGGTGGACAATAGGAATAGCACTTGCGGTGGGGAAATTCTCTCGATATTGTGACAATAAATGTCGCACAAGTGCCAAAGCATTCTGCATGCGCCGAACGGGCGGCTGCTGGGCGAGTTGGCCAGCGTATCGGCCAACCTTACGCATGGGCACGTGATTCCAGAGCATTCGCATCCGGAGGACCAACTCTTGTTTGCTTCGAGCGGGGTGATGACGCTACATACGAAGCAGGGTGTATGGGTGGTGCCGCCGATGCGGGCGGTGTGGATTCCGGCGGATACGCCGCACTCGGTGGCGATGTCGGGGGCGGTTTCGATGAGGACACTGTATTTTTTGCCAAAGCTTTGCCGGAGGCTGCGGGGGAAATGTTTTGTGATGAATGTATCGGCGCTTTTGCGGGAACTGATTCTGCATGCTTGCCAGTTCAAGAGGTTGAGCAAGAAAGCTTTGGCGGAGCGGCGGATTATCGAGATGGTCTTGGAGCAGTTGAAGGCGGTGGATTCGATTCCTTTGCAGTTGCCGCATCCGACGGACTCGCGAGCGATGCGCGTGGTGAAGGCGCTGTTGGCAGAACCGGGTGATGAGCGAGACCTGGAAAAACTTTGCGAGGACTGCGGAGCGAGCAAGAGAACGATTCAGCGGGTATTTCTGGAAGAAACGAAGATGAATTTTGGGAAGTGGCGGCAGCAGCTTCGGCTGCTTCATGGATTGCAACTGATGGCTTCGGGGGAGAAGGTGACGGCGGCGGCTTTGGAGGCGGGGTATAGCAGCCCGAGTGCGTTTATATCGATTTTTCGGAAGCAGCTCGGGACGACGCCGATGCGATATTTGGGGGATGGGAATGGGACGGAAAGGTGAGCGCTCAGCAGAGAGCCGCCCGCCTCCCCGACCAAGTCGGGGCAGGCGCCAGGCGGCCCCTACAAAACTGCGTTACGCGTCGACAAGTTCGCGGCGTCTTAGCCTAGGCAGGGCTTTGACGGATTTGCCGGCTCTCTTCTGGGCGAGGCGCAAGTCATAAAGATTTTGGAGATTGAGCCAAAACTGCGGACTAGTGCCAAAGAAATGAGCGAGGCGCAGAGCGGTGTCGCCCGTCACCGAGCGTGTGCCATTTAGGATTTGCGTGACGCGATTGGCGGGCACACCGAGCTTTCGGGCGAGTTCCGCCGCGCTCATGTCGAGCGCTTCGAGTTCTTCGGCGAGGTGTTCGCCCGAATGAATGGCAGCAATTGGCATGGCAACTCTCCTAATGATAGTCAACAATCTCCACGTGCGATGGTCCCGGCGCTCCGCCCGGCCCGTGCTTTCAAGAGTGCATGAAGAGATTTGAAAAAGAAAGCTAGCCTTGCACCAGTTTTTGTCTTCTCCACACGGTTAGCGGTTCGACATCAACAAACCCCGAAGAGAGATTCCTCGCTACGCAGGCCGACCGCTTCGCAGGAGCGAAGCGGGAAGAAGAAGCATCGGCCTGCTCCGCTCGGAATGACATTTTTT
Organism: Candidatus Acidiferrum sp.; assembly: GCA_041485085.1. Classification (GTDB taxonomy): domain Bacteria; phylum Acidobacteriota; class Terriglobia; order Acidiferrales; family UBA7541; genus Acidiferrum. The sequence continues at coordinate 10,462 of JBGPIX010000080.1, forward strand.
GGAGGTTTCGGTGCTATGTCGGAGCTAAAGCTCCGCCCTTCAAAGAGTCTTTTGCTGAAAATCGGCGGCGGCTTGGGCTAGGTCGGCGGGGCGGCCGAGGTCGCGCCAATAGTATTGGTCGGCGCGGAAGGCGAGGATTTTTTGGCCTTGGGCGGCTAAGCGGAGGTAGGAATCTATGATGGAGAAGACACCGTCTTCGGTGAGCAGGGGGAGGAGGCGTGGAGAGATGATGTGGACGCCGGAGAAGGCGAGGGCGTGCAAAGGCGAGGGTCCTTCGGATTGGGTCGGCTGGGTGGGGCTAAAAGCCTCACCCCTCCCGACCGGGTCGGGACAAATTCCGGGGCGAGCTACCGTCGCTACTAGAGGTGCTATTCGTGCGGACTGAGGAAGTGGTGAGTGACTAGTGGCTAGTGACGAGTGGCCTTCTACTTGACGGCCGACGAGTTGGAGATCGTTGTTAAAGAGGAGTTTGCGGGAGGTTTCGCGGGATTGGACGGCCAGGGTGGCCAGGGCGTGATTTTCGGTGTGGAATTGGAGCATGGCGCGGAGGTCGATGGTGCTGATGACGTCGACGTTGTGGAGGAGGAAGGGTTCGTCGAGATTTTTTGGATCTTCGAGGAAGAACCAGGCGGCTTTTTTGAGGCCGCCGCCGGTGTCGAGGAGGACTTCTTCACGGGAAATTTCGATGCGCATGCCGAAATTCTTGCGGGATTTCAGGTAGTCGGTGACCTGATCGGCGAAGTGGTGGACGTTGATGATGACCTCGGTGATGCCGAAGGCGCGGAGGCGGGTGAGGGTGATTTCGAGGAGGGTGCGGCCGGAGAGTTCGACGAGGGCTTTGGGGCGAGTGTCGGTCAGGGGCTTTAGGCGGGTGCCCAGGCCAGCGGCTAGGATCATGGCTTTCATGCTTGATTTCGATCGAACTGCCGAAGAAAAAGATTTAACACAGAGAGCACAGAGGACGCAGAGAAGAGAGAAGCAGAATCACAGGCGAGTTTCTCGAGCAGAGTACTAACTGATTTCATTTGCCCTGCTTCTCCAGTTCAAGATGGCGGACGACAACTTCAAGACCGTTCTTGGCGCGGAGGCGTTTTGCTAATTGCTCGGCCAAGTAGACGGAGCGATGCTGGCCGCCGGTGCAGCCGAAGGAGACCATGAGATTTTTGAAGCCGCGCTGCTGATAGGCGCTGATGCTGGCGTCGACCAGGGAGAGCACGCCGGCCAGGTATTGATGAACGCTTTCTTGTTGATTGAGGTAGTCGATTACCGGGGCGTCTTTACCGGTTAAGGATTTGAAGCGCTCTTCGCGGCCGGGATTGGGGAGGCTGCGGCCATCGAAAACGAATCCGCCGCCGTTGCCGGTTTCATCGGTCGGCAAAGCCTGGTGAAAAGAAAAACTGAAGACGCGCACGATGAGATTGTCGGCATCCACCGCCAGAGCCTGCAATTTTTCCGAGGCCAGCATGCTTTGGAAAGCGCCCATCAAGGTGGGCAGAGAAATAGGCAACTGAACATGGTGGAGGAGCCAGCGGAGATTCTTGAGGGCGTAGGGGACGCTCTGCAGAAAATGGACTTTGCGTTCGAAGAAGCCACGGAAACCGTAAGCGCCGAGCGCTTGCATGATGCGAATGTAAACGTAGGGGTAGAAGTGCTGCATGAACGCCTCGCGGTCGAGCTTGATGAAGCCGGAGAGGCGGTCGAGATAGTGATCGAGGAGTTGCTGGCGGAGGTCGGGAGGAAGGTCGGCCTTGGCGTCGTAGAGAAGCGAGGCAATGTCGTATTGCAGAGCGCCCTTGCGGCCGCCCTGGTAGTCGACGAAGAAGGGATCGCCGTTGCGGAGCATGATGTTGCGGGACTGGAAGTCGCGATAGAGAAAATAGTCGCGCGGGGCGCTGAGAAGGAAATCGGTCAGGCGGCTGAAATCGTCTTCGAGGGCTTGTTCATTGAAAGGGATGCCGGCGAGGCGGAGGAAATAGTATTTGAAATAGTTGAGGTCCCAGGCGATGGATTGGCGATCAAAGCTGGGGTTGGGATAGCAGACGCTGTAGTTCAGGTCGCGGCCGGCTTCGACCTGGAAGCGCGGGAGGACACCCACGACTTTGCGATAAGATTCAACCACTTCGGGAGCAATGTTCGCGCCTGATCGATATTTGGAAAGGAATTCGAAAAGCGTGGTGTCGCCGAGGTCTTCTTCAAGATAGGCGCCGTGGTCGAGATCTTCAGCGTAGATTTCCGGAACGGGCAAACCGTGGCGGCGAAAATGTTTGGAAAATTCGAGGAAGGCGATGTTTTCTTCGCGGACGGCGTAGAGAATGCCGATGGCGTGGTGTTTTTCGTTGGACAGGCGGATGATTTTGCGGCCGGAGCCGCCGAGTTCGCCCTGGAGCGGGACGACGCGCTCGGGCGGCGCGTGGAAATGCTGCTCGAAGAGATTCTTGAGAACATCCAGGGACATGAATTTCCACCCGATTCGTTTTGACGGATCGATGAAACCAACCGATTTCTAGCATAGCTGATTTCCGTTAAGAGCAATTGCGTGAGAGTGCGGTGGTGTGCCTAGAAATGTGCCCCGGTTGGAAGTCGATGGTGGCTTTTCTCTTGCTAGGTGGTTTTAAGTTGTAAGTTCTTAGTATTTAGTAAGAAAGAGTTGAAAAAAGATCTGACTGTTTCGCTGGATGGAGGTGTTCCGTCGCAATGCTGACGAAAACGTTGATGGCCAAGTACTCGGGCCAGTGCTGAGTGGTTTGGCTTATCTGAAGCGCACAGCCAGAAATGGCTGTGCCACAAGACCAATTCCCGGGTCTGTATAATGCGAGGATGCCTTCCCAAAAGAAAGAACGCAGACGAACAGAGCAGCGGAACCCCGATTCTAAAAATCTCGATCGGATGACGGCGCGGGAGATTGTGCGGTTGATGAACCGCGAGGACCGCAAGGTGGCGGTAGCGGTGGGACAGGAGAACGAGGCGATTGCGCGGGCGGTGGACGCGATTGTGGGTGCGATTCGAAAGGGCGGGCGGCTGGTTTATGTGGGGGCGGGATCGAGCGGACGGATGGGGGTGCTGGATGCGGCGGAGTGTCCCCCAACGTTTGGGATTTCGCAAAAGCAAGTTGTGGCGCTGATTGCGGGAGGGCGGAAGGCGATTACGAGAGCGGTGGAAGGAGCGGAGGATTCGGAAAGGAACGGGGAACGGGACTTGCGGGCGAAGAGATTGACGAGGAGAGATGTGGTGGTGGGAATCGCGGCTAGCGGGACGACACCGTACGTGGTGGGGGCGCTGAAGTATGCGCAAAAACGCGGGGCGGCGACCGTGGCGGTGACGTCGAATTTGCGCGTGCCGGTGGGGCGAGTGGCGAAAATCGTGATTGCGCCGGAGGTGGGGCCGGAAGTGCTGACGGGGTCGACGCGGTTGAAGGCGGGGACGTCGCAGAAGATGGTGCTGAACATGCTGAGTACAGCAGTGATGGCGCGGCTTGGGCATGTGTATGAGAACTTGATGATCGATATGATGCTGACGAATGAGAAGCTTGCGGAGCGGGCGCTGCGGATTTTGGCGGAGGCGAGCGGGAAGAGTGTGTCTGCGGCGGAACAGGCACTGCGGGCGGGGGGACACGATTTGCGGGTGGGGCTGGTGATGTTGAAGCGGAAGATTGGCGCGACAGAGGCGAAGAAGAAATTGAGGGCCGCGCATGGAAATTTGCGTAAGGCGCTGGGGGAATAGGAAAAAGATTTAACACAGAGAGCAGAGAGCACAGAGGACGCAGAGAGGAAAAGGCGCCGGCCTCGGAAGGCCCCCGCTACGTAGAAATTAATGGATAAATTTCGGATCAAGGGCGGGAAGGCGCTGCGGGGAACCGTGGCGATCAGCGGGGCGAAGAATTCGGCGCTGCCGGTGATGGCGGCGGCTTTGCTGACGGCGGAGAAGGTGATGCTGCACAACATTCCGAAAGTGCGTGACTTGATTACCATGAGCAAGCTGCTGGCGTTCATGGACGCGAAGGTGTCGGTGACGGAGTTTCCGAGCAGCGATTATGTGATTGAGGCGCCGCGGTTGAATCACGCGGAGGCGCCGTATGAGTTGGTGAAGACGATGCGGGCATCGGTGCTGACGCTGGGGCCGTTGATGGCGCGGGTGGGAGTGGCGCGGGTTTCGTTGCCGGGAGGATGCGCGATCGGGGCGCGGCCGGTGGATTTGCATTTGAAAGCGCTGGAACAGATGGGGGCGGAGATCACGACTTCGCACGGTTACATCGAAGCGAAGGTCCACGGCAATGGACATCAAGGGAGACGACTGAAGGGCGCGCAGATCGCGTTTGAAAAAATTACGGTGACGGGGACGGAAAATATTTTGATGGCGGCGGTGCTGGCGGATGGGGAGACGGTGCTGGAGAATGCGGCGCGGGAGCCGGAAGTCACGGATTTGGTGATGCTGCTGCGGAAGATGGGCGCCGAGATTTGCGGGGATGGAACTTCGACGCTGCGGATTCGCGGCGTGGAGGAATTGCATGGGACGGAGCATACGGTGATTCCTGACCGGATTGAGGCGGGGACGTTTCTGGTGGCGGGGGCGATTACCGGCGGGGATTTGACGATTACGCAGTGTGCGCCGGAACATCTGGGGGCGGTGATTGCGAAATTGGAGCAGGCGGGTGTGCCGGTTGAGATTGTGAATGAAACGACGATGCGGGTGCGGGGCGCGAAGAAACTAGTGGGCGTTGATGTGACGACGGAAGAGTACCCGGGATTTGCGACGGACATGCAGGCGCAGTACATGGCGCTGGCGACGCAGGCGGAAGGCACGTCGGTGATTTCAGAGAAAATTTTTGAGAACCGGTTTTTGCATGCGAGCGAAATGATGCGCATGGGTGCCAATATTTCGATCGAAGGACATACAGCGACGGTGCACGGCCCTTCTGCACTATCTGGAACCGTGGTGCAGGCGTCGGACTTGCGGGCGAGCGCGGGGTTGGTGCTCGCGGGGTTGGTGGCGAACGGGGAGACGTTGATTGAGCGCGTGTATCACATTGATCGCGGGTATGAGGGAATTGTGGAGAAGTTGCGCGCGGTGGGGGCGGATATTGAGCGCGTGCATGGGACGGGCTCTTAGTTTCTATTTAGCTGCCAATCGCTGTAGCAAAATACCGGTTGGTTGGAGATCCTGATATGAAGGAAGTTTTCCGGCTCATCTTCTTATTCAGCTTATTGGGCGCTGTCCAAATCAACACGCCCGCCCAAGCCCCGCCTCACCGTGAAAAGATAGCCGAAGGACAATACAGCGATTGGAAGGACGGTCACCCCCTCCAAGACAGCACACAGTCCTGGACCGTGTGGCGAGTCAGCGATGGCTTTGAGCTGGAGGATCATCTGCCCCCTAACAAAGGCGCAGCGTTGATGGCTGTGTTCGGAGAGGCTCTGGGTTCAAAAATGTCACCTGAATTGAAGGAAGATTTTCGGAACGCTGCGACTTTGACCGAGATCGACCTGCAGGTCACGAAGGACTGGTCACCCGTCGGGCTGACCCTAAGGGGAATCAAACTTAATGACCAGAAGCCAACTGAGATCGCGCGATGCGACGTCAGGGAGGCACAGATACTTTGTAAGGGGCGAGCGGGCAAGACGCATTTGAAGACATCCGAGCAACAACAACTCTTTTATTCTCACCCGTTCCCTCTCCTTTTCACTTCCCTCCTGCTCCGCAAAGAGCTCAAGCAGAATGAGCCTGACTTTCTCAAACTGGCGATTCTCGAAGGAGAGGACAAGAAACTTGTTTTGACCGAGGTCTCGAGCAAAATCACGCATTTGGGCCAGGAACAACTCGTCATCGGCCAATATACCTTTCAAACGGAAAAGTATCAGCTGAGCATGGAGATGAAAAGCAAACCTGGAGCGAAGACACAGACCGAACTCCGGCAGGTGACGCTCTGGGCCTCACCTCGGGGAATCGTGTATGCCATGGAGGACTCGCAGCTTGGGCCTGGCCTACGAGTTAACCTGACCGATTATAAGAAGCATTCCGAATTCTGACGCGCCGCCCATACAGTTATTCCATCACTTGAAGGTGCTTGAGCTGCGCACCATTCTGCAAAGTTTGGTACAATGCGCGACACGAATTTGGTGAGATGGGCGCGGGCGGATGAGGCGGCGGTAGCCTCGGAGGAAGACGGCCATGAGCAACGCGGAGATGCTGGCGCGGATGGATGCGGCGATTGCGGAGAAGAGTTTGCTGAAGCATCCGTTTTATCAGGATTGGCAGGCGGGGAAGCTGAGCCGCGAGGCGCTGCAGCTTTATGCGGCGCAGTATTACCGGCATGTGGAGGCGTTTCCGAAACACCTGCGGGTGCTGGCGGCGCGGACGGAGGGTCCGCTGCAGGGATTGATCCGGGAGAACCTGGCGGAGGAAGAGAATCCGGCGGGGAACCATCCGAAGCTGTGGCGGGATTTTGCGGCAGCGGTAGGCGTGGGCGAGGATGACATTACGTGCTGCCCTGCTCTGCCGGGAACGCAAGCAGTGGTGCAGACGTTCCGCGAAATTTGCGGGGACCGGACGGTGGCAGAGGCGGTGGCGGCACTCTACGCTTACGAATCGCAGGTACCGGAAATCGCCACGACGAAGATCGATGGATTGAAGAAGTTTTATGGGGTGACGGAGCCGGAGGGGCTGGCGTATTTCGAGGTGCATGAGGAAGCGGACAAGGCGCACCGGGCGGCTTGGCGCGGATGGCTGGAAGAGCACGCGAGCGGTGATGAGGAAGAAATTCTGAAGACTACGAACGAGGCGCTGGATGCACTTTGGGGGGCGCTGGATGCGGTGCATTGCGAGAAAGCGGAAGTAAGCATGTAAAGAGGTAAGGACGTAAGGAAGAAAACAAAAAGAAAGAATTAACGCAGAG
>JBGPIX010000081.1:0-17119 GCA_041485085.1 Candidatus Acidiferrum sp.
CGTGGCGGAGGAAGTGGAGAATCCGCAGAGGAATTATCCGATCGCGCTGGCGATCGTGGTGCCGCTGTCCATCGCCACGTATTTTCTGCCGACGATGTTTTCGCTGGCGGCGCTGGGCGACTGGCAGAAGTGGCATACCGGGTATTTTTCCGATGCCGCGCTTTTGATCGGCGGGCGATGGCTGGGATTCGCTATGACCATCGCGGCGCTGATCACCAACCTTTCGCTGTTGAACGCGACGGTGCTGACCAGCACACGAATGCCGTCGACGATGGCGGAGGATGGGTACCTGCCGGCGGCGTTTTCGGCGCGCCACCCGCGCTACGGCACGCCGTGGATTGCGATCATCGTGTCGTCGATTATTTATGCGCTACTGGCGCAGAAGACGATGGTGCAGCTACTGACAGTCTATGTGTGGTTGCGCATTGGGGTGACGGTGCTAACGGTGCTTTCGTCGTGGCAACTGCGGAAAAAGCAGCCGGATTTGGCGCGGCCGTTCCGGATTCCGTGGGGGCGGGCTGGATTGCTTTACGTGATTGTGGCGCCGCTGGTGATGAGCGTGGTGGCGCTGGCGGGGAGCGATCCGTTTGCAAGGAAGTGGGGGCCGGTGCCGGTGCTGCTGGGGCCGGTGATGTATTTTGTGTTTCTTGCGATGCGTGGGAAAAGTGCAAGCGAAAAGACTTAACACAGAGGGCGCAGAGAACACAGAGAGCACAGAGAAGAAAAAGAAGAAACAAGAAACGAACAATCAGGTGAAGAAGTCGAGGAGGCGGTACCAGGCGCCGGCGAGGGGGAGGGCCCAAGTGTTGCCGCTGCGGAGGCCAAGCGGGGCGGCGGGAAACTTGATGCCGTCGAAGGGAATGCCGGCGGGGTCGCCGCAGATTTGGGCTGCTAGTTTTGCGCCGAACCAGGTGGCGGCGGCGACGCCGTGGCCTGCAAAGCCCGCGGCGTAATACATGCCGTCGAGTTTTCCTGCGTGGGGCATAACGTCGAGCGTGAAATCGAGCGTGCCGCCCCAGACGAATTCGACTTTGGTGTCGCGCAGTTGCGGGTAGACGCCGATCATCCCGCGGCGGAGAATTTCAGCGCTCTGGCGAACGGTGCTCTCGGTTTCTGGAAAAAAGGCGGCGCGGCCTCCGAAGAGCATGCGGTTATCGGGCGTGAGGCGGTAGTAGTAGAGAAAGTGTTTGGAGTCGTAGATCATGCGATTGCGCGGACTGAGTTCGCGGGCCAGATCGGCGGAGAGAACTTCGGTGGCGATGATGTACGAGCCGATGGGAATGATTTTTTTTCGCAGAGCGGGAGTCGCTTCAGTAGTGTAGGCACCGCTGGCGAGAATCACTTCGCGCGCGGTGACGGCGCCTTTCGAGCTTTGCACCCGGAACCTGCGCGCGCCGTTGTTCATTTCCTGGCTGATGGATGTGACGCGAGTGTGATCGTATAGGCACGCGCCGGAGCGCTGCGCGGCATGCGCGAGGCCAGCTACGTAACGCGCGGGATTGAGGCCGGCGCTGGTTTCGTCCACCATACCGCCGAAGTAAAGGTCCGACCCGATTTCGGCGCGCAGCTCGCTTTTGGGAATGATGCGCAGTTCGTGATTGAATTCGCGCTTGATGAGGGCGGCGGATTCTTCGTAGCCATCGAAATGCGCTTGCTTGCAGGCTACTTCGAGGTGGCCACAGCGGGAAAAGCTGCAGTCGATACTCTCCTCGCGGACGATGTGCTCGACGCACTCGATGGATTCGAGCGAGGCGGCGTACATTTTGCGCACGGTCTCCCGGCCGTAGCGCTTGATGAGCGTGGGCACCGGCAGCTTCATGCCGGTGAGGACCATGCCGCCGTTGCGCGAACTAGCGCCCCATCCGCACGTTTCGGCTTCAAGGACGGCGACTTTCACGCCGCGCTTGGCGAGTGTGCGCGCGGCGGAGAGCCCGCAGAAACCGGCACCGATTACAGCAACGTCGGCAGTCTCCGGCAAGTCACGCGCTGATAGCGCAGGCGGCGCGGTCGCGGTCTCGAGCCAGTAGTTTTTTTCCTTGATTGTCATGGCGTGAGATAGGGAACGCGGGAAATCTTAGCATTCATCCGCTTTCGCAGAAATGCGTTGATTGCAGCGAAGAGCATTTTGAGGGAGCCACTAGGCGCGCCGAAGGACGATGAGACTGATTTCTGGAGGTACACCGAGGCGAACCGGGGCACCGACGGTACCCAAGCCACGATTCACATAGATATGCGCCATGGGACCCGACGGGGCGGCGAAGAGCGATGGGCTGAACGCGCGTGAAGCGGCGTTTGATGCAGCGCGCTCATTAGGAGCAGGGGCGAAGAGCGGACGCTGGTAGAGGCCGGCGATGTAATCGGTGATAAAGCGCGCGGGGCTGAGGCGGTGGTCGAGGATTTCGACCTGAATTTGTCCGCCGTGGGTGTGGCCGGCAAGAGAAAGTTCGATGCCGAGTTCGGCCGCGCGATTGAAGGTATTGGGATTGTGCGAGAGGAGAATATTGGGCATGTCGCGGCGGACGAGGGGTTCGACGCTAGCCAGAGTCTGCTGGCGCTGGCCGCGGGGAGTACGCTCGCGCTGGTAATCGACGCCGAGAAGATTGAAAGAAGCGCCCTTGAAGGTAAGCTGAGCGTTTTCCTGACGCAGCAGCTTCATGCCGGCCTGCGTGTAGAGATAAGCCGCTTCGTCTTCCGCACGAGCGTAGATTTCGTGGTTGCCATTGCAGCCCCAGATGCCGAGAGGAGCGTGAAGATGGCGAATTTCGTCGACGCAATCGGCAATGGGATCGCCGGAGCCAGTGATGAGATCGCCAGTGACGACGGCGAGGTCAGCGCCGAGATCATTGGCCATATCCACGGCGCGGCGCACTTCCGTACGAGACATGTAGCCGCTGAGGTGAATGTCGCTGATTTGCACTATCTTCATGCCGTCTAGAGCGGACGGCAGATTGTGCATGGGAATCTCGATGCGGCGGACCTGGTAGTTGAGGCGCTCGGCGGCAAAACCATACATAGCTGTGAGAAAGGGAGCGGCACCAGCGGCAGCAGTGGCGGTGCGGAAAAAATAACGTCGGCCGGGGTCAGCGACGGTTTCGGCGACGGCGTTTGTCGGCCCTGCCACGGAAGGTTGGGGCACAGGGGAATTCTTCGCCGCTGCCGTATGCAGCAAATGCCAAATCCGCTCCAGACCATGAACGGTCTTCACCGCAAGGTAAGCAAAAAGGGCGCTGAAAAACCAAAGGCCGGTGATGACGGTCATCATGGAGCTTTGGCGGGCGAAGCCTCCGTGGCCGAAGATCAAGCCTTGAGACATGGTAAAGATTGTCAGGAGGAGAAGAACAATGTAGGCCAGACGGGCGCCGACGCGGAGCGGCAGCCGACCCCAATGCGAGGTGACGCGCCAAAGAGCGCGGTACCAGAAGCGCTGCGAGAGAAACAGCAGCGTCAAAATGCTCAAGCCAATAACGATACGCAGCAGCAAAAAGCCCCAATTCACGGTGATGGCGCCCCCAAGCGTAAAATACAAGTTTAGCATGCCTGAGTTGGGAATTTTGAATGACGGGGCCACTTTTACTGCGTAAGATAAACCCCCGCGAAAGGCCGGGTGGCACTGTCCCAATGAACAGTAAATTGGGGAAACGCTTGGCTGGATGGCGCGTCTGAAGGAGAGAACGTCCGCCCGCCGCGGCGGGGGCGTAACGGAGGAAAGAAAGATGATGAAGATGAAGTGGGTGGCAGGATTGGCCTTGGCGATGGGATTGGCGGCGCTGCCGGTACTGGCGCAGGAGGCGGCGAAGAAGGAAGCACCGAAGCCGCCGCTAAGTCCTTCGGCGGAGGTGCTGGAGCAGTGGAACGAAATCGGCAGGAAACTGGTGGCGATTGCAGAAGATCTGCCGGAAGACAAGTACGACTACAAACCGAATCCTGATTCGCGGACGTTCCGGGCACTGCTGGTGCACGTTTCAGCGTCCATGTACTACTTCACGGACCCGGCGCAGAACAAAAAGCCGCGCTATGCGGATGATCCAAAGCCTGAAGAGCTGAAAATCAGCAGCAAAGCCGACCTGGTGGCGTATGTGAAGCAGTGCGTGAAGGACGGCGCCGACGCGATCAAGGCCAAAGGCGACAAGGGAATGAACGAGGCCGTGAATGCCGGCGGACCACGGCTCAACCGAGTGGGCGATTTGGCGTACGGACTGATTGAGCATTCGGGGGAACACTACGGCAATCTGGTGGTGTATTACCGGAATAATGGGCTGGTGCCACCGGAGTCGAGGCCGAAGAAATAGGGAGGTTGAGGAAGTAAAGGACGTAAAGGAAGTTAAGGAGAAGAAACGAATCGAAGTGGTCTCAATGAGCGGGCGCGAGGATGTTTTCCTCGTGCCCGCTTTGTGATTTAGGTCGAAAATAAGGGGACCGCACCAATTCTCTTGGGAGGGGACAACGTGAAGCGCAAGTTCGCAACGCTCGCTGTGGTTTTGACTTTGGCAATTCTCCTAGATGGATGCGGGCCGATGGCATCCTTCTTTCCGTTGTACAAGGCCGATGACAAGGCGTTTGAAACTGGCTTGATCGGAACCTGGAAGCTGGAGAAACCTGACCCGAACAATCCAGACGACAAGAATACGAGATGGAGTTTCGCAAGGTCCGCAGACGAGATTTCCTACGACTTTAAATGGGGTGCCGTGGGAGCGAAGGGAGGATTCCTGGCGAAGATGCGGCTCGTGAAAATCGGGTCTAGCTTGTTTGCTGACTTTGAGGGAGACACGGGCAACAAAGCCATGGACTCAAAAGATACCTTGATGCCGTTTCCCATGATTCCGGTGCATATGGTGGGACGAGTCTGGCTGGGGAAAGATAGTTTGGAGATTCATTTTTTGAAGGATGATTGGGTAAAAGAGGAGATCAAGGCGGGTTCGCTCCAGCTCTCACATTTGGGGGAAAACGGGGATATGATCCTGACTGCGAGCACGGATGAACTCCGAAAATTCATGCTTGAGCACGCGGAGGACAAAGACGCGTTTTCCGATAACTACAAATTTGTGAGGGAAAAGTGAGTTGACAACTGCATGGCTCGCGCAGCTAGCCGGGAGTAGCGGCAGCGGCATTCGCAAGGAGAGCGGTGAGTTGGGCGGGATCGGAGGTTGGGGGCAGGCAGGTTTGGCCGGAGCAGACTACGGCGAAGGCTTTATCGGCGGGGAGATGGGGGAGGGTTTCCTTGAGGGCGCCGGCGAGATGGAGTTGGGGAGTTTCTGGCGTGACGCGGAGGACGGATTTGCCGAAGCGGTAGACGCGGTGGGCGGCGGATTCGAGGGCTTGGGCGGCGGGATCGTTGGCGGGGCCGGTGATGACGACTTCGATTGGGTGATGAGCGAAGAGGGTGGCGGCTAGGCCGTAGGTGGCGGCGAAGAGGCCATACTGCGGAGCGATGCCGGCGAAAGCTTCGAGCGTTTTTTGAGCGAAGGCATGGTAGCGGTCGTCGCCGGTGAAGGCGTGCATTCGAATCAGCGCGATGGCAGCAACGGAATTGGCGCTGGGCGTAGGGGAATCCTGGAAGGGTTTGCGGCGAACGTCGAGGCCACCCATAGGCGCGGCGTCGGAAGGACGGTCGAAGAAGCCGCCACCTTCGGCGTCGCCGTAGCGGGAGATGGCGAGGTCCATGGTTTTGTGAGCGGCGGTGAAATAACGGGGATCGAGCGTGGTTTCGTAGGCGTCGAGCAGAGCGAGGACGCTGAAGACTTGATCGTCGAGCGAGCCTTCGAGGGCGGGGCCGCCGATGCGGTGGCCGAAGCCGCGTGATTCGGTCCAGACTTCGTTTAGCATGCGGTTGAGAGTTTTCAGGGCGAAGGCTCGGCAATTCGCGCCTAGTGATCCGCCGAGAACGCGCGCGGCATCAAGATAGGCCGAGACAAACATGGAGTTCCAGGAGACGTACATCGTTTTGTCAATGAACGGTGTCGGACGCGGAAGGCGCGCGGCGAGCATTTTTCCTTTGGACCTGGCGATGGTCAGGCGGACAGTGGTTTCGTCGAGACTGAGTTGCTTCGCAATGTCAGCGGCGTCGCGCGCGATCCACAGAACATTTTTTGCGGGATTGTGGTGCATTTCGCCGTGAGCTTCGACGTCGTAGTACAACTCCATGACACGAGCTTCGTCAGGGAGAAGCGCGGCGCGGAGTTCGTCGAGGCTCCAGGTGAAATAGTCGCCGTCGTCGTCGAGCGAATAGTCCGCGTCCTGGCTGGCGTAGAAGCCGCCATTTTCCTGATCTGACAAAACTTCGTTCACCCAGCCGATGATACTTTCGGCGGTCTCGCGCAGAAATGGATTCTGCGTGACCTGGTATCCGTGGAGATAGTTTTTCAGGAGTTCCGAATTGTCGTAGGACATTTTTTCGAAATGGGGGACGAGCCAGCGCTCGTCGACGGAGTAGCGATGGAAGCCGCCGGCGAGCTGGTCGTAGACGCCGCCACGGGCCATTTTTTCAAGGGTGGTTTCGGCCATGGCGAGGAGGTGCTTTTCTTTGGATTGCTGGTAGCGCTCAAGGATGAGATCGATTGCCGAGGAGTGAGGGAATTTCGGGGCGCGTCCGAAGCCGCCGTTCTTGATGTCGAAGAGCTGGGTGATGGATTTGATTTGGGCGTCAACCACGCTGGGGTCGAAATCGGCGCGGGCGCCGGTGAAGACTTCGGCTTGCGAGACAGCATCGGCGAGGGAGTCGGCGGCGCGCTCGAGCTCGGCGCGTTTGTTGCGGTAGGAATCGGCGACGGCGAGAAGAATGCGGCGGAATCCAGGGCGGCCCATCTGGTCTTCAGGCGGGAAGTAGGTGCCGCCAAAAAACGGTTTGCCGTCGGAAAGCAGAAAACCCGTGAGCGGCCAACCACCCTGGCCGGAAATGGCGCTGACGGCGGATTGATAACGGGAGTCCACGTCGGGGCGCTCGTCGCGATCGACTTTTACGGCGACGAAGTGTTCGTTGATGATTTTGGCGATTTCGGCATTTTCGTAGCTTTCGCGGTCGATGACGTGGCACCAGTGGCACCAGACGGCGCCGATGTCGAGGAGAATGGGTTTGTCCTCGGATTGGGCACGGGCGAAGGCGGCGGCGCCCCATTCGTGCCAGTCGATGGGCTGGTGCGCGGCGGAGCGCAAGTAGGGGCTGGCGGAATCTTTCAGGCGGTTTTCAGGATGATCGGTCACGGTTGCTCACAGTTTGAGCTGGCGAAGCACAATAAGTTGAGATCCTTTTCTTCGCTCAGAATGACGGCGGAAAAAAAACACCGGTCTGAAGACCGGCCACTACAAAATCGCTCATCGAGTTGAAATAACACAATTATTGAATGGTGTCGCCGGGGCCGAGATCGCGCGGGTCGAGCGGCTTACGGCTGGCGAAACCTTCGTCCTGGCGATGGTAAAAGCGGATGCGGTCCTCGCCGAGTTTCCAGCAGAGATAAACATCTTGCTGATTGATGACGGCGGGAAAATCAAGAAGTCCGACGTCGAGGTCCTTGATGAGGCAGCCCGTTTCCAGAATGCGGTTGAGGGCGGACTTGAGGATTTCAGAAAGCTGGGTGTGTTCCATGCGGACGGCGGCCAGTTTTTCGTAGGGGACGAGAACGCCGCCCATCATCATGATGCGCGCGGAGACGGCGGAAAGTTCGTTTTCCAGGCTGGAGAGTTTTTTACGGGAGTCCATGGCTTCGACGAGAAAGGGTTCGAGTTCCTGGCGCGTACGCTCCGCTTCGGTCAGAGTGAAGAGGCGCTGCGGCGGTTCCGGAGTTTCGTCTTGTTCTTGATCGTCGTCGTCTTCGTCGGCCATTCTGATTCCGTTTCTTGGGACAGCCTTGCAACTGGAAAAAAGGACAGACTGAAGTCTGTCCTACCGTGATGCTAGCGTAAAGCGAGCATGCGGTCGAGAGCTACTCGCGCATGGTGGCGAGTGCGCTCGTCGACGGAGATGCGGTTGACGACGTTGCCTTCACCGAGGTTTTCGAGCGCCCAGAGAAGATGCTGGGGGGTAATGCGGAACATGGTGGTGCAGACGCAAACGCTAGGATCGAGCGAGATGACTGTGTGGTTCTTCAATTCCTTGCTGAGGCGGTTGACCAGGTGGATTTCCGTGCCGATCGCCCACTGACTGCCGGCGGGAGAAGACTGGATAGCCTTGATAATGCCTTCGGTCGAGCCGATTTGGTCGGCGGCCTGGGCGACCTCGAAGCGGCATTCGGGGTGAACGATGACGCGAATGCCGGGATGCTCCCGGCGGACGCGCTCAACTTGCTGGGTAGTGAAGCGCTGGTGCACCGAACAGTAGCCCTTCCAGAGGATGATGCGGGCGTTGCGGACGGCTTCCGGCGTGTTCCCGCCAAACTCCAGATACGGGTTCCAAACGATCATCTGATCGAGGGGGATGCCCATGCGGTAGCCGGTATTGCGGCCGAGATGCTCGTCAGGGAGAAAGAGAACTTTTTCGCCGGTCTCGAAGGCCCATTTCATGACCTGGGAGGCGTTGGTGCTGGTGCAAACCGAGCCACCATGCTCACCGGTGAAGGCTTTGATGGCCGCGGTCGAGTTCATGTACGTGACGGGAATGATTTTTTGCGGATCGAGGAGAGAAGAGAGCTCGCTCCAGCAGGCTTCCACCTGGCCGATGTCGGCCATATCGGCCATAGAACATCCGGCGTTGAGGTCGGGCAGGATGACAGTCTGATGCTCGCGGCGAAGAATGTCCGCGCTTTCGGCCATGAAATGCACGCCGCAGAAGACGATATAGCGGCCCTCGGCCTGGGAAGCCTGGAAGGAAAGCTTGAGGGAGTCACCGCGGAAATCGGCGAACTTGATGACTTCGTCGCGCTGATAGTGATGGCCCAGAATGACGACGTCCTGGCCCAGGCGGGCCTTGGCAGCGGCAATGCGGTCATCGAGGGCGTTATCGGGCACAAGGAGGTAGGAATCGAAGTCGCAGCCTACTCCGGCTTCAATCTCTGGCGCACGGACGGTGGGCGGCTGTTCTGTGCCGATGAGGGTGCTGCTATCCGAGATGGATACTAGGTTGCCCATGGAGTGTGCTGTTTGCCCTGAGGCTGAATCTATGCGGTCCCTAATCCTTGCCGGGAAGTCTCATTTTCTCATATTTCAAGGAATTTGCCACTATCCGCCGATAAAGACCATGGTCCGGGAAGGCTGGATAAAGCCGGGCTCGTTGATGCGGTGGCCCTCTTCCTTTTCCATGACAATGGAGCGGATATAGGTGACCAAATCCTCGTCGGAAGCCCCTTCGCGGAGCAGCGCGCGCAGGTCATGGTCGTCCTTGCTGAAGAGGCAGGTGCGCAGCTTGCCGTCGGCGGTCAGCCGAATGCGGGAGCAATGGCCGCAGAAGGGCTGGGTCACCGGGGCGATGAGGCCGATTTCGCCGGGTGCGCCATCCGCGAAGCGGTACTTGCGGGCGGTTTCGCTGCGTTCGTGAGGGATCTGCTCGAGCGGCCAGCGGGCATGGATGCGGCGGTGGACTTCCGCGGCTGGCACGACAAGGGCGGGAGTCCAATGGCGGTCGGCATCGAGCGGCATGAACTCGATAAAGCGCATGATGACGCCGGTTTCGCGAGCGTAAGAGGCGAAGGCTTCGACTTCGTCGTCGTTGATGCCGCGAACCAGGACGGCGTTGACTTTGGCGGGGGCCAGGCGCGATTTCTGGGCGACTTCGATGCTGTGCATCACCGTGGAGAAGGACTTGGTTCGGGTGATGCGCTCGAATTTATCGGGATCGAGCGAATCGAGGCTGATGTTAATGCGGCGGAGGCCGGCGGCAAGGAGGCGGTCGCACCGTTCGGCCAGCAGGTGACCGTTGGTGGTCATGGAGAGGTCTTCGACGCCGAGGGCGTGGAGACGAGCGATGTAGTCCTCGACGCCTTCGCGGACGAGAGGTTCGCCGCCGGTGATGCGGATTTTTCGGATGCCCAGGCTGAGGAAGATCGTGGCGAGGCGGTCGAGCTCGGGCCAGGAGAGAATTTCGTCGTGATCGCGATAGTTTTCCGGATCGGCGGAGCGGCAGTAAACGCAGCGAAAATTGCAGCGGTCGGTGATGGAGATGCGGAGGTCGGTGATCTGGCGTCCGAATTTGTCGTGAAGAGTCATCATCGGTCGTGCTTCTTGGATGCAGCTCCCTTTTACCTGGACGCACCGGAGTTCTAAAACAAAACCGCCCGATCCACTGCTGGGAATCGGGCGCTCGCCGAAAAAATACACATTTTCGGTGCGATCGCTCCTTTCCAAGCACGGGAGGCCCGGGCGTTTCCGCCCAAACCCTCGGCCCCGATCACTTCTCAGGGCTTCGCCCCGGTCGCCGTGGGTTATCTCTCCCGTAGGCAGCAGGGGTCGGAGTTACAGGCATAGTGTATGCCTGTACGAAACGAATCGCAATTCGGTAGAATCGGCGCGTGCCAACTGTTCTGAGGACCGGTCCGTACCGCTTCTATTTCTACAGCCATGAACCAAACGAACCTCGTCATATCCACGCAGATAGGGACGAATTATCGGCCAAGTTCTGGTTGGAACCTGTGGCGCTGGCTATAAACTTTGGGTTTAGCGCGGTCGAACTTCGTAGAGTACAATCTGTCGTGGGTGCAAATCAGGCCCTCTTCGTAGAGGCATGGAATGGGCATTTTGGCGTTGAAGGCTGATGAACGGGTCTCGAGCGTGAGCTTCACGGCCGACTCGCTCAGCGTTGCGTTGATGGATGGACGGACCATCAGTGTGCCTCTCGCGTGGTTTCCCCGCCTTATGCATGCATCGAAAGAGCAGCTGAACAATTGGAAGGTTGCTGGCGGGGGCTACGGGATCTACTGGCCGGATTTGGATGAAGATTTGAGCACTGAAGGACTCCTGCGTGGAGCGCCCGCACCTCGTCATACCTCCAACACCAAACCCTGAGGGATCAGCAATACCTGCCAGCAGTCTGTGATAGAGTTTTGGCCACGCCATGCGGATCTTCGTTTTAGGGGCCGGAGCGACCGGCTCGCTTCTCGCACAATTGCTGGAGCGGCAAGGACATACGGTCTGGTGCGGAGACCGTGACGCGGAGCGCGCGCGGCGCTTTCTGGGCAGGAAAAGCACGATCGCGGTAACGGAAGTGAACGCGCGAAACCTGCGCGGCATCGTGAAAGCCGCGAAGGGCTGCCAGCTCATCGTTAACACGTCGGCTTCGGTGTTCAACGAGATTGTCTTGCGTGCGGCGCTGCGGCTGCGCGCGCACTACGCCGATCTCAGCTCGCACCTGACGCGCCATCCCTTCAGGGCCGAGCAGTTCCGCTATGTGAAGAAGTTCGAAGAAAAAAACCGGGTGGCGCTGATCAATACCGGAGCGGCGCCCGGCCTGACCAATTTGCTCGTGAAGCGCGCGGCGGACGCGCTGGACGAAGTCCAGGCCGTGCACATCCGCCTGTATGAGAGCACCGAGAGCGATGATCCCATCTCTCAATGGTCGCCGGAAGTTTCGTTCGACGAGGCGGTTTCGCACCCGCGGATTTATCGCCACGGAAAATTTCAGCTAGGCAAACGCTTTTCGGAAATCGAAAAGTTTCGATTTGCCGATCCCATCGGCAGCGCGCGCGTGGTGCTTGCGGCGCAGGATGAGGTAGCCACGCTGCCGCACTTCATTCCCATGCGGGAGCTGGACGTGAAAATCGGCGGGAATGAGATCGACCGGCTGCGACGCTGGCACAAACAGGGAAAACTTTCACGTTCACGCGGGATGGCCCGGCATCACTTTCCGCAGACGTCTTCTCCGCGGATGATCGCCAGCCTGATTCGGCGAGGGATTTTACAGAATGCGCGTTTTGGCGCGGCCGTGCTGGTCCGGGGAGTAAAGCACGGCAGGAAAGACGATCAGCACTTATTGATTCGCAGCGATTGCACATTTCCCACGCTGTATCAGATTCGGCAGCAAGGAAGATTCACGACGCCGGTGGCCTACGCGACCGCGCATGTCGCGGCACTTTTCATCAAATTTTTCCCGCGGGATCTTGCGGGAGTCTTTGCGCCAGAGATGCTGCCGGCCGAAACCCGACGCTCCATCCTCGCAGGCATTCGCAACCACAACATCTGGATCACACACAAGACAACCGTACTAAAACACACCGGTGACGACGAGGAAGAGTTTTAGGCAGGCAGCCACGCTTTCCTTGCCAGTTAGGCGCGGCTGCCGAGGCCGATTCGAATCGCGGATCAGTTCGCGGAAGCGGGCTTTGCATTTCCAGAAAAGTGGATGGTAATCAGGAACCCATTCGTCCCGTCATAAGAGAACTTGTGGCCATCCCCTTCGAAGGCTTCGTGCTTGGTCTTCCACATGCGGAAGCCCTCATTGGACTGCGCTCCCCAGTATTTCAAATTGTGCATAACAACTTCGTGGTGGGGATCCGTGCCGCTGACGCGTTCGAGGGTGACTTCGCCTTTGCCGTTATCCATCTTGGCGTGGGCCACGCCGGTCTTTGAGTCCACGTTCCACGAGAACGCCGCGGTCTGCACGGCCTTTTTCTGCCATGGAATCGGATAGAGCTGGCCGAGGATGTCGCCAAGCGCGGCCTGCTGCTCCTTGCCGACACTGGGATCGAAGTTCACGACCAGCCAAGAGTCCTTGCCGGTGCTCCAGTCGCTGCCCAGATCGGTAGCGATCCAGACCTTGGCGCCGTCCAGCTTGGTGTCTTTGTAATATCCCTTGTCCACTTTGAGGACAAGATTGGCGCGGCAAAAATGTTCATCCATGTGACTCTCGCCCATGGCCATATGGTTCGTGGAGTGAGTGTTGAAGTAGCAGGGACAGAACATGTCGCAGCTGCAAGCTTCGATATAGCTGGCGGTCATATCAAAATCGGGTTTGGAAGTTTTCTCCTGCGCGGGGGAGGTGAAGTAGACGAGACTGGCGGCAAGCGCGAGGAGAGGAAGTACAAAGATCCGAGACATTCTTGGCATTTTTCCCTCCTTAGAAAATGTGTTCAGAAGGGCCCAACCGAGATTACGGGGAGTGTACGCCCGAAGGTTGGCAGAGACAAGATTTTTCCTGAACAGCCCACCGGTGGCAACAAGGAGACAGTTTCAGCAGCAGCGGTTGGGCTTGGAATAGCGGCGGTTGAGCTGTTCCACGTAGAACTCGGCAGGCGTGAGCTTGTGGCAGGAACTGGACTGCGTGCCTTTAGAACGAAGGTAGGTTTCGTAGGCGGCGTCGCCGCACCATTCGCGGAGGCCGCGCCAGAGGCGGCGGAGAAAACGGGACGTGGTTTTTACAGCATGTGTCATTAGTCGTCTCCGTGGGCGGCGCCGGAGTAATCGGCGGCCCACTTCGTGGCAATGTAGGGCGATTCGTGAAGCACCAACTCCTTGCGGTGGGTGAGAATCGAATACCAATGAACGAGGGCTTCGACGATCAGGATGAGTATCATCGCGGCGAGAACGCCGGTGACGGCGGCATCGAGGCGCTGGTTGAAAATGAGGCGCTGCGTTTCTGCAATTTTCTCGGCGGGAATTTTTCCGGCCGCGATTTGTGAAGCCAGGGCTTTGGCATACGCCAGAAAACCGATGCGCGGATTGGCATCGAAGATTTTCTGGTAGCTGGCGGTCATGGTGATAATGACCAGCCACGCCATCGGCAGCAGCGTCACCCAAATCCAGCGCAGGCGGCCCATCTTCATCAGAATTGTAGTGGCGACCACGAGCGCGACTGCCGCTAGCAATTGATTGGAGATGCCGAAAAGCGGCCAGAGCGAATTGATTCCCCCGAGCGGATCGACGACACCTTGATAGAGAAAGTAGCCCCACAGCGCGACGATGATGGCGCTGGAAACCAGAACGCCGGGCATCCAACCGGTGCGCCCGAAGGGCTTCCAAAAGCGGCCGCCGAGATCCTGAACCATAAAGCGTCCTACGCGCGTGCCCGCGTCGAGCACCGTCAGGATGAAGAGCGCTTCGAACATGATTGCGAAGTGATACCAGATGCTGAGGAGACGCTCGCCGCCGATGGTGCTGGAAAAGATTTGCGCCATGCCTACGGCAAGCGAAGGCGCGCCGCCGGCTCGATTCCAAAGAGTGATCTCGCCGACCTTGTGGGCAAGATCGGTCATCGTTTGCGCTTGCAGCGGATAGCCCCAGCCGCTGATCGTCGCGGCAGCCGCATCCCCAGTGCTCCCGACGATGCTGGGCGGGCTGTTGATCGCGAAATAGACGCCCGGCGGCATGGCGCACGCAGCGACCATGGCCATCACGCCGACAAACGACTCGAGCAGCATCGCGCCGTAGCCGATGAAGCGAGCATGGCTTTCGCGAAGGATCATCTTCGGCGTGGTGCCCGAAGAGATGAGCGAATGGAATCCGCTGATTGCGCCGCACGCGATGGTAATAAAGCAAAAGGGGAAAATCTTTCCGGCGAAGACAGGGCCGGTGCCGTCGATGAATCGAGTGAGCGGCGGCATCAAGACTTGCGGCCTCACGAACAAAATTCCAGCAGCAAGAGAAAATATGGCGCCAGCTTTGATGAACGCGCTGAGATAATCGCGCGGCGCGAGCAGCAACCAGACCGGCAGGGCCGATGCTGCGAAACCGTACGCGATAATCGCAAAGGCCAGCGCGACGCCGCTCAGCGTGAAGACGCGAGCCCAAGAGGGCGAATCGGCGACCCACTGCCCGGCAACGACTACAAAAAGAACCAGAGCCACGCCCATGACCGAAGCTTCCAGGACGCGGCCGGGCCGGACGAAGCGAAGATAGAGACCGAGAAGCAGGGCGATGGGGATGGTCATCGCCAACGTAAACGTGGCCCATGGGGAGGACTTGAGGGCGTTCACCACAACGAGACCGATCACGGCGAGAAGAATCGTCATAATCGCCAGCACGGCTAGTTGCGCGATGAAACCCCCGCGTTCGCTGACCTCTTCGCGAGCCATCTGGCCGATCGATTTTCCGTCACGGCGAATCGAGCAAAAGAGAATCACGAAATCCTGCACGCAGCCCGCGAACACGGCGCCGGCAATCAGCCAGAGCGTGCCCGGCAGGTAGCCGAACTGCGCGGCGAGAGTTGGGCCGACGAGCGGGCCGGGGCCCGCGATGGCGGCGAAATGATGACCGAAGAGAACCCATTTGTTCGTCGGCACGAAGTCTCGGCCGTCATCGTGGCGTTCGCTGGGAGTGGCGCGCGTGTCATCGAGGGCGAGGACTTTGGCGGCGACAAATGCAGAGTACAAACGGTACGCCACCAAATAACAGCAGACCGCGGCGACAACGAACCATGTCGCGTTGAGCGGCTCTCCGCGATCGAAGGCGATCTTGGCGAACGCTCCCGCGCCAAGCAAGGCAACCACGATCCACAGGACAATGGCGAGAAAGCGTTTCATTTTGCCGGATTGGCCACCGAACTGGATTTAATGAATTGCGCGATATCTGTTTTAAGCTTGGCCAGCGAAGGTGGATGGACATACATCATGTGGCCTGCTTCGTAATACGCGCCGCTGAGATGGCCGCGCAGCGTCGGGTCGAGACCCAGGTGATCGAAGGTGTAGTCGGCGGCAAAAAACGGCGTGGCCAAATCGTAATAGCCCTTGGCGACAAAAACACGCAGAAAAGGATTCTGCGTCATGGCCCTTCGCAACGTCTCCGCGACATTGACGTAGCGATTCTCATAGGGCGCGTAGTTCCACGGCCGCACGCGGCCCGTCAGAACTTCATACGGCAGGTCGCTGTCAAACTTGAGATCGTTGCGCACGTAATCGTTCAGCATGCCCGAATACGGGCCGATGATCGCCGCGATGCTGGGGTCGTACTCCGGGTCTTCACCGGCGGCATCGTGATCGATCCCCAGGAAACGCGCATCAATGCGGCCAACGGTGCGCCGTTCACTACGCAAGAGCTCCTTTGTGAAGCGCTGAATTTCGATGCGCAGGTTGGTGCGGTCGATGTAATCCGGAGAAAGGCCGGTCAAGCGGGCAAGCTTTTGCATGATCTCGGAGCGCCGGGCGGCAGACAGCGCGTCACCGGTCATGAGCGCATCCGCGTATTCTCCGACGGCGAACTTACGCGATTCTTCTACGGCCTTTTGGACATCGCCGCCTTGCAAGTCCGCGGGAAGCTTTTTGTGGTACCACGCGATTGCCGTATAGGTGGGCAAATAGAGGATATAGGGCAGGTCGTTGCCAGTATCGAACTCCGCGGTCTCGAAGTTCAGGATCGCGGAAATCAGGACGATGCCGTTGAGGTACATGCCGTAACGCTGCTGGAGATAGCCAGAGAGGCCTGCGGCGCGCGTCGTACCGTAGCTTTCGCCGGCAAGAAATTTCGGCGAAGACCAGCGCTTGTTGCGGGTGGCATAGAGCCGGATAAAATCGGCGACGGACTCGACGTCTTCCGTTACGCCGAAAAACTGTTTTGGCGCCTCGCCGGGAACGGCGCGACTGTATCCCGTCGAAACGGGATCGATGAAGACGAGATCGCTGATGTCAAGAAGCGACACGTCATTGTCCACCAGCTTGTAAGGCGGCGGCAGGAGAGTGCCCGCATCGCCCATCTGCACGCGCCGCGGGCCGAACAAGCCGAGATGGAGCCACACGGACGCGGAACCTGGGCCGCCATTGAAGCTGAACGTAAGCGGGCGCTGGCTCGCGTCACTGACGTCATCCTTGGTATACGCAACGTAGAAGATGCTGGCCTTGGGAGTGCCATCTTCCAGCTTCAGGAGAATGGTGCCGGCAGTGGCGGTGTATTTGATCTCCTGCCCGCCGATCTTCAAGGAGTGCTTGGTCTGAACAATTTTCTCTTCAGGGACCGGGGGTTTCTTTTCTTCTTTGGGCTTTTCCGTAGCTTTATCCGGCGCTGGCTGCGGCGGTGGCTGCTGGGCGAAGCTCAGACTCACCCCTAGGAGAAGCAAGGTTGCAGCACTTAAGCATCGAAGTAGAGACATCATAAGCGGCGGAGCTCCTTCTCAAGCCTTCTCAAAATACAAAAGTGTGACGTGCGGCATCGTATGCGAGAGTGCGCGCAGCGTCAATCGTCTGGGCCGCTGCGGCAGGGCCAGCCGGCTCCTCGATTTCTTTTGCATCAGGCGAATTCACGGATAGAATGCGGCCCTCGGACGGAACCCGCGTCC
>JBGPIX010000082.1:0-17100 GCA_041485085.1 Candidatus Acidiferrum sp.
GCGTCACTCGACGAGATAGCCAAAGTGGAACAGCCGGGCGCGGGTGTCTGGTTTATCCGCGCGATTTGCTACGATAAACTGAAGCAACCGAAGCTTGCTTTGGAGGCTTACCAAAAGTTTCTGGAGCTCGATCAGGACAAGAACCCCGATCAAGTCTGGCAAGCCAAAGAGCGGAGCAAGGTGCTGCAACGCATGCTGGAACGGAAAAGGTAGGCGGATGAGGGCCAGTGGTACGTCCCGGGGCACGTTGTGCGGCATGCTCGTATTTCTCGCGATGCAGGCTCCGGTTGCCGCGCAGAGCCTGGCTGATCTTCAGGCACGGTTCGATCGCGAAACGAGCGGAGTGCAAAAGGCGAAACAGGTCGGAAAATTGGGAGACGCGCAGTTTGAAGAGGCGCGGCGAGCCGGAAAAGCCGGCGACTATAACGCGGTGGGCTTGACGCTCGAAAAGTACCGGGACAATGTTCGCGCCGCGATCGATACCTTAAAGAAGCAACACCCGGACGCGGAAAAGCAATCCAATGGTTACCGGCAGCTGGAGATTCACGTACGAAAGGGAATTCGCGAGGTTGACGAAAGTTTGCTGGTGTCCCCGGAAAGCTACAAACCGCCGTTGCAGATTGTCCGCCAGGAACTGGTCGGGATGGATGGAGAGCTGCTGAAAATGCTATTTCCCCGCCGGCCACTGGAACCGCACCCGGCTACTCCCCCCGGGGAGAAACAACCATGAACTTAAGATTGCCCGTTTTCTTGCTGGGTTCCATGATGCTTGCCGCTTCGCCGGCGGTTTGCGCCGCGACTCCACAGCAGAAGGACTATCTCTCGGCCGTGGAGGCGGACAAGATTCGCGATGCCGAGACGGTCAACGAACGCATAAAACTCTTTTTGACGTTTGCTGATGATCGCTTGAAGAAGTTCCAGTATGAGTTAGACCATCCGTCCACCAATCGCCACGGCGACATGTTGAATTCGTTGCTGAATGCTTACGTGGGCTGCGTGGACGACGCGGCGGACCTGATCCAACTGGGGCTGGAGAAACAGGACAATATCCGGCAGGGGATTGACATGATGGCGGCGCGCACGAAAGATTTTCTTGTGGTGCTGGAAAAACTGTCCAATGATGGCGCCGAGCGCGAGCTCTACAAGGATAATCTGGACGACGCGCTCGAAGGAACTCGCGACGCGATGAATGATGCGGAAAAGGCGAAGAAGAAAGTCGCGCCGCCGCCGGTGCGCCGGAAGAATTAATTCTTGAGGAATCTGAACAACACGATGAAATCGATCCGCCGCGGAACATCGATGGTTCCGGGAGGCGGGGCACTTTTTCAGCGGATGTTCACGCGGCTGGGTTGCGATGGCCGGCCGCCGCGGTTCCGCGTGGAATTTTATCCCTATTCCAG
Source organism: Candidatus Acidiferrum sp. (assembly GCA_041485085.1). Classification (GTDB taxonomy): domain Bacteria; phylum Acidobacteriota; class Terriglobia; order Acidiferrales; family UBA7541; genus Acidiferrum. The sequence continues at coordinate 1,401 of JBGPIX010000082.1, forward strand.
CCTGGTGCTGACGATTCGGCGGCGAGAGGAAGTTGTTTACGTGCGGTTTTCCGACCTTTTGCAGCGGGCGCCGCTGGCGGTGCTGGAAGGCGCGGCTGCGCTGTTACTTTCGCGAGTTTACCGGCGCAAGGCTCCGGTGGCCCTGACCGAACCCTATCTGGAGTACGCGCGCTCGGATCGCACGCGCAGCCGCATGAACCTGATGCGGCGCGGGCGGGTTCGGCTGGCGGCGACCGGTCCGCGGGGAGAGCACTACGATCTCGACGGAATGTTTGAGGCGCTGAATGCAAAGTATTTTGCGGGCCAACTGCAGCGGCCGCACATTGGATGGAGCGCGAGGAACTGGCGGCGGCAATTCGGGTGTTACGATCCTGGACCGAATCAGATTTTGCTGAATCGCCGGATGGACCGCCCAGGGGTTCCGGCGTGCGCGGTGGAATATGTTTTGTTTCACGAGATGCTGCACGTGAAACACCCGACGCGGCGGTCTGGCTGCAGCATGGTTTCGCATTCCCGGAAATTTCGAGAAGAAGAAAAGCGGTTTGCCGAATTCGAACGCGCGCGGCGCATTCTGGACCGGCTTGCGCGGTGAAGTGAGTCAGCGGGGATACCCAGTCTCACTGTTTCTTTTCTTTTTCGACTTCCTTGTGGAGTTTGTCGATTTTCTTGCGCACTTTGTCGCCATCTTCGGCGTGAGGATATAAATCCAGGTAACGCTGGAACGATTTGAGAGCTTGTTTCTTCAAGCCTCTTTTTTCCTGGGCTTCGCCCAGGAAACGAAACGGGATGGCGTAGCCGGGTTTTGCTTTCGTGGCGTCCTGAAAACGATCGATGGCCGCGTCCAAATCACCCTTCTTCATATAGAACTGGCCGACTTCGAGATCTTTTTCCGCGCGCAGGGGATCCCACATGGGCTGGTCGGGTGCGTTTTGCGTGGCGGTGTCTTTCTTTTGCTTGGCGGCGGATTTTGGCGGTGCGGCGGCCGGCGCGTCGGCTGGTTTTGAAGAGGACTCTTGCGGCTGATGCTGCGCGCGCGATTGCGAAGCAACGGACAAAAAGAAAACCGCCGCCAAAATTGGAATTGCCTTCTGGAATCGCATAACTGTCACGGAGGTCTCCCTGTACTCCGATTCCCTCTAGTATGATGGAAGTTGTCTGGCGATTGTAGACTTGTGTTTGAGCCGCCATGGAACCCCGCGAAAAAGCCGCGCAGCTTCCGGAAAGCCCGGGCGTCTATCTCTTCAAGGATGCCGGGGGAACCGTCCTTTACGTTGGCAAGGCGCGCAGCCTGCGCAGCCGGGTGCGGTCGTATTTCCTGGAATCGCGCTGGATGGATGCCAAGACAGGTTCGCTGGCGCGCGAGATTGCCGATCTCGAGACCATTGTGGTGGGAAACGAGCGCGAGGCGCTGGCGCTCGAGCACAACCTGATCAAGCAGTACCGGCCGAAATTCAACGTCGTGCTGCGCGACGACAAGACGTATCCCTATATCAAATTCACGGCGACGGAAAAATATCCTCGCGTTTACTTCACGCGGCGGATCAAGAAAGACGGGTCAATTTATTTTGGGCCATATTTCCCTGCGAGTTTGGCGCGCCGGATTATGCATTTTGTGCATAAGAGATTCCTGGTGCCGTCTTGCACGGTGGATCTGACTCGCAGCCATCCGCGGCCGTGTTTGCAGTATTACATCAAGCGATGCCTGGGACCTTGCGTGGCGGGGCTAACCACGGATGAACGCTACGCGGAAGCGGCGCGCGATGTGCGGCTGTTTCTGGAAGGGCGGCGCCACGATTTGATCAAGAGCCTGGAAGGGCGGATGGCGGCCGCGGCGGAGAAGGAGCTGTTCGAACAGGCGGCGGCTTACCGCGACTTGTTGCGGACGCTGGAAGACATCGAAGAGCGGCAGCGCATCGCCGCGGCGCAGGGAGACGATACCGACGTGCTTGCGTATTACGCCGAGCCACCGCTCGTTGCCGCGGACCTTTTTCATTTGCGCGGTGGACGTGTTGTGGATCGGCGCGAATTTTACTGGGAAGAGCTGGAAGAATTTGATGCGCAGGAATTTGTGACTTCGCTGCTGAAGCAACTTTATCTGGAAGCGGAATACTTGCCGAAAGCAATTCACGTCTCGGCGGATTTTGAGGATCGCGAACTGCTTGAAGAGACGCTGACGGAGCGCGCGGGACACAAAGTAGAAATTTTTACGCCGCAGCGAGGGACGAAGCGGGCTTTTCTCGATCTGGTGGAGAGCAACGCAAAGCATTCGTTCGAACAGCGATTCCGCATTTTGAAGCCGACATCCAAGGCGATTGGCGAGGCGCTGCAGAATGCGCTCAATCTGGCGGACGAGCCGCTGCGCATCGAGAGCTTTGACATTTCGCATATCCAAGGAACGGACACCGTCGCGTCCATGGTGGTTTGGGAAAAAGGGCGCATGAAGAAATCGGACTACCGCAAATTCATCATTCGAGGCGAAGAGGGCGGTAACGGAAATCCGTTGCGACAGAACGACGACTTTGCGAGCATGCGCGAAGCTGTGGGGCGGCGGTACCGTCGATTACAGGAGGAGAAAAAAGAATTACCCGGGCTGATCCTGATTGATGGCGGCATCGGGCAGCTTCACGCCGCGGCGCAGGCGCTGGAATCGCTGCAGATCATCAATCAGCCGGTGGCGAGCATCGCGAAGAAAGAGGAGATTCTTTACGTTTTGGGGCAGGAAGATGAGCCGATCGTACTGGAGAGACACTCGCCCGTGCTGCACCTGATTCAGCAGATTCGCGACGAGACGCACCGGTTTGCGGTTACGTTTCACCGGCAGCGTCGAGGGAAGCGGCAGACGGAGACGGTGCTTAGCGAGATTCCGGGAGTGGGCGAGAAGACGGCGCAAAAACTGTTGAAAGAATTTGGGAGCGTGGCGAATATTCAGAGGGCCGGAGTGGAAAAATTGAGCAGCGTTGTTTCGGTGAAGACCGCGGAGAAGATTCTCAGCCAACTAGGGAGCGCTAGGGTGCAGTAACCAGTTGGCGATGAGAAGGCGGTTAGGGCGCATTGCGTGCCTCAAAGTGCTATGCTACGGTTTCTGTGGAGGCCGTTATGGCAGACAATGTAGGTTCGAAGGTCACGTATTTTCTTGTAGGGCTGGGAGTTGGAGCGCTGGTGGGTATTTTGTTTGCGCCGAAGTCCGGCGAAGAGACACGCGATTTCCTGGCGAAGAAAGCGGATGAGGGCAAGGATTACGCCCAGAAGAAAGCCCGCGAGTTGCGGGAACGCGCCGATGAATTGATCGAGCGCAGCAAGGAAATTGCGGTCAGCAAGAAGGATTCCATCTCGGCGGCAGTGGAAGCCGGGCGTGAAGCCTATTTGCGCCAGTCGAAGTCGTAGGGGTTTGGCAATGCCGTAGCATGGGTTCCGCCCCTCAGTGGGGCGCGTGGGGAAGTTATGCAATTGTGGCTTGAAATCTTCAGTCTGGTAGCAGCGGCTGCACTTGTAGTGCAGGTGGTGATCCTTACGCTGTTGTTTTTTCAACTGCGGAAGACCACGGAAAATATGAACCGGTTGGTGGGCGATTTACATTCGCGAGTCGGCCCCATTTTGACGCGCGTGCAGATTCTCCTGGACGACACGCAGCCGAAAATCTCCAGCATGGTGAATGACGCGTCGCACATCGTTTATCTGGCGCGCGGGCAGGCGCAGAAGATCGACCGCGTGTTCACGGATGCGGCTGACCGGCTTCGCGGGCAGTTGGTGCACGCGGATCGCATCCTGACGGGGACGCTGGAGGCCGTTGAGGATGCGGGCTCGAAGTTCAAGCACAATTTCTGGCGGCCGGTGCAGAAAGCTTCGGCTCTGGTGCAGGGAATCAAGGTGGGACTGGATCTTTTGCGTTCGCGGCGCAAGAGGAGTCCTGGTGGAGATGAACCGCGGGAGCAGCAGGAAGAAGAACTGTTTATTTAGAAAATAGAAATTGGAAAATGGAAATTAGCAGTTGGGCGCGGCGGTTGCCGCGCCTTTTATTTTTGGAGGGGCACACGGCCGATGAGGAATGCTCCGAGGTCAGCGGATCCAGCCGCCTCCAAGGACGATGTCGCCGTCGTAGAATACAGTGGCTTGGCCTGGAGTGATGGCACGTTGCGGCGTGTCGAACGTAACACGCGCGGCGGCGGCGTCGAGTGGTTCGATATTGGCGGGCGCGGGTTCGTGCTTGTGGCGAATCTTGGCGAAGGCGCGAACCGGGCCGGCCGGCGCTGAGCAGGAAATCCAATTTACGCCTTCGACTTCACATGTGGTCTTTCGCAGGACTTCGTCTTCGCCGACGACAACACGGTTCTTTTCGGGATCAATTGAGAGGACGTAGAGGGGCTTGCCGGCAGCGAAGCCGAGGCCCTTGCGCTGGCCGATTGTGAAATTATGAACGCCGTTGTGGCGGCCAATCACTTCGCCGATCTCGTCGACGATTTCTCCTTCACCCGTTCGCAAAGAAATTCCGCGTTCTTGCGAATATGCCTGGATGAATTGCACGTAGTTGCCGGTAGGCACGAAGCATAGCTCCATGCTTTCGGGCTTCTCGGCAACGGGCAAATTTGCGCGGCGTGCCAGGGCGCGGACTTCCTCCTTGGTGAGTTCGCCGAGGGGGAAGTCGCTGCGGGAAAGCTGTTCCTGCGAGAGGCCCCAGAGAAAATAAGATTGATCCTTGGAGTCGTCGCGCGCGCGCAGCAATTCCCATCGGCCGGTATCGTTGTTGCGGCGAATGCGGGCGTAGTGGCCGGTGGCAAGGCGCTCGGCGCCAATTTGGCGCGCCATGCGCAAGAGCGGCTCGAACTTCACATCGGTATTGCAATTGGTGCAGGCGATAGGCGTGCGGCCGGCGAGATACTGATCCACGAACGGGCGCACCACGCGCGCCTCGAATTGCTCCTCGAAATTCACTACATAATGCGGGAAATTCAGATGTTGCGCCACGGCTTTAGCGTCGTAGACATCATCCAGCGAGCAGCAGCGGTGTTGCGCTGGGCCGTCGTCTTGAAGTTCGGGGAGGCGGCGCTGGTTCCAAAGCTGCATGGTGAGGCCGACGACGGCGTGCCCTTGCTGCTGCAAGAGAGCGGCGACGGCGGAGGAGTCGACGCCTCCGGACATCGCTATGGCGACAAGGCCGCGCTGGGTTTCGGCGCGAGCGGGGAGGGTGTCGAATTGGTCGGCTGCGTTCATGGTGACAATTTTATTCTACCGGATTCGGGCGATGCGTGAGATGGACAGGACAAGAGAAAGAGAGCGAAACGCAGAGACACAGAGTGCGCAGAGAAAAGGCAAGATGAAACGTCTTGGGAGCGCTGACTACTCATGGGTGGGCGGTGGCCTCCTTGCGATAGGTGGGAGAGAGTTCGCGGAGCTGGGCGACGGCGGCGGGGACCACGTTTAAGGCGAAATCAATGTCCGCGGAGGTGGTGTGGCGGCCGAGGCTGAAGCGCAGGCTGGCGCGGGCGTCTTCCGGTGGCAAACCAATGGCGGTAAGCACGTGCGATGGCTCGACGGCGCCAGAGGAGCAGGCGGCTCCGGTCGAACAAGCGAGACCTTTTAAGTCGAGGGCAATGAGGAGCGCTTCGCCTTCGACGCCGGGGAAGACGAGATTGGTGGTGTTGGGAGTGCGGGGTGCAGCGCCGCCGTTCACGCGCGACTGGGGAACACTATCCAGCAGACCCTGCTGCAGTTTGTCACGAAGTGCAGAGATGCGCGGGGCATCTTCGACGAGAGATTTGCGCGCGATTTCGGAGGCTTTGCCGAGTCCCACGATTCCTGCAACGTTTTCTGTGCCGGGGCGGAAGCCACGCTGGTGATGCCCGCCGTACAAGAGTTGCCGTAAACGAGTGCCGCCGCGAATATATAAAGCGCCGATGCCTTTCGGTCCGTAAAGCTTGTGGGCGGAGAGGGAAAGAAGATCCACTTGGAGCACGTTGACATCGATGGGGATTTTGCCTACGGATTGCACTGCGTCGGTGTGGAAGCAGACGTCGGCCTCGGAGGCGATGCGACCGATTTCTTCGAGCGGCTGGAGGGTGCCGAGTTCGTTGTTGGCGTGCATGATGGTAATGAGGACGGTTTCCTTACTGATGGCCCGGCGGAGTTCGCCGATGTCAATCTGTCCTTGGCGATTGACCGGGAGGTAGGTAACGCGCACGCCTTCTTTTTCGAGGGCTTGGCAGGTGTTGAGGACGGCTTCGTGTTCTATCGCGGTGGTGATGATGTGCTTGCCGTTTTCTGCACCGCGCACAGCCAGGATTGGCTGTGCCACAACCCCGAAGATGGCGTGATTGTCGGATTCGGTGCCGCCGCTGGTGAAGACGATTTCCTGGGGGCGGGAGCCGATCAGGGCCGCGACATGTTCGCGGGCAGTTTCGACGGCGGCGCGGGCGCGCTGGCCGGGAGTATGGATGGAAGCAGCGTTGCCGAATTCCGCCGAGAAATACGGCAACATGGCATCGAGCACTTCTGGCTCAACGGGCGTCGTGGCGTTGAAATCGAGATAAACGCGCTTCATGTGGCTACCCACAGGATACTACCAGCAGGTCTGAGTTACTTGTACGAGGTCGGGGTCAGAACATCGCCTCAAGACGGGATCACCGGTTCGCCTGAGCGCCGAAGGGAAAAGCAGGCCCTGTAAGGCGATTTCTAGTTAACCGTAACAGGGCCCCCCCCTGGTTTTTTCAAAAGTGTTGATTTTAAAGGGACTTTAAGTTGTTTTAGAATCAACACTTATGGAAGTGTTGATTCCAAAGGTAGTTAGAGGCGCGTTTCTTGAGCATTTTTCCAAGTCTTGATTCCAAATGAGTTAGTGCGGGACGGCGAGCCAGACGCAGCTGCATAGGGACTGGAACACCTACGATTCCCCTCACTGGCCGACTGCCCCAAAAAAAGAAAAGCGGGAGCAAGCTCCCGCACTCCGCATAAAGTTTTATACAGCGATAAGTGTATCAGAAGATAGCGGAAAGTCAAGAGCAATTTTAGAGAATGTCAAACCACATTACGCGATGTCCCTATCTTAACTCGACGAAAAATGCCCCAGAATGCTTTCGAGCGGCCCGGGGATGTTTGCGTAGGAGGTTATTCGGTTTGCTTTTTGGGGCGCCAGTTGACCAAGTTGCTGGTGTAGAGGGCGATGCAGAGAAGATTGGCAGGAACGAAACCGAATTGGGCGGTGCGGATGCCGATGACGCAGACTACGGCGCTGTTGATCCCGGCGACGACCCAGCCTTGCCAGAGTTTCTTGCCGATCAGCACGGTGGCGAGGACGGTCAAGACGCAGGACACATAATCGAGCCGAATTACATGGAACATGTTCAGCATGCTGAGTAAGTGAACCGGAGCAGGAAGTGGCGGAAAGAGTTGCCAAAGTGCTCCAGGTTTCACGGCTCCCTTTTCTAGATCGCCGGACCGATTGCTCCGACGGTGCTAATGTTCTCGGTGCTTTTCGAGGCCGCACACACGCTAGGTGCGAACAATCACTTCGATGCCATAGAGCGAGGTGCAATCGGGGGGCCAACCGCGTGGTGCCCTGGGGGGCGAGAGCATGTCATCGAGGTAATGGTAAGCCCTTACGGGGCAGGGAGTTCGAGCGAGGTTAGCGAGGGGCGGAGGACCGAGGGGTGGAGTGCTCGGGGAGGACCTAATCAGTCTGAGACAGTATGTGTCAACTTGAAGCAATCATCGAGCGTGGATGCGACGGGAATGGCTTGGCGCGGAGGTGAACGCGGATTTTCATGGCGGCCGATACTAGGTCAGCTTGAAAGGCCAGTCTAGGGTGACTTCTGGCTTGCCGACTAGCCATCGACTGGGGCCATGGTGTGATCATGAGCGGTATGGCGATTCGACGTATAGTTACTGCTATTCTTGCCGAAGTGCTATTCGGAGACATCATGAAAACTGGACTCATAGCGGTTACGCTCGTTCTCTTGGTATCGATTTCCGGGGCGGCGCAGCGAGGGACGGGCAGTGTCTGCGTTGCGGCGAGGATCGATGATCCGTTTTGGAAAGAGCCTGCGACTCTTCCAAATGGCGAGATAAATTCTCACGGGCTTAAGGTCCGAGTCGACACGAGACCAGTGGAGGAGTGGCCTCAGCGGAAGAGTCTTAAAATCGATGGGCTTGATACCAGTGAACGACACCTGCTGGTTGTACTCGATTCGAGTGGTAAACCAATTGAGTCCGTCCGCTTCAAGTTCTCAGATTACAAGGGCACCGAACTGTGCATGACCTATGACGGATACCAAGGTATCGGCTTGCAAGAAGCCACGCGGCGGACCCCTTGGTGCAAATGTCGCTGAAATAGCGGCGAGACCAGGCGATAGCTTCCTCAAGCGCCAGTCCGGGCGGATCACGGGCAAGCCGACAACAACTCCTTGGCCACTGCGGCGCTTCTTTCCCAATCTGACGTTCGACCCGACGGTTCTATAAGGGAGAAGAGACATCGGTTCGTGATAGAGTTCCGCGAGACAGGAGAAAACGGTGGCGTACGCTGACTTGCGGGAGTTTGTGAAGCGGCTCGAGAAGGAAGGGGAACTGAAGCGGATTCGCGCGGAGGTCGATCCCATCCTGGAAATCGCGGAAGTAGTGCAGCGGGTCATGCGAGGTAAAGAAAGCGGACAGGCAGGAATGCCTGTCCCACCAGGAGACAACCCGGCGCTCTTATTCGAGAAGCCGAAGGGATCGCGGTATCCGCTGTTGATCAACGCGTTTGGAAGCGTGCGGCGCATGGCGTTGGCGTTTGAAGTGAACGAACTGGATGAAGTCGCTGAGCGAATCCAGGGATTTCTGAAAATGGATACGCCGCAGGGATTCTTCGACAAGATCAAGATGCTGCCGAAACTCGCGGAGCTGGGATCGTTTTTCCCGAAGACCGTGAAGACCGGTCCTTGCAAGGAAGTCATACAGAAGGGAACTGACGTCAACCTTTTCGATTTTCCGATTCTGAAATGCTGTCCGCAGGATGGCGGGCGCTTCATCACCTTTCCTCTGGTCTTTACGATGAATCCGGAGACTGGCAAGCGAAATGTCGGCATGTACCGTATGCAGGTTTACGACGAGCGGACTACCGGAATGCATTGGCAGACACAGAAGCACGGTGCGGAGCATTTCCGGCGAGCGAGAGCGAAAAATCCCGAGGGCAGAATTCCTGTCAGTGTAGTCATTGGCGCCGATCCGGCGACAGCGTTGGCAGGAATGCTGCCGATTCCACCGGACCTCGACGAGATGATGTTCGCCGGATTCTTACGGCGCGAGCCAGTGGAGATGGCGCCCTGTGAAACCAACGATCTGGAAGTGCCTGCCAACGCGGAGATCGTGCTGGAGGGCTACGTCAATCTGAATGAAATGCGCACCGAAGGTCCCTTCGGCGACCATACCGGTTTCTATTCGCTGGAAGGGGAGTACCCGGTCTTTCACGTGGAATGCGTTACGCGACGCAAGGAACCCATCTATTTGACGACCGTCGTGGGCCCGCCCCCGCAGGAAGACTTCTACATGGGATACGCGGTGGAACGAGTGTTCTTGCCCGTGATGAAGATGCAGTACCCGGAAATTGTGGATGTGGCCATGCCCGCCGAGGGAATTTTTCACAACTTGATGATTGTGGCCATTCGGAAGTCCTATCCCGGGCATGCGCGGAAAATCATGAATGCCATTTGGTCGCTGGGACAAGCGATGTTCACGAAGGTGATTGTGGTGGTGGATCACGATGTGAATATCCATAATTACAGCGAGTTAGTCTGGAAGACGCTCTGCGCGTTGGATCCTGAGCGCGACGTGCAGTTTTCTCTGGGTCCCGTGGATACACTGGATCATGCGGCGCGCATGCAAGACTTCGGATCGAAGATGGGAATCGATGCAACGCGCAAGTGGGCGTCGGAAGGTTTCACTCGGCCGTGGCCGGATGAGATTTTGATGGACGAAGCCACAAAGAAGCGGGTCGATGCTCTGTGGAAATCGCTTTCACTGGACAAAGCGTGACGAAAACTTCCAGGAGTATCCATCACGCGCACAAAGTGAGCGGTCCGAAATTGCGCCGGCAAAAATCCAAAACAAAAAAAACAGCTCCGCAAGCTGAAATTCCGAGTAGTACTTTTTCGAGCTATGGGACTGCTTTCAAAGGATAACCGTCCCTCCGTACAGGTGCGCGGGCTGGACAAAGCACAACTAATTGTGGTCGCCGTTGGCCGCACCCACAACATGAGAGGGTACTACCGGTCAATACCCCCCAAACTGCCTAGAACTACCCGTATTGTTAGGACAACAGACCTATAGATTCCCTTGACGCTCGGAGTGATAGAATGTCATAAAGCTCCCACGGGCTGTTTCCCCGGTAGTCCGCAGCGCAGACGGGGAGCAGCGAACGGTCGTGAAATATAATGTGTGCGGATGCCGGGGTGGCGTTCCTCGTGAGCGAATCGCGCGAAGTGATGAATGTACGACAGGCGTCGCAATATCTGGGCATCTCCCCGGATACCCTGTACCGTTACATCACCGAAGGCGAGATTCCCGCGTTTAAACTCGGTAACCGTTGGAAACTGCGTAAAACGATCCTGGACCGCTGGATGGAACGAAAGATGAGCCAGGCGACCGCGAGGCGCCGGTAGTCCGGCGTGAAATAGGGAGAGAGGCCGCGAAATGTTCGGAATGGGAAAAAAGAGCCGGCAGCTCGTGGGACTGGACATCGGTTCCAGTTCGATCAAGGCCGTGGAATTGAAAGCAACGAAAGCGGGCTATGAGCTCGTGAGCTTCGGTATGGAAGCGCTGGCGCCGGACACGGTGGTGGACGGAGCCATTATGGACGCGCCGCAGGTGGCCAATGCCATCAGTAAGATCTTCGACGCCCAGCGGATCAAGACCAAGAACGTGGCCACCTCCGTATCGGGACACTCGGTGATCGTCAAGCGCGTGCCGCTCCCGTTGATGACGGAAGACGAGCTTTACGATCGCATTCCTTCCGAGGCCAGCCAGCACATTCCGTTCGACATCGCGGACGTGAACCTGAGCTATCAACTGCTGGAGTCAATGGACTCGCAGATGGACGTGCTGCTGGTGGCGGTAAAGAAAGACAAGATTTTGAACCACACCAACGTTTTGGCGCAGGCGGGCAAGACGCCAGTGGTAGTGGACATCGATGCTTTCGGATTGCAGAACTGCTTCGAGGTCAACTACGAACCGGACGCGGGGCAGACGGTGGCACTCTTGAACATCGGCGCGAGCGTCATGAATATCAACATCGTGCGCGGAGGCGTGCCGTTATTCACGCGCGACGTCAGCGTGGGCGGCAATCAGTATACCGACGCGCTGCAAAAGGAATTGGACCTCAGCTTTGAAGATGCGGAACGCTTGAAGCGAGGCGATTCGCTACCCAGCGTCACCGACGAACAAAAGCAGCAGATCCTGCGCAGCGTTTCCGACATTCTGACGCTGGAAATTCAAAAGACCTTCGACTTCTTCCGGGCCACCGCGAGCGGCGAAAACATTCAACGCATCGTGGTAGCCGGCGGTACGGCGCGCGTTCCGGGCCTGGTGGATTTGCTGCGAGAAGAGTTTGCCATGCCGGTGGAAGAATTGAATCCTTTCCGCAAGATATCAATCGATCCCAGCAAGCACAGTGATGACCAGATTCGCGAAATGGCGCCGCGGCTGGCCATTGCCGTAGGTCTGGCGCTGAGGAGCTTCGACTAGCCATGATCCGCATAAACCTTCTTGGACAAATTCGGCCAAAGGCCGCACGGCGACCGGTAGACACGGGAGCAGCGCTGCCGGTGGTATTCATCGGCGCGGGACTGGTTCTCGGCGCCCTGGTTCTCGGATTTTTCTATTACACCTGGCAGAACCAGCTCAACAAGGAAAACACGGAAATCAAGCGGCTGACGGCGCAAAAAACGGATCTGGAGCAGACCAAGCTGCAAGTCGAAGCTTTTGAAAAGCAGAAGGTGATCCTGCAGCAGCGCGTTTCGACGATCGAGCAATTGCAGCGCGACCGCACTGGCGGACAGGAACTGCTCGATATGGTTGCCAACACCGTGTCGCGTACCGAAAACCTCTGGCTCACCGAAATGGTCCGCAAGGGCAACACGCTTTCAATGGAAGGTTCGTCTGCTTCCATCAACGCCGTCGCGAACTTCATCACCGCGCTGAAGCGCTCTGGCTATTTCCAGAAAGTGGAAATCCAGGAAACCAAGCAGGACGAGAAAACCGCCGCTGTACAGTCGTTTACGTTCCAGATTACAGCTGAAATCACTCCGCCCCCCGCAGCGCAAGCACGCCCGGCCAATGCACCGGCTGGAGCTGCGGCTGCGAAGGCGCCGGCGAAAAAAGGATAGGGGGCGCCATGGCAAATCCATTTCGAGACATGTCGGTGATCATGCAGGCCCTGGTGGCTGCAGCTGTTGCCGTTGTGCTGGTTTTGGTGGGCGTTTACGTCCCAGGCTCTCCGATCGCGCGAGAGCGGGACGAAGTGGACACTGCCGTTCAGAAGAAAACCAAGCTCAATCAGGAAGTCACGCAGCTCCAGGTTTACAAACAACGCTACGGAGAATTGAAGCAGCAGATGGACGGCCTCTCAAAACAACTCGAGACGCTGAAGACCATCGTGCCGGAAGAAAAAGAAACCGATGAGTTTATCCGTCTGTTGCAGGGAGCGGCCAGCGCCTCCAACGTGCAGATTCGGCGTTTGAAGGCCCAAGCGATTGTTCCCAAGGAATACCACTACGAAATGCCGTTTGAAGTGCAGGCCGATGGCCCGTACTTCAATGTGCTGGATTTCTTCGGAAGGTTGGGCCGCCTATCGCGAATTATCAATGTAGGCGACTTAGCGTTCGACGATCCGGATAAGTCGAAGGGCACGCGGTATGCGACACGACCGGGGACAACGGTTTCTGGAATCTTCACGGCAACAACATTCTTCACCAAGCCAGCCGACACGGGTGCTGCTCCCTCAGCCGGAGCCAAACCCGCAGCGGGGGCTAAGCCTGCAGCCGGGGCGGCTCGCTAATGGTGAACGGGAATGAGCGAACTATGCGTTCAGCAATAACTCTCGGACTAGGGATTTTGCTCGCGGCAGCGACGCCCGGATTGCGGGCGCAGGTCAGCCCTTCAACGCCCAACAGTGTGAAGTCCGCACTGGGGGGCGCGGGCACGCCCGCGCAACAAGCCGCCAAGCCGGCAGCGCCAGCCGCAACCAAGCCCGCACCACAAGCTGCCAAACCGGCAGGCAAGCCTGCGGCTAAACCTGCCGCGAAGGCGGCGCGGAAGTCCCCCGCGAAAGCTGCGGTCAAGGCGGTGGAAAAGCCTGCCACTCCTGGGGCTCCACCCGAAGCGGCGGAGAGCGAAGTGAAACAGGCTCGCCGCGATCCCTTTGAATCCTTGATCGGCCGACAAAATAAGACTCAGGCGATTCTGCCCCCGGGAAAACTCGGTCTGCAAGTCAGCACGCTGCGCCTTGACGGCATTGTGCGCTCGCCGAATGGGATGATCGCGGTGGTGTCGAATCCGCAAGCCCGCACCTACTTCCTGCGTGATGGCGACCGCCTTTATGACGGCAGCGTGGAAAAGATTTCCATGGACGGCGTTTCCTTCCATGAAGAAGGCAAAGATGCCTTCGGGAAGCCCGTCGAGCACCAAGTTAATAAACGACTTTACTCCAGTCCAGGAGAACAGCAATGAAGACGAATTGGCCGGCCCTTTGGCATGGCTACCTGATCCTTGCAAGCATGGCGTTCGCGGCGAGTCCAATGTTTGCGCAGACGCAGGCGCCCGCTGGCGCGACCTCGACCCCGGCGGTCATCTCCAGCGTTGCTATCACTCAAGCGCCGGAACGGTCAGCGGTGCGCGTGGAAGGCGAGGGACGTCTCGACGTTCACGCCGGCCGCATGCAGAACCCAGATCGCCTGGTGCTGGATTTCGCGGGAGCCCGGCTAGCGGTGCAGAAGACGGTTATCCCTGGGATATCCGCGCCCGTGCTCGGGGTGCGCATCGGTCAGTACCGCCCGGATGTGGCTCGCGTGGTTGTGGATCTCACCACGGCGACGCCTTACCAGGTTTCGCGCGACGGAGAGGCCGTGGTCATTTATTTCGAAACACCCTCTTCGACTCCCATGCAGCCGGTTTCCAGCGTGACGACTTTGACTTCGCGCCAGAACGAGAGGGCTCGGCCGGAATTTAATTACGTCGCAGCGTCGCCCCGCACGGTTATGGCTCGCTCGTCCAAAAATGCAAAGGTTTCTGCTCCTCGCTTCGCGTTGCCCAGCGAACTGACCCAGCCCTCAGTCACACTGGCATCGTTTAGCGATAAGGAGCCGGTTCGCCCGGATTCCTCAATGCAGCAGGCGGCGGCCCAGCAGGCCGTGCAGCAGGCGGGCGCAGCGGCCAGCACAATGGCGCAGGCCCCGGCGGCATCGACTCCAGCACCGGCAGGAAAATACACCGGTGAGCCGATTTCCGTGAACTTGAAGGACGTTGACCTCAAGGACTTCTTCCGCTTGATTCACGAAATCAGCGGCCTGAACGTAGTCCTGGATCCCGCCGTCAAGGGGACCCTTACGATCGTTTTGGATGAAGTGCCTTGGGATCAGGCGCTCGATATCGTGATGCAGAACAACAGCCTCGACAAGCAGTTGAACGGGAACGTTCTGCGCATCGCAACTCGCTCCACTCTAAAGAATGAAGCGGAGACCATGCGCGACTTGGAAAGGGCGCAAGCGGAAGCCATCGCTCCGGTGACCGTGCCCCGCGTACTGAGCTATGCCAAGGCGGCTTCGATGGCGCCGCTACTGAAGAAATTCCTCAGCTCGCGCGGCGACATCCTGTTCGATGACCGCTCGAACCAGCTGATCATTCGGGACATTCCGTCGGTCATTCCGATCATCGACAACCTGATCCGCAATCTGGACCGCAAGTCGCAGCAAGTGGAAATCGAAGCGCGCGTCGTTTCTGCTTCGCGTTCTTTCGCGCTGGATATCGGCACCCAGTTGGGCTTTGCCGGAAGGACCACGGGCGGGCGAAACGTCGCAGGCGGAGATTCGGACGTTGGTACAAGCAATGTATCAAATACACCGCCTACCTTTTATACGAGTTCCGGGACCAGCGCCCTGCCGTTGAATACAAACCTTGGAGCTAGCGCTCCCACGAGCGGACTGTTCCTTCAGCACCTTTCACCTAACTTTGCGGTGGACTTCTTCATCACGGCCGCGGAATCCAAGGGCGTCGGCAAGCTTCTCTCAAAGCCCAAGGTCATCACGCAGAACAACGAAAAAGCGACCGTCAAACAGGGTACTAAGATCCCGATTCAGACGACCATCAATAACACCATCTCGGTCCAGTTTATTGACGCTGTGCTGAAGCTGGAAGTTACTCCGCAAATCACCGCCGAGGGCACGGTGTTCATGGACGTGCTCGTGGAGAATACGCAGATCGATACCGGTATCCCACGCGTTTCGGGCATCCCGGCTCTTGATACCGAATCGGCGGAAACCAAAGTGACCGTGGCTGATGGCGGTACCGTCGTAATCGGCGGCATCATCATCTCCTCGCAGCGCACGGACATTCAACAGGTTCCATTGGTGGGCAGCATTCCGCTTATCGGCCATCTGTTCAAGCGCACCAGCGTGACCACGCAGTCGCAGGAACTGATGTTCTTCCTGACCCCGCGGATTATCCCGGGATAATTCAGGGAATA
>JBGPIX010000083.1:0-17072 GCA_041485085.1 Candidatus Acidiferrum sp.
GATTCGATCTGGCGGCGCTCATCGTCATCCAGGCTGCCCCGAGGAATGGAAAGAAACCGCACTTCCTCGGCGGAAAGGTAGGGGCGCTCGGTCCCGCGCGCGTCTCGATACGTTTTCTGGGCAATCTCGTTCAGCACTTCGAAATCCCACGAAGGAAGCAGCGTCGGCTCGTTGGCCTTGGCGATGAATTCCGCAAAGCGATCCAGCTCGCCACGCAGCCGCAGCGACTCCTCGTCGAGCAGTCGCAAGCGCTCCGCGGCTTGTTTTTTCGACAGCGAAAGCAGTGCTTCCACCTTCTGCTCCGCGATGCGCGCCTCGATGTCCCGGCGGATGTAGTCAAAGCGGTCCAGCACGCGCACAAAATGCAGTGGATAAAGTTTTTTCGCCTTCACCAGAACTTCTTCACGCACTCCCACCTTGCCAAAATCGTGCAGCAACGCGGCGTAGCGAAGTTCCTTCATCTGTTCCCGGGAAAATCGCAAGTCGCCGTAAGGCCCGCGTGGTTCGCGATCCACCGCTTCAGCCAACGCCACGGTCATTTCGCAAACGCGCTGCGAATGACCGGACGTCGTCGGGTCGCGTTGCTCGATAGCCTTCACCGCTGCGTTCACAAATCCGTCGAACAAATCCTCAATATCCTGATACAGCTTTGAATTCTCGTAAGCCACCGCTGCCTGCGAAGCCAGCGACAGCCCCAGCCGCACCGCGCGCTCCGGAAACGGGTGCACCCAGCGCTGTACCGCACGGGAATCGCTCAGTTGCGCCTTCGCATGGCGCTTGCAATTGATTAATTGCAGGACGCCCAGGACTTCGCCCTTCCCATTTTTCATCGGCAGCGTAATCAACGAACGTGTGCGGTAACCAGCCTGCTGATCGAACCTGGCATTGAAGCGAAACGGTTTCGCTTTCGGGATGCGGTAGGCGTCGGCCAGTTCGATCACTTCGCCGTGGAGCGCGCAATATCCCGCCATCGAATCTTCCGTCAACGGAAGCGTGTGTTCGCTGAAAGGAAACTGCACGCTGTCGTTTTGCGTCAGCTTGAACCGCAACACCGGAACGCTCAATCCCCCTTCCGCGGAGGCCCCGCCGTTCTCCACCAGATAGAGAGAACCACCGTCCGCCACCGTGATTTCCCTGGCCTTCTTCAGGATCAGGTCCAGCAGCTGCCCGACATCTCGAGTTTCCGACAGAGCAATCCCGACGCGGTTTAGTTCTTCGAGCTCACGAGTGGCTTTCGACGCGCTGAGCGCCTTTCTTCTGGCTCTCGGGGCGCTCCTGCGCGGTAGTTTTCTGTTTCTAGCCATGGAAGAAGGGCACTAAACCGCGGAGGGAGGGCGCTCCGCGGAGACCGAGAGTATATCGAAAGCCCGATGGGTAGGCACGGAATGTATGCACCCTGGAATTCCCAGGAGCGGGCAATCGCCCCTAAACCAAAGAGGACGAACCATTTGCCGTGCTTCTTGTACATGGCGACCTCTTGGCGACCGTGTTGCGCCTCGCCTTTGTTCTCGCGGGTTGTGCCCTCTGAGCGAGTAATCAGTAGGGTTCAGAGCCTTTCGCCAGCCTTGGGGCTCTGTTAGCGTGGGAGCAGAGTTGCCCGGTACACGTGTGGGCAGGGGTGTAGTTTCAGGGGCGGCACAGGGAGTTTGCGTGCGAATCGCAAGTGGCGGCGTGACCGATGTGGGTCGCGTGCGTTCAAACAACGAAGACTGTTACAAGATCGTTGAGCCGCTGAACCTCTATGTGCTTTCCGACGGAATGGGGGGCGAAGCGCACGGCGAAATCGCCAGCGCCATGGCTGTGGAAACGGTCGTGAAGCATTGCCTCGACTTCGAGGCCAATCCCGCGGCCAAGGTCATCGGCGCGGTGCAGCCCAATTGGAGCTCCTGGACTAAGCGTCTTTCGACTGCGGTCCATCTAGCTAATAGAAATATTTTCAAATCCGCCGAAGAAAATCCCGATCAGCACGGCATGGGGGCGACCCTGACGGCGGTGTGGATCAATGGCGCAAAGCTCAGCATCGCGCACGTCGGCGACAGCCGCGCTTATCTGCTGCGAGGTGGCAGCTTGCTCCAGCTAACGCGGGATCATTCTCTGGTAGCCGAGCAGGTGCGGCGCGGAATTTTAACATCCGCCGAGGCGGAAGAAAGCGACATGCAAAGCGTGCTACTGCGCGCGCTAGGCGCACAAGCGGAAATCGAAGTGGACGCGGAGGAACACACGCTTTTTCCCCGAGATGTTTTGCTGCTCTGCTCCGATGGATTGACGCGCATGGTCACGGAGCCCGAACTTGCAGGAACACTCCAGGCCGAAACTGACTCTACGCGGGCAGCGGAAAAACTCGTCGAACTCGCCAATGAGCGCGGCGGCCCAGACAACATTACGGTCGTGATCGTGCGGGTCGAAAAGGAATCCAGGGGATGGTTTTCGTGGTTGCGCCCTAAGGCGCGCAAAAATTTAGGTACGAACGGTAACGCTGGAGGAAATTGAGATGCCGAAGCTCAGCCTCATGTTTGACAACAAGATCGTGAAAGAGGTGCCCGTGGGCAGCCGGCCCGTAACCATCGGCCGCTCTCCGGACAACGACATACCGGTGGACAACCTGGCCGTGTCCAACTATCACGCGAAAATTTATTTCGAGGCCGGACGCATGGTCATTGAAGACCTCGACAGTCTCAACGGCACTTTTGTGAACGACCTTCGCGTCGAACGCGCCACCTTGCACGACGGCGACAACATCCACATAGGCAAGCACAAAATCAAGGTCGATACCAGTGGCGATGCCCCGCTGGCCTGGGACACTGGCCGCAAACCCGCCGCTCCGCGCATCGACGAAACCATGGTGCTGGACACCAAGGAACGCCGCCAGATGCTACAACAGGCCGCCGCCATGGGCGAATCCATGCAGTTTGCCGGGGCGCGCATGAAAGTTCCGACGCTGGTCGTTCTGAGCGGCAAGACCGACCAAAAAGAATATGTGCTCACGAACAAGCTCACGGTCATCGGAAAATCCGCCATGGCCACCGTCCGCCTCAAGGGCTGGTTCAAACCACAGATGGCCGCCCAGATCAACCAGCGCGACGACGGGTTTTACCTCGGTCCCGGCGACAAAGTGCCCCACGTCAACGGCGCTCCCGTCTCCGGCCCCGTGCGCCTGAATGACGGCGATCTCGTCGAGGTCTCCGGTGTGCGGCTGAACTTCATCTTCCGCGAGTAGCGCGCGAAACGCGATGGCAGCTCCGTCAGCAGGTTTCTGGCAACGGCGGGGCGCACTCGGCCTCTACGAATTGCTTCTAACGTGGTGGCGCCACCGCGTTTCGTTCCTCATTTCCGTCGCTATCACGCTCGCCGCAATGACGTTGTATTACTTCACCTTCTTCGGCGAAAAAACCACTCCCATCTTTGCCTTTCTTCAGCGCTTCGAATACAACTCGCTGGACACTCGTTTCCGTTACCGGCCGGCCAGCGCAACGCCACCCGATCCCCGGATCGTCATTGTAGAAATCGACCAGCAATCGCAAGAAGTGCTGGGCAAGTGGCCTTTCTCTCGCACGCATTTCGCTACCATGCTCGACGTTCTTCACGATGATGGCGCCAAGGTTGCTTCCTTCGATGTAACATTCGACAAACCGGACCGCACCGCAGACCCCGTGCGCGCCCTCTGGTCCAAACTCGAACAGCGTAGAAAGCGCGGCGAAACCGTAGATCCAAAATTAGAATCGGAAATCCGTGCTCTGGCCGCGGAGTTCGATGCCGATGCTCAATTCGCGAAGGCCATCGATCGATTCGGCCCTGTTGTGCTCGGCAACTTCTTTCTCAAACCTGGCGAGCTCAAAGGAATCGATCCCGCAGTTTTGGACCAATACGACGAGCTGATCGAATGGTATGCCCTGGGCCGAAATGCTCTTCGCGCGGAAACGGGGAAACATGATTTTCTCGAACTTGTAGAGCGCTACCGGAGAGACGGGGATCTCTATGCCGCGAACGTTGCAAACATCCCCGCTTTGGCAAACCCGGACAAGATTGAAAAAACTACGATCGGCTTCTTCAACGTTTCCTCGGACGCTGACGGGGTGCTGCGCCGCACCATGCTGGTGCTCCCGTTTGGCCGTTCCAAGGAAATTCAGGAGTGGCAGCTCTTCGGCTCCCTCGAAGTGCAGACCATGCGGCTCTACCTGGGACTGCGCTCCGACCAGGTTACTGTGCACTACGATCCGACTGGAGTGGTGCGAATCGATTTCGGGAACGCCCTGCTCATCAAGCCTGATGCCACGGGGCACTTGTCCATCAATTACCATGGCCCGCGGGGGACTTACCCTTACTACTCGATCGCCGATGTAGTTCAGCACAAGTTTGCGCCCGGAACATTCAAAGACAAGATTGTCTTGGTTGGCGCCTCAGCCACCGGCATCGCGGACCTGCGCACGCCACCTTACGGAGAAATCGACTACCCGGGCGTCGAGGTTCACGCCAACGTAATCGACAACATGCTGCACCAGAACTTCTTGGTGCGAGGCGTCAAGCAGCAATTGTGGGACGCAATTCTGATCGTATTTCTCGGTCTCCCGCTGGGAATCTGGATGGCTCTCGTCGCTCCACGCTGGATGTGGTTCGGCATCGCTTTGTTCATCCCACTTGTGGCGGCAGACTACTACTCGTTTCTGCGCGGCTGGTGGCTTAACTTCACGATTCCTGCTTTGACCCTGAGCGCCAACGTTTTACTCGTTTCGCTATACCGCTCGTTGTTCGAAGAAAAAGAAAAACGCCGCGTCCGTTCAGCGTTCGGCCAGTACCTCAGCCCCGAAGTGATTCGACGATTGCTTGTGAATCCGCAGCTCGTCGAACCGAAAAAAACCGACATCACGGTGATGTTCAGCGACATTCGCGGCTTCACGACCATTTCTGAAAAACTGGACGCCCAGGACCTGGCCCTCTTCCTCAACCAATATCTCTCGGACATGACCGGCCTCGTTTTTGAAAACCATGGCACGCTCGACAAATACATCGGTGACGCCGTGATGGCCTTTTGGGGCGCGCCTTTCGAAGAAGCGGGCCACGCCGGCAGAGCGTGCAACACCGCGCTGAAAATGATGGAGCGCGTGCGCGAAATGCAGAAGAAATGGGAAGCCGAGGGCAAACCTCATCTTGATATTGGCATCGGCCTGAACACCGGCGTAGCCAGCGTCGGCAACATGGGCTCCGCGCTTCGCTACGGCTACACCGCTCTCGGCGACACCGTCAATCTCTCCTCGCGCCTCGAAGGGCTGAACAAAGATTACGGCACGCACATCCTGGTCAACGAAACAACCTATTCCGCTGCCAAGGACGACAGCTTGGTCTTCCGCGAACTCGATCTCATCCGCGTGAAAGGCAAGCTCCAGCCCGTCACCATTTACGAACTCATCGGCCGCGCCGCGGAAAACTCTGTTTACGGCACGCCAGAGGAAGCGCACGAGCGCCTCGAACTCTTTCACAGGGCTCACGACCTCTACCGCAAACGCCGATGGGAAGACGCCCAGAAATCCTTCCAGACCATTCTCGACAAGTGGCCCGATGACGGCCCCTCCCGCATGTACTGGAAGCGCTGCCAGGACTATCTCTTCGATGAACCGCCTTCCGGCTGGGACGGCGTCTTCACCATGACCCACAAGTAGCGACAGTCGAGTCGCTCATCGGCCCTCAAGGACCGGCTCTACCCATCATCAAGGTGCCCCATCCAATTTGGATGGAGCCGTCTATGTGCCTTGTGTCAGAATGTCTGCATCGAACAGGTGTGGCAACAAGGGGAGCAGTGCCTTTCGATGTTTCTAACTGATTCAGGGCGTGAGACTTAATTAGCGACCTATGGTAGCCCAATCAGGGCCGTACCCAAACAATCGCTCTCAGGAATCTAATTTGAATTAGCGATGGAGGGATAGCCTGGCGATAGCTATCGCGCCCTCTCCGAGCAAGGTGGCGAACTAAGACTTTATGTGGATTGTCCGACTAGCACTGCGGAGGCCCTACACGTTTGTGGTGATGGCGCTCGCCATCATCCTGCTCTTTCCGGTGGTGCTGGTGCGCACGCCCGTCGACATTTTTCCCGACATCAACATCCCGGTCATCTCTCTGGTCTGGAACTACAACGGTCTGCAACCTCAGGAGATGGAGCAGCGCATCACCTCCAACGTTGAGCGCGGCGTCACAACCTTGGTGAACGACGTCGAGCACATCGAATCGCAATCCCTGAATGGCATCGCTATCATCAAGGTTTTCTTTCAACCCGGCGCCAATATTCAGACGGCGCTGGCTCAGACCGCCGCCATCTCCCAGACCTTCTTGCGATTCCTGCCGCCCGGAACCACGCCGCCCCTGGTGATCATTTATTCGGCTTCGACCGTGCCGGTCATTCAGATCGGCCTGACCAGCGATACTCTCAGCGAGCAGCAGCTTTTCGATTTCGGCAACTTTTTTATTCGCACGCAGTTGGCCACCGTGCCGGGCGCCGCCACACCTTTTCCCTATGGAGGCAAGCAGCGGATCGTCAGCGTCGACATCGACCCGACGGCGCTCCAGGCCAAAGGTTTGTCCGCGGTTGATATCGTAAACGCCGTCAACGCCCAAAATCTGATTTTGCCTACCGGCACCGCGAAGCTTGGCACTCTTGAATACAACGTGGAGATGAACGGCAGCCCGCAATCCGTTGCGGAACTGAATGACCTGCCGGTCAAGACCGTGAATGGCGCAACCATCTACATGAAGGATGTCGCTCACGTGCGCGATGGCTTCTCCCCGCAGACCAACATCGTTCTGTCCAATGGACAGCGCGGCGTGCTCATGAGCATCTACAAGACGGGCAGTGCTTCCACCATCGAGATTGTTGACAACGTCAAGCGCATGCTCGAGTACAACAAGGGCTCGATCCCCGACGGCATGCACATCTCCACCTTCTTCGACCAGTCGCTCTATGTGCGCGCTTCCATCCAAGGTGTCATTCGCGAAGGGATCATCGCCGCGTGCCTCACGGCCGTGATGATTCTGCTTTTCCTCGGCAATTGGAAAAGCACGCTGATCATTGCCGTCTCGATTCCTCTGTCCATTCTCGTGAGCATTCTCTGCCTCAGCGCCCTGGGTCAGTCCATCAATATCATGACGCTCGGCGGCCTCGCGCTCGCCGTCGGCATCCTCGTCGATGACGCCACCGTGGAAATCGAAAACATCAACCGCAACCTGGCGATGGGAAAGGAAACCGTCCAGGCGATCCTCGACGGCGCGCAGCAAATCGCCGTGCCGGCATTTGTTTCCACGCTCTGCATTTGCATCGTCTTCATTCCCATGTTTTTTCTGTCGGGCGTAGCCAAGTTCCTGTTCGTTCCGCTGGCCGAAGCCGTAAGCTTCGCCATGCTGGCTTCTTACATGTGGTCGCGCACCATCGTGCCGACGCTGGCCATGTACCTGCTGAGTTCGGAAGACGAATACCATGCCGAAGAGCACATCGGCCAAAAGATGGGCTTCTTTCGGCGCTATCAACAGGGCTTCGAGCGGAATTTTGAAAAATTCCGGGAAGGCTACCGCGGAGCCTTGGGTGCAGCTTTGCGCTCGCCCAGGCTCTTCTCCGTCTGCTTTCTGGCTTTCTGCATTTTGTCGGTCACGCTCGTCGGCGTCCTCGGCCGCGATTTCTTTCCGAAGGTCGATGCCGGACAAATTCGCATGCACATGCGCGCTCGCACCGGCCTGCGCATCGAGGAAACGGCGCGCCTCGCCGACCAGGTAAACGGCGTCATCCGCGAGACCATCCCGAAGGACGAGCTGACCACGGTTCTCGACAATATCGGCTTGCCTTACAGCGGCATCAACATCACTTACAGCAACTCCGGCACCATCGGGAGTTCCGACGCGGAATTTCTTGTGCAGCTCAAAGAAGTTCGCGGCAAGCCCACCAGCATGTACATCAATGATTTGCGGGAAAAGCTCCCGCGACGCTTTCCCGGCGTGCAGTTTTTCTTTCAGCCCGCGGACATCGTCACGCAAATCCTGAATTTCGGCACTCCCGCGCCCATCGATGTGGAAGTCACTGGCATGAACCAGCGTGGAAATTATCTGATCGGCGAAAGACTAGCCAACGAGTTCCGCCACATTCCCGGCGCGGTGGACGTGCACGTTCAGCAGGCCTTTGATAACCCCACGCTTTACATGGAAATCGACCGGGCCCGCGCCCAGTCCGTCGGCATGCAGTCGCGCGACGTAGCGCAGAACGTTCTCGTTTCGCTAAGTTCCAGCTTCCAGACCGCGCCGGCCTTCTGGCTGGATCCGAAAAATGGCGTGGAGTACTCCGTCGCCGTGCAAGAGCCGCAATATCGCGTGGACACTTACCAGGCGCTGCAAAATACGCCCATCAGCGGCAGCATGCCGGGTGCGAGGCCGCAAATTCTGGGGAACCTGGTCACCACTTCGACAATCGCTCGCCCGGCCGAAATATCGCACTACACCACGCAACCCATGATCAACGTCTATGCGTCCGTGGAAGGGCGCGACCTCGGTGGCGTCGCTGACGTGGTGGAACAGCGCGTTCACGCCGTCGAGAAGGATTTGCCGAAGGGCAGCCACATCGTCATTCGCGGCCAGGTCCAGACCATGAAGAGTTCTTTCACTGGCCTGGGCTTTGGCCTGCTCGGCGCGATCGTGCTTGCTTATCTCCTGATCGTCGTCAATTTTCAGTCCTGGCTCGATCCGTTCATCATCATTACCGCGCTGCCCGGCGCGCTCGCCGGCATCTGCTGGACGCTGCTGCTGACGCGCACCACTCTGAACGTCCCATCGCTGACCGGCGCAATCATGTGCATGGGAGTAGCCACGGCGAACAGCATCTTGATGGTCTCCTTCGCTCGCGAACAAATGGATGAGGGCAAGAGCGCCGCCGATGCCGCAATCGAAGCCGGTTTTGTGCGCATGCGGCCGGTGCTGATGACCGCCCTGGCGATGATCATCGGAATGGTACCGATGGCTATGGGCCTCGGCGAAGGCGGCGAGCAAAACGCGCCCCTTGGCCGCGCCGTGATTGGCGGGCTGGTGTTTGCTACTTTCGCCACGCTTTTCTTTGTGCCGTGCGTTTTCTCCATGATCCACGGTCGCCGCGCGCGAAGATCGGCGCAGCGTTCACCATCGCCGGCGGCGGCTTGAAATTTTTCTTTCTGGAACTGAAAGCGGGGTTGGAGTAATGATGGAAAGCGGAGTTCAGATGGATCCTGCGGAACGAGAGCAGCCGAGGCCCAAGGGCAGCCGGATTTTCACGATTCTTTTCCTCGTCGTGATTGTGCTGGTGGTTCTTGGCGCGTTTACGCTCTTCCAGCGCCGCACTCAGTATCAAGCGCTCGCCAAGGAAACGGAAACGTTGGCGATTCCAACCGTGGCCGTGATGCACGCTTCAGTGGAATCGGCGGAGGAGGACCTCGTCCTTCCCGGCGCCATGCAAGCCTATGTCGAGTCGCCCATCTACGCGCGCACCAACGGCTATCTGAAAAAGTGGTATCACGATATTGGCAGCCGCGTCCGGCAAGGCGATCTGCTCGCGGACATCGATACTCCGGAAGTAGATCAGCAGTTGTCGCAAGCGCGGGCGGATCTGAATACCTCACAGGCCAACGCGAATCTATCGAAGATCACTGCGGCGCGTTACCAGGAACTCATCAAGACTGACGGCGTCTCCAAACAGGAAGTCGATAATGCTGTCGGTGATCTGGAAGCCAAAGTCGCCAGCGTAAAATCCGCGGAAGCCAATGTGCGCCGGCTGGAAGAACTGGAATCCTTCAAGCATATTTATGCGCCCTTCAGCGGCGTGATCACCCGGCGCAACGTGGATACCGGCACGCTGATCAACGCCGGCAATGGCGGCGCGTCACAGCAGCTCTTCGTTCTCGCGCAGACCGATCCCATTCGCGTTTATGTCAGTGTGCCGGAAGCTTACGCGCCCTCCATTCGCGCCGGGCTCGGCGCTTTCCTGGAGCTCACGCAATATCCCAGCCAGAAATTCCTGGGCAAGGTGGTGCGCACCGCGGAGTCCATCGACCCCGGCACGCGTACCCTGCTCACCGAAGTGGACGTTCCGAACCACGCCGGCGCGCTGCTGCCTGGCGGTTACGCTCAAGCTCACCTGCAAGTGAAAGTGACCGGAGCCCGCCTCGCCGTGCCCGTGAACGCGCTGCTGTTCCGGTCAGAAGGGCTGCGCGCCGTAGTGGTGGATGCCAATCATCGAGCGCACCTCCGATCGATCACCGTAGGCCGCGACTACGGCACTACTCTCGAAGTCCTTCAGGGTCTCGACGTCAACGACTGGATCGTGCTGAATCCGGCGGATTCCCTTGACGACGGTCAAGAAGTCCGCGTCAAGGAAATCGCCATGAATCGCGCGCCGAGCCAGCCAGCGCCTGCGCCACAGCAGTCTCCCGCGCCAGCGGCCAAGAGACCGTAATGAAACAAATCAGGCAATTTCTCGCTGTGACTGGGCTTGGTGTTTGTGCCCTTACCGGCGGTTGCACCGTCGGGCCGAAGTATCAGCGCGTCACCGCGCCTGTGCCCGCAAAGTGGGATGTCTCCGAGCCCTGGCGCGAGAGTGCCCCCAAAGATGGCGTCGCCAAAGGCGAATGGTGGAGCGCCTTTCACGATGACGAATTGAGCGCGTTGGAAAAACAAGCCCTCGACGCAAACCAGACCATCAAGATTTCCGCGGCGCGGCTGGAACAGGCTCGGGCTTCTGCTGCGGTTCAGATCGCGACGCAATTTCCCAATCTTGCCGTGGCGCCCCTGGCGGAGCGGCAACGCATTTCCGGAAACCGCCCGCCAAACAGCACGATTCCCGTGGCCTCTGCTGTAACTCAAAATGTTTTCGCTCTGCCATTCACGGCCGGGTACGAAGTGGATTTGTTCGGACGGCGCCGCCGCAGCATCGAAGCAGCGCAGGCGTCCTACCAGGCAAGCGCGGCCGATCTTGAAAACGTGCGGCTGGTGATCACCGCGGAACTCGCCGGGGATTATTTCACGCTGCGGCAGCTTGATACCGAGCTCGGAATTCTGAACCGCACTGTGGAAAATCTGCAAAAGGGTTTGCAACTGGTGGATTCCCGGCACAAAGGCGGCGTCGCCTCCGGGCTGGACGTCGCGGAAGAAGAGACGCTTCTGAGTACCACGCGGACTCAGGCCATTCTGCTAAAGCAACAAAGGAAGCAGTTCGAAGACGCGATCGCCGTGCTGGTCGGAAAGCCTGCGCCGGATTTTCATATTTCGCTCGGAGAATTGAAGGATGTGCCTCTGAACTTGGATGCGGGGCTCCCTTCCGATCTGCTGGAGCGCCGGCCGGACGTCGCGGAAGCCGAGCGGCAAATGGCTGTGGCCAACGCGCAAATTGGAATTGCCCGTGCCGCCTACTATCCGTCGCTGAATCTTTTTGGAACTGGCGGGTGGCAGGCCGCCGACATCGCCAAGCTGATCAACGTGCAGAGTACCTTCTGGGCGGTCGGCGCGAACGTTGCGGAAAGCATTTTCACCGGCGGGTCGCGACGCGCGCAAGTGCAATTCGCCAAAGCCGGCTACGACGCCAATGTGGCTGCCTATCGAGACAGCGTTCTGAATGCCTTCCGCGAAGTGCAGGACGACGTCACCGGCTTGACCGTCCTGGACCAGGCGAATCAGTCGCAGCAGCAGGCCGTCGATGCGGCGCGGCGCACGCTGGTCATCGCCAGCGGCCGCTACACCGGTGGCCTCGTAAATTACCTGGATGTCGTAAACGCGCAGCAAAATCTTTTGAACAGCGAACAGGAACTCGCCGTGATTCACGGACAGCGCCTGGTGACGAGCGTGCTCCTCATCAAGGCCCTCGGCGGCGGATGGGATGCTTCCAGCCTCTCCGCCGTGCAGGTAAAGTCGAAAGTAAAGGATGTTGTCGTTCCCTGAGATAGGGAAGATCGTACCGATCATTAAGCGCGGCGAGTTGTCGCGCCTCACGGTGATTTCGGTTTTCTTGTACAAAAAACTCTTCGTAACTCCTGCCAACTCTTGCCACTCAGTTCATCAAAAACGATTGCTCTTGTACCCGTACGTGTTGCCGCCAATGGCAAGCAATTGGGGAATGGCCGCCAGCTTGTGCCATTTTCTGGAGTGCCCCATTTTCCAGCTGATCCAGTTCAAGCCGGTAGCCATCGCCAGCCCGGTTGCGTAATAGGCCGGCGCGGGCAATCTCACAAAAGGTTTTGCCAGCGGATCCGTTTCGTACCACCAGTCATACTTCCTCTCCTTCAGGGTTTGGTGCATATCCGCCAAACTTGCCCCATAAACGGCCGCGCTCAGAATCAAAAACTGTTTCTTGTGGAAGCGCCCCGCCGATAGCGGTTTCGCGTCATGGTTCTCTCTTATCCGGATCGGCGCCACAAACTCATTTTTAAGGTCCGACTTCTTGGTTTCTGGTGCGAAAACTGTCGGCCGGAAGACGGGCTCATCGGAATGCGTCTGAGCCTTGCTGTCGGTCACGAAGAAAAACGCGATGAAAACCGCTGAGCCGAAGAAACCCCGACATTTCATGAGGACTCGCTAACACTTCTCGAACACACGTCATTTACATGGCAATCCTCTGTCCATCGAACGTGGAAACACTTGTAGCGATGACCTCTGCTCGCTGCTAGCGGAAAAGCCCTCTGTTTCGCTCTAGTTGTGGGCGTTTGTGGGAATGGGCGTTGCTGGAGACCTTTGTCTTAAGCGAAGAGCATAGAAATTGGCCCGGTGTGTTTCAAAGAGGCACGCTGTGCCGTCGGGAAGCAATTGACGTCAGATAAGAGTTTTCTTAGGGGTTTCCCGTGTCGTGCACGGAAACGACGCGGCCATATTGCGAAGCGCGGCTTAGGCGGTCAAACATCTGGTAGGCGGCCGCCGCGATCCGGGCAATTGCGTCCCCTCCATCTTTTTCTCTTCGCAAATACGTCGTCATCACGCTGATGACGAACGGCCGGTTGCCCGTGAAAACGATGCCGGAGTCATTGCGCACGCCTTCCAGCTCCCCGGGCTTATTGGCAATGCGCAAATCTTCCGGCAATTCCCGCGGAATGTAGCTTTCCTTGTGCACGCTGAGCAACTCAAAAAAGTCGTCAGTCATCTGCTTATTCAAAACTTTTCCGCGATACAAATCTTCAAGCAGCATCACCATCTCGCGCGGAGTGGAGATGTTCTCGCGGCCTTCCGCTGCGGCCTTCACATCCATCATCTTCCGCCGCAGCCGAGTGTGCGTTAGTCCCAGCGAATCGAGCAGCGCATTCACGTTTTCCATGCCGATGCGGTCGATGATGATATTGGTGGCGGAGTTATCGCTCACGGAAATCATCAGCGCGGCCACGTCGCGGATCGTCAGCCGCGTGACCCCGGGAGTAAGCGCGTTCGCGATGCCGCTCCCGGCAACAAGATCGGATGCTTGCAGCGTGTAGAGATCCCCAAGCTTGATTTTTCCCTGTTGCGCCTGGCGGTAGAGCTCCGCGAGTATCGCAATCTTGATGGAGCTGGCCGTGGGGAGCACTTCGTCCGCGTGGAGAAGATATTTTTGCCCCGTGGCGAGATCGAGAATGGCGACGCCGAGCACTCCATCAAGATTGTGGTCCACCTCGCCGATGGTCGCTTCCAGCTTTTGCCACAGGACTTGTTCTTTCTCCTGAGCAGCTTTTTCAGTTTTTTCTTGAGAAACCTGCTGCCCGCAAGACGGCACCGGCCCCCAAATCAAAGCCGCGATCAAAGCAGGAAAGAAAAGTCGTTTCAGCACGGTGACCTCCGGGTCAGCGGGATTATAAAGCCGAATGGGCGTGAACACCGGAAAACCCGCCAAACTAAGTTCAGCCGCAATAATCTGAACGGGATACTCTCCGGGAGGCGCCGCGCGGACGCTGGGCGTACCTAGTATGGAACGCAAAACTCCTGGCTGTGGAAGGAAGAGGCCCAAAGGGGGACAATAGCTACAGGCACCCACCCGCCTGCGGAAGGCTGAGCCGATCACCATGGGGAAATTCGGCTAAGAAAGATCGGCCGGCGACGCACTTCCAGGAGAGATGACCTATGCGCAAGATTTTAGCGGGCATATTTTTTATGGCCTTGGCAGGAACACTGTCGATCGCTGCACCGCCTCAAGACCGTGACGATCGCCACGACAACGGGAAGCATAAAGGCCAGGACAAACACCAAGATCGCGGCGACGGTCGGGATCGTCATGACAACGGAAATCACAAGGGCTGGGACAATCCGCACAACCCCCATGCCAACTGGAATTCCGACCATGACCGTATCCAACCGGGGCGGGCTTACCCCCACGGCCGCTACGAACACGTGCGAAGCGACTTCATCGCCCGGCGCATGGACTTCCGGACCCGCCGCGTGGAGCTCTATGACAATTCGAATTGGGTGGTTGCTACCTACGACCTCGATCGCTGCCGCGATTGGCAATGGGACCGCGACCGCGTCTACGTCTATGACGACGATCATCACCCCGGCTGGTATTTGCTCTTCAACGCCCGCCTCGGCCGCTACGTCCACGTCGAATATTTCGGCGTGCACTAGATAAATTGTGCCGTGGAAATATCTCGCAGCTTTTAAGCTAAGAAGACGGGGCAAAGCCGAATGGCCTTGCCCTTTTTCATTCTTTCCAGGATCTGCAGTGAACCGCGCCGTGCAGCTCTAGCGCAAATCAGAGGTTATCGAGAAAGAATTGGGTGACGCGCCGCATCAGCACGCGGCGGGCAGGCGGATCACTCACCCCGTGGCCTCGGCCCGGGAAGGCAAGAACCTCAACGTATTTCCCCGCTTCAATCAGGTCGTTGATCACCGAAAGCGTGTTCGCGAAGTGCACGTTGTCGTCCCCCGTGCCATGCGCGATCATCAGCTTGCCTTTGAGCTGCGCGGCATACTTCACCGGTGAAGAGTCTTGATACGCTTTTTCGTTTTTCTGCGGCAAGCCGAGGTAGCGTTCGGTATAGATCGAATCGTAGTAGCGCCAATCCGTCACCGGGCCGCCCGCGAAACCCACTTTGAAATCGTCGCCGGCTTCAAACATGGCGTGCAGCGTCATGTGGCCGCCGTAGCTCCATCCCCAGATGCCGATGCGATTCGCATCGACGTAAGGAAGCGACTTTAGGTATTGCACACCATCGCGCTGGTCGGAAAGCTCCTGCGCCCCCATTCGAAAGTGCAAGGGCGATTCAAAAGCATGGCCGCGCCCCGCCGAGCCACGATTATCCACCGAAAAAATAATGTAGCCTTTCTGCGCCATGAGTTCGTGCCATAGAAAATTGGCTCCGCCCCACGCGTTTCGAACGACCTGGGCGTGCGGCCCTCCGTAGGTGTAAACCAGCACGGGATATTTCTTTTGCGGATTGAAGTCCGGCGGCTTGATCATGCTGGCGTTGAGCTGCACGCCATCCCGCGATTTCACGGTGAAAAACTCCATTGGCACGAGATGGTACTCCGCAAGCTCGGCGATTTTATTCTCGTCAACGACAGTGATTCGCGAACCATCCGCGCGGTAAAGGTCCTGCCGTGGCGGTGCCGCAACGCTCGAATACGTGTCGTAGAAAGATGCGGCATTGGGGCCAAAAACTGCAGCGTGCGTGCCTTCGTCCTTGGTGAGCCGGGTGAACCCGCCTCCGTCGAACGCGACGCAGTAGACCTGGCGCTCCAGAGGTGATTTTTCCGTCGCAGTGAAATAGACCAGCCTCTTTGCTTCATCGACCGCGTCAACCGCGGACACTTCCCACTCACCCTTGGTGAGTTGTGCGACTTGTTTGCCCTCCAGGTCATACAAGTACAGGTGGCGATACCCGCTCCCCTCGCTCGACCACAAGAAGCGTTTGCCATCCTTTAAAAAATAAAGATCGTCACTGACGTTGATCCAGTTCGAATCACTCTGGCTCAGAGCAGTGCGCGACTTGCCTGTGTGGGCTTCAGCAATCAAGAGATCGAGCGTGGTTTGGTTTCGATTCAGCCTCTGAATCGCAACGCGTTTCGAATCGGTGAGCCAGTTCACGCGTGGAATGTAAATGTCACTCTCCGCTCCGATGTCCATCACTCGCGGTTCCCCGCCGCTGAGCGAAACTACAGAAACCTTGACGATGGGATTAGCGCCGCCGGCCGTTGGATAGCGCTCCATCTCGGCTTCCCCGCTCGGCGAGGAAAAATCAACCATCGGATATTGCGAAACTTTGCGCTCGTCCATTTCCAGATAAGCGATCATCGACGAATCCGGCGCCCACCAATACCCGGTCTTGCACTCCAACTCTTCCGGATAAACCCAGTCGAGCTCGCCCTTGCGAATCTCCTCCGTGCCACCCTGCGTAATCGCGCGTTCTTTGCCATCGGCAAGATTCACGACCCAGAGATTGTGACCGCGCACGAAGCTCACAAAACGCCCGTCAGGAGAAATCTTCGGGTCCGCAATGGCAGCCTTGCCCGAGACTAGCGTGCGCCCCGATTGCGACTTCACGTCCAGCCAGGCGAGCGCCGTGGGACCCTGAAACAAAATCCCAGCACCATCAGGCGCCCATTGATATTGAGAAGGCGCGCGGCGCCCAAGACCAGTGGCTTGCGTGGGTTTCGAGGTATCCGGCGGCAGTATCGATTCAAGTTTGTCGCTGTCAACCAGAAGCCGCCGTTCCCTCGATGCGGCATCCATTTCCCAGAGTTCTGTCTTCGCCTCTTTGCCTGATCCTTTTGTCTCGAAATAGCTGAGCTGTTTCCCATCGGGAGTCCAGGAAAGTCCCCGCGTCAATCGTCCGCTCAAACTCGGCTGCGAATAGATGCGTTCGACTGTGAGGGCTTTTCCGGTCGGGGCCGGCTGCTGGGCCACCGAAGAGTGCACGAAGAATGCAGAGAACAAAAAGGGAACAAGAAGCACAGAGAAGCACGAAACGCGGCACCGCATGGTCATGCGATCCTCCTGGGAACGGGCGCTAGTTTAAACTGGAGTGGCGAGAAGAACAAAATTCCCGGGCCGCGACTAACCTGGCGGCCAGCGGAATTGCCGCCCGCCGAGCAAGTGCAGATGCAGATGAAAAACGGATTGACCGGCGCCGAGACCA
>JBGPIX010000084.1:0-17009 GCA_041485085.1 Candidatus Acidiferrum sp.
CCGCGCCCTCAACGACAAGGAACATGGCTTTGGAAACGAATCCATCACCGCTCCCGACGACATTCTTTTCCGCATCGCCTCCTTCGCCAATGGTGACGCCCGCGCCGCATATAACACGCTCGAACTAGCTGTCCGCAGCGCTCGTCCGGACGAAAAAGGCGCCCAGGTCATCACCAAGGAACTCCTCGAAGACGTCTTGCAAAGAAAACTCCTCCGTTACGACAAAGCCGGTGAGGAGCATTTCAATCTCATCTCCGCCCTGCACAAATCCGTCCGTAATTCCGATCCCGACGCCGCCCTCTACTGGCTCGCGCGCATGCTCGAATCCGGTGAAGACCCGCTCTATCTCGCGCGCCGCTTGGTGCGCATGGCTAGCGAAGACATCGGCCTCGCCGAACCCGGCGCTCTCGCCGTCACCCTCGCCGCCAAGGACGCTTTCGATTTCCTCGGCGCGCCCGAAGGCCATCTGGCCCTCGCGCAAGCCGCCGTCTATCTCTCGCTCGCGCCAAAATCCAACGCCCTCTACACCGGTTACGGCTCCGTCCTGGAAGACGTCCGCAAAACCGAAGCCGACCCCGTCCCGCTCCACCTCCGCAACGCCGCCACCGGCCTGATGAAAAATATCGGCTACGGCGAAGGCTACAAGTACGCCCACAATTTCGATGATAAAGTCACCGACATGACCTGCCTCCCCGACAATCTCGCCGGCCGCGCCTACTACAAGCCCACCGACCAGGGCTTCGAGCAGCGCCTCCGTCAACGGCTTGAAGAAATTCGTAACCTAAAATCTCGCACTAGTTCACAGGGATGAGGCTCACTATGAGGCGCACGGTCGTTCTATTGTTGCTCATGCTTTCGCCGCTGATGCTCTACTCATTGGCAGCACAACAAACGCCCAACCGGCCGAAAATATTCGGTATTGAGGCGGTCCAAATCTCCGCTTCGGATATGCACGCTGCCCACGATTTTTACTCGAAGGTCTTGAACCGGCCAGAACCTTTGGCGATGGACAAAGCAACGGGCAGCGGTCTTCATGTAAATGACTCTCAAATTGTGATACTGACTACGACATCGTCATCGTCTCCTGTTAATTCTCTCGGCGAAATAGCTTTCGCTACGAGCGACGTCCGAGCGCTCCGGCGGTATCTCGAGTTCCACAAGGTCGACGTAAGTGCAAGTAATGATGCGAAGGATAAATACCTGACCGTTGTTGACCCCGAAGGGCATCGAATTTCCTTCGTGGAGTGGTCCACGGATTTGATCAAGCAGGTCGACGCGAAGCCTCCGTCTGTCCGCTTGATCCATGCGGGTTTTGTCGTACGCAACCGCGCGGCTGAAGACCGCTTCTTCAAAGACATCCTCGGTTTCCACCTCTATTGGCATGGCGGCATGAAGGACGACAAAGATGATTGGGTCGCCATGCAGGTGCCAGACGGCACGGATTGGGTGGAGTACATGCTCAACATTTCACCCGATGCTGATAAGCACACTCTCGGCGTCATGAACCACTTCGCTCTGGGTGTTCCTGACATTCAAGCGGCAAAAGCGCAGCTCATCAAAAACGGCTGGAAGCCCGGCGAAGAGCCGAAAATCGGCCGGGATGGCAAATGGCAGCTCAACCTCTACGATCCCGACGACACCCGCGTTGAATTCATGGAATTTACTCCGAAGGAAAAGCCTTGCTGCTCCGAATTTACTGGGCCGCACCCTGGACCTAAGCAGTGATCGGCTTCCCGAAGAATCTCGTTCCATGTCAAAATCCTTCGGGAACCAAATGAACCGAGTCGCCCTGCCACTTCTTCTATGCTCCGTTTGCTTGCCGCTTGCCGCGCAGGAGCAGCGCCCGCCCATCACTGGCCTCGCCCACGTCCGGCTCTATTCCACCGATCTTCATGAGTCTCGCGAGTTCTATACTCACGTTCTCGGGCTTGCTCAAGGCACCGCCGGCTGCATCGCGTCGACGCGGCCGTGCTTTACTGTCAACGACCACCAGCAAATCGAGCTGCTGCAAGTGACCGCTGGGGCCCCAGATAATTTACTGTCCGAAATCGCCTTCGCCACTCCGGACGTGGAGCAGATGCACCACTACCTCCTCGCGCACCATATCAGCGCTGGCGCAATCGCGAAGGACTCGAATGGCGTCCAGCATTTCGAGCTTCGCGACCCCGAAGGCAATCCCATCGCCTTCGTGCAACTGCCGTCGCAACATTTCTTCACCGCCCCCGGCGAACAAGTCAGCACCCGCATGATCCACGCCGGCTTCATCGTGAAAGACCGAGCCGCCGAAGACCGCTTCTACGTGGCCCTTCTCGGCTTCCGCATGTACTGGCACGGCGGCTTCAAGGACGCCGACAACGACTGGTGGGAAATCCAAGTCCCCGAAGGCACCGACTGGATCGAGTACATGCTCAACATCCCCGCCAACGCGAACAAGCAGGAGCGCGGCGTACAAAATCATTTCTCGCTTGCCGTCGACAAAATTCAGTCCTGCAGCGCGCGCCTCCGTACCCACGGCCTGAAAACCACCGACCAACCCGAAATCGGCCGCGACGGCAAATGGTCGTTCGACATCTACGATCCCGACATGACCCGCGTGGAATTCATGGAGTACAAGCCCACGCAGCCGCCTTGCTGCAATCCCTACACTGGACCGCAGCCGCAGCCATGAACTTTCCTTTCCTCCGAATCTGTACACGCCTCGTCGTCCGCCTCTGCGTATTACTTGCCGCCGCGGCTTTCTGCGCTTCTCTGCCCTTTGCCAAAGCCCAGAATCTCGACAAGCCCCTCCAAACCATCGACGAGGAGATCACCGCGTTTTCCTACTCTACCGATGGCCGCCTGGTCTATTCCGTCTATCGCCACTTCAAGACCAAGGAGTATGACCTCGAACACGACGACATCTGGCTTCAGGATGCAAACGGCAAGCGCCGCCGCTTGCTCGAAGGCCAGAAATTCAACCGCGGCACCCAGCCCTTCAGCTACATCGTCAATTCCTTCCGCTGGTCTCCCAACGGCCGCATGATCGCCGCCGAACTTCTCACTACTACCGTGGTCGACGACTCCGGCAGAGCTGAGGACTCCTTCCAAACGCTGCTCCTCGAAGATTCCGGCAGAGAAATCCGCATCAACAAGGGCGACAATGTAATCCCCGACGCTGCCAACGCTACATGGCTTCCCGACGGCACCACCATCGGCTTTCTCTCCGAAGCCGTGAAGCCCCGGCAGCTCTTCTCGGTGAAGTTCTTGCGTCCCGCTGTTGGCGCGCTGCCCTCTTTCTATGAAGGCCGCACGTTTCGCGATGTGGTCTGGCTGCCCGGCTTGAACGCCGCCATCGCCGTCGAACAAAATCGCAACGCCACCGGTCCGTATCGCCTTCAGCGCCTCGATTTGCTCAGCGATGACGCCAAAGAGCTCGCCACGCTGGATGGATACGAAGGCGGTCTCAGCGTTTCTCCCAGCGGAAAAATGGTCGCCTATTTCATTGACAAGGAAATTCTGGAGATTCGCGACCTGGCCGCGCTCAATCACGTAGCCCGCGTTCGCATTGGCCTCGGGGTCTATCACTGGTCTCCCGACGAATCACGCATCCTGCTCAAGCGCGCCATCGAGAAAAAATCCGGTGATCTCGTCTGGATCGATCTTCCTCCGCTCGCTGCCGCACCTGCGCACGACATTCCCGTGGCGGAGCCCACGCCGATCCCCGTCCTCCGCGGCTACATCTTCCGCGATTTTGCCCTCTCCCCCGACGGGCGCTCCCTCGCCGGCGTCATCACCGGCCGTCGCAACCTTTTCGTCTTCCCTCTCCCCCGCTGACTCTTCTCCTTTCTTCTCTGTGCCCTCTGTGATCCGACCTCTGTGCTCTCTGTGTTAAATCTTTTTCTCCATCTTTTTCTTTCTAAATAAAAAAAGCCCGCGCATCGATCCGGCGCGGGTCTTCTCATCCTCCGAACTGTTCACTCGCCCATTACTTCAGTTCTCTCGCTCTCCTCCGATGCTCCACCAAAATGCACGCATCCTCAATCACCACCAGCCCCGCCGCTCGCGCTTTCTCGGCCGCTTCTTCGTTCTCAATCCCCTGCTGCATCCAAACGACTCTCGCCCCGATTCGAATCGCGCTCTCCACCACTGGCGGCACATCCTCTGCGCGCCGGAAAACATTCACGATATCGACCTTCTCCTGCACATCTTCCAGTCGCGCGTAACACTTCTCCCCAAGCACTTCCGTCTCGTTCGGGTTCACCGGAATGATCCGGTATCCCGCGCCCTGCATGTACTCCGTCACTCCAAAGCTTGGCCGCATCGGATTCGAAGACAATCCGACCACCGCAATGGTCTTGTATTTTTTTAGGAGTTCGAGAATCACATCGGCGCTGGGGTGCCTGGAAAAGTTCGCGCCGTCGGGGACGGTTACTCTCATCGCGCCGCGAGTTGGCCTTCGCCGGCGCGCTTCAAAATCACCCGCGCCATGGCCGACAAACACTTATCATTCTCGTCCGCCGTTCCCACGGAAATCCGTATCGCTTCCGGGAATCCCATCCATCCCAGAGGCCGCACGATCACGCCGAGGTGCAGCAGGTCATCGCTCAGCGCCTTCGCATCCGGGCCCACCACTATGAACACAAAGTTCGCTTCGCTTGGCACCGGCCGGAATCCCAGTTTTGCCAATCCCTCGCTCAACCGTTTCCGCTCCGTTGCGTTCGTCTCGATGCACCGGGTCACATGTTCTTTGTCATCCAGAGCCGCAAGTGCTCCAGCCTGCGCCACTCCCGACGTATTGAACGGCGTACGCAACTTATTCATCGCTGCCAACAGTTCTGGCCTGCCAATCGCATACCCGATCCGCAATCCCGCCAGCCCGTACACTTTCGAAAACGTCCGTAGAATCAGCAGATTTTTCCGCTTGCGGTACGCTTCCACGGAATCCCGCAGGCCCATGCTCTCCGCGTAATGGATGTATGCCTCGTCCAGCACCACCAGCACGCCATCCGGAACCGCCGCGAGAAACGTATCGAATTCTTCTCGACCAAACGCGCTCCCCGTCGGATTGTTGGGATTTGCCAGATAGATCACGCCCGTCTTCGGCGTGATGGCCTTGGCCATGGCCCTCAAATCAAACGCAAAGTCCCGCTGCGGCACGCGAACCAACTCCGCTCCGCTCGCGCGAATCGCCACCGAAAACGGCGCGTATGTCCCTTCCGAGGTCAGTCCTTGCAAACCCGCGCGCAAAAGAACCCGCGCCGCTAAATCAATAATCTCGCTCGATCCCAGTCCGATAAAAATCTCTTCCGGTAAAACTCCCCGCCGCTCCGCAATTTTTTCCCGCAGCAGATGCGTCCCGCCATCCGGATACCGGTTCGAATCCCCAAGCACCGCGTGCGCCGCCGCAATCGCCATCGGCGATGGCCCCAGCGGATTCTCGTTCGAAGCGAGCTTCACCGCATGAATCTTCAGCTCGCGCTCCACTTCTTCAATGGGTTTTCCCGGCACGTATACTGGCAGCCCGCGCAGGTAATCCGGAATCAGCTCTTCAATCGTGCGAGTCATCTCTCCCAGTCTACTTCGCCAATTGTCCCGCCGCCAATCCGTCGCTCGGCGCGGTGGCCATTCTCTAACTCTCAAAGACTCTTCAGTTTCGCCACTTCTCGCACCGTCAATGGACGAAATTTTCCCGGCGCCACATCCAGCACCAACGGCCCCAATTGCACCCGCTTGATCTTCTCCACCAGAAATCCCACGCCCTGAAACATCCGCCGAATCTGCCGGTTCCGCCCCTCGATCAAAACCACCTCATACCAGGGGTTCGCCCCATCCTCCATCAACCTTATCTTCGCGGGAGAAGTCTTCACTCGCGTCCCATCCTCCAGATCAATCGCAACCCCCGCTCGTAATCGCGCGAGCGCCCGCTCGTCCGGCTTTCCGCTGATCTTCACCAGATACGTCTTCGGCGCATGCGAACCCGCCTTCATCAACTTTTGCGCCAGTGCCCCATCATTCGTCATCAGCAGCAATCCTTCGCTCGCGTAGTCCAGCCGCCCCACCGGATACACCCGCTCCGGACAATTCTTCATCAGCTCCATCACCGTGGGCCGCCCTTCGGGGTCGCTTACGGTGGTCACATAACCTTTCGGCTTGTGCAGAAGAAAATAGAGCAGCCGTTCCTTCTTTTTCAGCGGCACCCCATCCACGCAAATCAAATCCCCTTCCGGATCGGCCTTCGTGCCCAGCTCCGTCACCACTTTCCCGTTCAACGTCACCCGCCCAGCCGCAATAATCTCCTCCGCCTTGCGCCGCGACGCAACTCCACAAGCCGCCATAATTTTTTGCAGTCTTTCGGAAGCCATGGTAGGAACCAACGCTAATCGGGAATGTGCGCCGTTTGGGCGACGTCCTCGCCCGCGACCAGCAGAAACTCATTTTTGGCGCCGGCAAGTCGTTTTTGGCGGTAGGGCCTGTACTCTTCGCTCTCATAAAACGCCGTCGCGGACTCCTTGGAAGGCCATTCGACGACCACAATAATTCCCGAGAGTTTTCTTTCGCCTTCGATCTTCTCGGCTTTCGGGGTGCGCGCCAGGTACCGGCCACCCCAACGCTCCACCATCCCAGTCACATTCTTAACGTAGTCCGGGACCCAGCTCTCGTCCGTTGTCTCCACTTCTCCGATCAAATAATACTTCACGCGGGACTCCTCTGGTAGTGGCCGGTCTTCAGACCGGTTCTTTTCTCTCTCTTCTCTGCGGCCTCTGTGTAAAACTTCCTTTTCTTTCCTGCTTTCCTTCTGCGCCCATCTCAAACTTCTTCAACTTCTCCGCTTCCTTCTGCTCGATCATCCGGTACCGTCCCCTCGGAATCCCCTCAATCGTCAGCGGCCCCAATCCAATCCTCTTCAATTTCTCCAGCGGATGCATTTCCTTGAACAACAGACGCCGCAGTTCTTCCTTTTTAGAATCCCGCATCCGCACTTCATACCAATAATTCGCCGCCCGCCCGCGCGTAGCATCCGGCTGCCGCACCGTCTGCATTCGAACGCCAATCTCTTTTCCCAGCCGCTCCAGGTCCGGCAGCGTCAGCATTCCTTTTATCTTCACCTGATAGACCTGTTCCAGCTTGGCCCAGTTCTTCAGCAACTCCGCCGCCAGGTCGCCGTCATTCGTCAAAAACACCAGCCCCGACGCCGCATACTCCAGGTTCCCCACCGGAAACACCCGCTCCGGCAATCCCCGCAAACAATTTCGCAGCGTCTTGCGCCCTTCCGGGTCCGCCATCGCCGACACCACTTCCGGCGGCTTGTTCAACACAATGTAAACCCGCCGCCCTTCCTTCGCCTCGACAACGCGCCCCGCCGCCTCAATCCGATCCTTCGCTGGGTCCGCCTTCGACCCCAGCTCCCGCACCACGTGCCCATTCACGCGCACCTGTCCGCTGGTAATCAGCAGCTCCGCATGCCGCCGCGAAGCAATCCCCGCCCGCGCAATTATCTTCTGCAGTCTTTCTTCCATTTTTGTTTTCTTGTCTTTTCCGCGTAGGGCTCGCCTTCCGAGACGGGCCGTTCTTCTCTGTGAACTCTGTGAACTCTGTGCTCTCTGTGTCCTCTGCGTTAAATCCTTTTCCTATTCCCCCGCCGCTGCCGCTTTCGGCAATTCGTCGCCATCTCCGCCCGGCATCCCCTCATTATTCGCCGCGGTCTCTTCCAACAATTCCTCCCGAGCTTCCATCGCCGCTAGATCCGTGGGTGCGGCGCTTGCTTCGTGATTCTCCGCTGCCGGCGCATGGATGCTCGCCTCATCCGTCAAACCATTCTCCACCGGAGCAAATCCCTCATCGCTCCCCAACGCTTCCCGCGCCAGCGCCTCAAACTCCTTCAAGCTCGGCAACTCTTCCAAATCGCTCAACCCAAAGCGCATCAAAAACTCCTTCGAAGTCTTGTACAAAATCGGCCGCCCCATCACTTCCTTCCGCCCCGCCGTCGTAATCAGGTGCTTGTCCAGCAGCGTGCTGATCACTCCCGAAGTATTCACCCCGCGAATCTCCGAAATTTCCGGCGAAGTCACGGGCTGCTTGTACGCAATCACCGCCAGCGTCTCCAGCGCCGGCATCGAAAGCCGCAACGGCGGCCGCAAACTCTTGATAAACCGCCTCACCACGTCATGCTGCTGCGGCTTCGTGTACAACTTGTACCCGCCCGCCACTGCGCGAACCTCGATCCCGCGTTCTTCGCTCGCATAACTTGCCACCAACTCATCCAGCGAAGCCTGCACCACGAGCTTCTCTTCTCCCAGCGCCTTCGCCAGTTGCTCGATGGTCGCCGGCTCATCCGCCGCATAAATAATCGCTTCCAACGCCGCTTTTCTCTCTTCGTTCGTCATTCCAACTCTCTCTTCTCCGGGGACTCTGTGCTTTCCGCTCTCTGTTTCAACTTCCCCTCATTTGTATTCCTCATCAATCAACTTGATCCCGCCGCTCTCATCAAACACCAAATCAAACATCTTATGCTTCCGCACCGCAATCTCCCCAAACTGCGTCTCCTGCACCAGCGCCACCGCTTGCAGCTTCACCATTTCCAGCACCGCCAGGAACGCCACGATCATCGCGTGCCGCGAAGGACACGCCTCAAAAAACTGAATCAAATTCACCGAACTCTCCGCGCTCGCCAGAATTTGCGCCCGCAACGCCGCAATCATCTGCGCCACGGTAAATTCTTCGTGCCGCAATTCGATCCGCGAAACTTCCTTCTTCCGCTCCAAAACTTGCTGGAAAACTTTCACCAAATCGACGAGCGAAACCACCAGCTCGCCTTCGGTCCCCTCGTCGTTGTAAAGCGACTTGTCTGGCTTCGACCACACGTTCTCTTCAATCTGCTGCTTCTGGTACAAAAGCTGCGCCGCGTTTTTGAATTTCTCGTGTTCCACCAAGCGTTGCACCAGCTCCGCCCGCGGATCGCCCGATGCGTCTTCCGTCTCCCCCAAAGGATCAGGCGGCAGCAGCATCTTCGACTTGATGTAAATCAAGGTCGCCGCCATATAAATGAATTCCGAAGAAACATCCACATCCAGCTCTTCCAGTTTGTGAAGGTAATCGAGGTATTGCGCCGTAATTTTGGAGATTTGTATGTCGTGAATATTCATTTCCTGCTTCTTGATCAGATCCAAGAGCAGGTCGAGCGGCCCCTCATACATCGGTATATTTATTTTGTACGGCGTCGCCATTCTTTCCT
Source organism: Candidatus Acidiferrum sp. (assembly GCA_041485085.1). GTDB lineage: Bacteria > Acidobacteriota > Terriglobia > Acidiferrales > UBA7541 > Acidiferrum. Next base: position 9,212 of record JBGPIX010000084.1, read on the forward strand.
TCGTTTCTCCGTGACCTCTGTGCTCCGAACTCCGTGAACTCTGTGTTAATTCTTAGCTTTGATTTTCATGCGCCAGCCGCAGATGCGCCAATTTCTTTTCTCTTCTTCTCCCAACCGAATACTGCTTCGCGGACTCGCTCCATCGTCTCTTGGGCCACCGAGCGCGCCTTACGCGATCCTTCGTCTAAAATCTCCAGGACGCCTTTCGGGTCGTTCTCCCACTTCACGCGGCGTTCGCGGACTGGGGCAATCCACTTAATCAAATTCTCGGCCATGGCGGCTTTGCACTCGATGCAGCCGATCCCTGCGGTAGTGCAGCCTTGGCGCACCCACTCCAGGCGGCCTGGCTCTTCCGCTGAGAACAGTTTATGCCAGTCATACACCGGACACACGTCCGGATTTCCCGGATCCGTTCGCCTCTTCCGCGCCGGGTCCGTCACCATCGTCTTGGTCTTCGTCCGTATGTTCGCGTCGCTCTCACTCAACGTGATCGCATTAAAATAACTCTTCGACATCTTCCGCCCGTCGGTACCCGGTATTCTCGGCGTCTTGGTCAGCAAAACCCCGGGCTCCGTGAGGAGGTCGGGGGATGTGAAGTACTTCGGATTGCTACGGATCATTTGCATATATTTCTCGAGACCGAGCTCGCTTCGCGCATTCGACAAAATGATTGTCGAATCTCCACCCGAGCTCGCTTCAAAATGCCCAGCAGGCACATTGCGGAAAAAGAGGTTATAAGCAGCGCTCTGCTCCTTTTCACTCAAGTCGGCGCGCAGTCTTCCGGCGTAGAAGAAATCAAACCGCCTGACAATCTCTCGACTCAACTCGACATGTGATACTTGATCTTCTCCCACCGGCACCAATAGCAGCGCCCCTGGATTGCTGTAAATCACAATGTCCGCCGTCTGCAGGACGGGGTACCCCAGGAAGCCGTAATTGTGCAGGTCCTTATCCTTAACATTCTCCAGCGCCTCTTTATACGTCGGCACCCGCTCCAGCCATCCCAGCGGCGTCACCATAGACAGCAACAAATGCAACTCCGCATGCTCCGGAATCACCGACTGCTGAAAAATCACGCTCTTCGCCGGATCGAGCCCCGCTGCCAAATAATCGATCATGATCTGCAGCGTGTTCTCGGCGACGCCTGATGTATCTGCGTAGTCGCTGGTCAGCGCATGCCAATCCGCAATAAAGTAAAAGCATTCATAAGCCGGATCATTCTGCAGCCGCACCCAATTCTGCAGCGCCCCAAAATAATGACCAATGTGCAGCCGCCCCGTAGGCCGCATCCCGCTCAAAACCCGACTCTTCTTCCCTTCAGCCCCTGTTGTCAATCTCCGCCCCTCTTCTCTGTGAACTCTGTGCGTCCTACCTCTGTGCCCTCTGTGTTAAATTCTTTCTCTTGCTTCGCTCGACCAAACCCCGAACAGGCAGGAATGCCTGTTCTACTTGAGCAAATCCCGCGCAATGATCATCCGCTGGACTTCGCTGGTGCCCTCATAAATCGTAATCACGCGAGCATCCCGGTACATCCGCTCCACATCCGTCTCGCGCGAATACCCGGAGCTGCCATGCACCTGCACTGCCTTATACACCACGCGATTCACCATCTCGCTGGCGTACAGCTTGGCCTTGGAAGCACTTGCACCCACCTTCGTCGGATGCGCATCCTTCAACCACGCCGCGTAGTACAACAGCCCCCGCGCCGCCTCAATCTCCGTCTGCATGTCCGCAATCATCCACTGGATGGCCTGAAACTCGCTGATATTTTTGCCGAATGCTTTGCGTTGCTTCGCGTACTTGACCGTTTCTTCCAGAGCGCCTTGCGCCAAGCCGACCGCTTGCGCCGCAATTCCGATCCGCCCGCCATCGAGCGCGCTCAACGCAATCTTCAACCCCTGTCCCTCTTCGCCGAGCCGGTTCTCCACCGGCACCACGCAATCATTCAGCAGAATCTCCACCGAAGGCGACGACCGCTGCCCCATCTTGTCCTCATGCCGCCCCACACGAAATCCCGCAAATCCCGGCTCGACCAAAAATGCGGAAATCCCCTTGCCGCCCGCCGCCGGATCGGTTTTGGCAAACACCAGCAACACGCCTGCGGCACTCCCGTTCGTCACCCAGGTCTTCGTTCCGTTTAACTTGTAAGCATTTCCGTCGCGAACGGCCCGCGCTTGTATTCCCGCAGCGTCCGACCCCGCCGCCGCTTCCGTCAAGCAAAACGCGCCGAGCGTTTCTCCCGTGGCCATCGGCCGCAAATATTTTTTCTTCTGCGCCTCCGTCCCAAACAACATCAGCGGCGCCTGCACCGCCGAATTCGTCACGCCCAGCGCCGTGGACATCGCGGTGAACACGCGCGCCACTTCTTCCAGCATCAGCACATATGAAACGGTGTCCAGCCCCGGCCCGCCCCATTCCTCCGGCATCAGCATCCCGCAGCAGCCCATTTCGCCCAGCTTCTTGATGGCCTCCGCCGGAAACTTTTCGGCTTTCTCCATCTCCTTGACGAACGGGCGCACCTCCGCCTCCATGAATTGGCGGACGGTATCGCGAATCAATTTTTGGTGGTCGTTAAGCGAAAAATCCATCGTGTCGTCGGCCGCTTCGCGGCCGCACAAAAGACAGCACGCGGGGTACGCACGATGCTAACACACACAGTCACGGCTCTTGAAGAGCCGGGGGCAATAATCACGACTACAACTTAAACAGTTCGCGCATGCGTTTGACTTGGGAGCGGCCTACGGGAATTTCGGTGTGCTTCTTGTCGTTCATTTTCAGCATGAAGGTGGAGTTGAACCACGGCACGACTTCCTTGATGTAATGAATGTTGACCAGGAACGAGCGGTGCGGGCGCCAGAAAGAATCGGAATGCAGCGCTTCCTCCAAATCTTCAAGCGTGCGGTAGTTCGAACTGCCTTCGGCGTCGCGAGCCATGACGGTGATCGAACCGCGGTCGACGGAGGCCCAGATCAAATCCTCGCCGTCCACGAGAAGCAATTTCTGCTGGGACTTCACCAGCAGTTTGACTGGCGGCGCGGAACTCTGCTTCGCCGCGCCCAATTGGCTGACGAGCTGCTCCAGTCGCTCCGTGGTCGAAGTTTGCGTCTCCACCATTTTGCGGGCCCGGGCAATGGCCTTGGCGATGCGCGCCTTGTCGAAGGGCTTCAGAACATAGTCCACGGCATTTACGTCGAACGCCTGCACCGCGTACTGGTCAAAAGCGGTGGCAAATACCACGTGCGGCATTTTCATCTTGCGTTCGACGATCTTTTTCAACACCCCGAAGCCATCGAGGCCGGGCATCTTGACGTCCAGGAACACGAGGTCCGGAGAGTGCTCCTTGATCAGCGAAACGGCTTCCACGCCGTTCTTCCCCTGACCGATCACGTTGATCTCCGGGAAGCCTTTTAGAAGGAACGCCAGCTCGTCCCGCGCCGGCTTCTCGTCATCCACGATGATGGTGTTTATCGACATTCTTTTTGGCCCAATGTACTTGGTTGCACGTAGCCGCGAGCTTCAGTTCGGCCGCTTCGACGGTACTGCTCACACTGAAGCCGAGTATAAGCGCACCGCGTCTCCGCAAGCAAACAAGTCTGGAACTCTGGATGAGGTTGCACGAGGTGGCGAATTTTCTGTTTCCCGGTATCATGGGCGATCAGAAACAGAACCTGGCAGGAAGAAAAGCTGGAGCAAGCTCCCGCATTCCAAGGACAAGGAAAATGAAAAAATCTTCAGGTTCGCCGCGCGCGAAGACGGCAACAATTCTTAACAGCACCTCAATTTATGAAGGCCCGGTCTTCGGGCTTCGCCGCGACGAGGTGATCGAGCCGAGCGGTGTTCGAGCCATCCGGGAAGTCATCACGCACCCTGGTTCCGTTGTGGTGCTACCCGTTCTTCCCGACGGAAAAATCCTGCTCATCCAGCAGTACAGGCACGCTACACGACAGTATTTATGGGAGTTAGTCGCCGGCCGCATGGATCCCGGCGAAACTCCCAAAGTGGCCGCGGCCCGCGAACTGATCGAGGAAACCGGTTATCGCGCAAAGCGCTTGCGAGTCTTCCTGGACGTTTTCCCCACTCCGGGTTTTCTGGAGGAGAGAATGTTCCTGCTCCTCGCGGAAGGCCTGACCGCGGGCGAAGCGGAGCCCGAAGAAGACGAGAAAATAATTTCCCGCGCCTATAAACGCAAGGAACTAGAGGAGATGATGCGCGGGGGCAAGCTTCGAGACGCCAAGTCCATCGCCGGCATTCTCTTTTACTTCCGGTTTCTTGCCCGCTAAAGCGATTAATAAAAGTAGCCCCCTTAAATCGATTTTATAAACGACATAAGTCTGTTTTTTTCTAGTAGGGGCAGACGATTGTGCTATTGACTCGGCAATCGATTCTGATACACTCCGCGCGATTCGTATCTTTAACGCTGTTAGGGTTATTCCCCTGGCGGCGCGGAGCGAAATCTCGAAGTCCCTGTCAGGAGGGAAAGCGAAGTGCAAGGAACTGTGAAGTGGTTTAACAATTCCAAGGGGTACGGCTTCATCGGGCGCGAGGATGGTCCAGATGTTTTCGTACACTATTCCGCCATCGTCGGTGATGGCTATCGCACCTTGCAAGAAGGAGACCCGGTCGAATTTGAAATCGTTCAGGGGCCGAAAGGTCCCCAAGCGGCCAACGTCTCAAAGGCCGGTGGCTGAAGCAGTTAGCAATCATTTGGCCGGCAGGGTCGCGCCTCTTGCCGGCCTTTTTTATTTTGCAGACCCTCTGACTCTCGCGTCTTTGCACCTTCGCCCGCGCCTGGGTTTATAATCGTTCCGCCATGGACAATAAACAGATTGCCCGCGTACTCCGCGAAACCGCGCAACTGCTGGAAATCGACGGCGCTATCATCGGCAGATATCGCAGCTACGAGAAAGCCGCCGAACTGATCGACGGCTTGCCCGAATCCATCGAGCAACTCGTGAAGGAACCGGAAAAGCTCAAAGAGCTTCCGGGAATTGGCGACCGCTTGGTGGAGCATCTGCAGGAAATCGTGAAGACTGGTGACTACGCGCTGCGCAAAAAGCTGTTGAAGAAATACCCGGCGACGCTTCTGGATGTGCTGCAACTGCAGTCGCTGGGCCCGAAGAAAGTCGCCTTCCTCTGGTCCAATTTCAAAGCGGGCACGGTGGCTGACGTGGAGCGAATCGCGAAAGAAGGGAAACTCCGCGATCTCCCCGGTTTTGGTGAAAAAAGCGAACAAAATATTCTGAAAGCGGTGGAAGTCTTCAAGAAATCGACCGGGCGCTTTCACATTAATACCGCCGAAGATGCAGCAGTAGCGATCGGGGCGCATATTGAGAAAGCAGGAAAAGCCGTTGAGTCGATCACGCCTGCGGGTTCGTTGCGACGCGGGAAAGAGACTGTTGGAGACCTCGATCTACTAGTCACACTTGCCGATGGGCACACGTCGCAAAAACACGTCGATGCGCTGGCCAAGCATATTCTGGCATTTCCCGGGATCGACCAAACGCTAGCGCACGGAGAAAACAAAGTCAGCTTCACGCTGGAGAACGGTTTGCAGGTCGACGTCCGTTTGCTCGAAAAGGAGAATTTCGGCGCTGCCCTGCTCTATTTTACCGGCTCGAAAGAGCACAACGTGGCACTGCGTGGTCGTGCCAACGACATGGGACTCACCCTCAATGAATACGCCCTGGCGACCTTGAAGGGCGAAAAACGCGTCGCCGGGCGCACCGAAGAGGAGATTTACTCGAAACTCAAGCTGGATTTCATCCCGCCGGAATTGCGCGAGAACACCGGGGAGATTGCCGCCGCCGAACACCACAAACTGCCGCATCTGGTCACTCTGAAGGACATAAAGGGTGACCTGCAGATGCACACCACGGCCAGCGATGGAAAGAACTCGATTGAAGAGATGGCGGAAGCGGCGCGCGAATTGGGACGCCACTACATCGCTATCACCGACCATTCGAAAGCCGTGACGGTCGCCAACGGCCTTGACGAAAAGCGCATGGCAGCGCACATCAAGAAGATCCATGCCGCCAATGACAAGGACCTGGGAATTCGCGTTCTGGCGGGCGCCGAAGTCGACATTCTTAAGGATGGCTCGCTCGACTACACCGACGAAATCCTGGCGCAGCTCGAAGTGGTGGTCTGCTCGATCCACTCGTATTTCAATCTCGACCGAGCTGCCATGACGGAGCGCATGCTCGCCGCCATCGAAAACCCGTATACCCAGATCATCGCCCACCCTACAGGCCGCCTGCTGCTCCGGCGCGATCCCATCGACTACGACATGGAGAAGATCCTTGAAGCCTGCGCCAAACACGGCGTGGCCATGGAGTGCAACTCGTATCCCGACCGGCTAGACCTGAAGGACGTTTATCTGCGAATGTGCAAGGAGCACGGGGTCAAAGTGATCATTTCGACCGACTCCCACAATGCCGCTAACCTCACCTTCATCCGGCATGGGGTCACCATGGCGCGCCGGGGGTGGCTCGAGAAAAAGGATGTTATCAATACCCTGCCGACAGCTGAATTCCTGGCTGCACTGCGGCCCAAGCCTGGGAAGGCCCAGTCAGGAGGCCAAAAAAAACGGGCGGCGAAGGGCACCCGATGATGCGCCACAGCCAAGGGGACACTTTCTCAGCAGGGAACCTTTTCTCCCCTGCCATCGTATCTATGGACAGAACGCTATCCTTACGGAGGGTACTGAACATGAACCCACTTCCCCACCGCTCGACCGCCATCCGGCTGGGAATCGCCTGCGCAGCCCTATTAGCAGCTTCCGCCGTCACGGCCAGCGCCGAGGACGTCACCAAGTCCTACGACGTGTCTGGACGCGCCAATGTGCGCGTGGAAACAAACGACGGTAGCGTGCGAGTCAGCACAAGCGACTCGAAACACGTTGAAATTCGTGTCGAATACCGCGGGTACGAGTTGGGAAAGAACCTGCGCATCGAGTCTCATCAGGACGGCGACAAGGTCGAGTTGACCGCTCGCGTCACGGGAAATTGGGGCATTTCCTGGGGCCACAATTCGCGCAATCTTCACATCGAAGTCCGCATGCCTCGGGAAGCCGACCTGCAAGTGGAAACAGGCGATGGGTCTGTGCAGGCCGAATCCATCAATGGGACTGTAAACGTGCATACGGGGGATGGTTCAGTGAAAGCCAACTCGCTGAACGGCACGATTGATCTGCACACCAACGACGGCAGCATTACCGTGGAAAACCTTAAAGGCGATGTCCGCCTGCGCACGGGTGACGGCTCGATTGAGGCCCGCGACCTCGATGGCAAAGTGGAGGCCGATTCGGGCGATGGACACATCCGAATTGCCGGCCGTTTCGATGCTCTCAATGTGAAAACGGGCGACGGTAGCGTAGACACGCGCGTGCAACAAGGTTCCAAGATGGCTTCGAGCTGGACGATTCGCACGGGGGACGGCAGCGTGGATATCGTACTTCCATCCGATTTCCAGACGAATATTGATGCCAGCACCGGTGATGGCCACATCAGCCTGGGCATCCCTGTCACGGTAGAAGGAACTTTCAGCAATTCCCAGATTCACGGCAAGATGAATGGCGGGGGCCAGCCCCTTACCATCCATACAGGTGATGGCTCGATTCGGCTGAGCAAGAGCTAGGATAGTTCCCGCTTGGGAGGGCGAAACGAGCCTAGTTTACCCGCCTAGTCCCAGTACTCGACTGCCGTGAACTACTGCCCACAGCTGTCCCGTTTTGGCGACTTCCCTGCCCACTCCCTGCGCGCCAACTCATTGAAAATAAAGGGTGTACGTTTGGCTTCCG
>JBGPIX010000085.1:0-16891 GCA_041485085.1 Candidatus Acidiferrum sp.
GGATTGGGGATTTTCTTTTCCTGCTCCGCCGCCTGATCGGCAAACGCGCGAGGAGAGAGATGAAAGCCGATGACCAGGGCCACACTTCCAGCGGCACCGGTCTTCAGAAAATCACGACGGTTTACAACGGGAGCGATCGCCATGGGACACCTCGGGACAAGTTGCGACAACTTCGATTGAATAACGCTTCAGCGGCGATTTAAGCCTTGCCCGCCTGCATGGACGCGGCGCGGTGAATGGCTTTACGGATGCGCTGGTAAGTGCCGCAGCGGCAGATGTTGCCGTTCATGGCATCGTCGATGTCAGCGTCGGTAGGCTTGGGCTTCTTCGAAAGCAGCGCCACCGCGGACATGATCTGTCCGGACTGGCAGTAGCCGCACTGCGGAACGTCTTCTTCCATCCAGGCTTGCTGAACGGGATGGCTGCCATCGGCGGAGAGACCTTCGATGGTGGTGACTTTTTTGCCGGCGACGCTGGAGACCGCCGTGATACACGAACGTGTGGCTTCGCCGTTGATGTGCACGGTACAAGCACCGCAGAGCGCCATACCGCAGCCGAACTTCGTGCCGGTCATGTTCAGCGTGTCGCGGAGCACCCAAAGCAATGGCATGTCCGGGCTGACGTCAACGGAAGTGGCTTTGCCGTTCAAAGTGAAATTGATGGCCATGGGACCTCCCTCTCGCAGATGGATATCCTACAACAACTACCCGCATAGATGAAAATCCGCGGAAGGCCGATCAGGCGGAGCGCAGGTCGGCGGCGCGGATGAATAGGTTCTGGGATTCAGACCCGCCACGGGCCGGGGTGTAAGCAGACTCAGTTGCCTTCGGCAGGGGCAGGCTTGGGCCGGGCTCTGGGAGCTTGATGCGGTGCTTCCGGCTCGACGCCACGCCAGCCCACGGGACGACCGCTGACCGCTTCCTTCACGGAACGGAACAGCACGACGTACATCAGCTGACGATAGTAAAAGCGCTGCAATAGAACAGGAATCAGCAGCGTCCAATCTTCCTTGCGCTCTAACGCAAAAGCCACCATGCACGTCAGTATGTCAATGAGCAAAAAACCGAGAAAAAAGAAGACCGATTTTTCCACATCCGAGGTAGTCCAGAGTTGAGGCAGCCGAGTGACGCGAAACTGAGCCAGACCCCATAGAAGCAACGAGCCAAAGAACATGAGGTCGATGACCGGCGATATCAGCGGCAGAACGAGCTGAAAAACGAAGATATTCGGCAGCGCGACCCAGCCGAGCGTGCCGTATTTCGGACGGAGAAGGGTGTCGCCATGCTTCCAAAAAGATTGCAGCGTGCCAAAGGTCCAGCGGAAACGCTGGCGGATCAGTTGGCCCGCCGTTTCGGGAGCCTCGGTCCAGGCAATGGCCTCTTCGTCATAGCTGACGCGCCAGCCGAGGCGCCGGATCGCAATGGTCAGATCGGCGTCTTCGGCGACTGTGTCCGCCGTAATGCCGCCGGCGGCTTCGATGGCTTTCTTACGCCAGGCACCGAGCGCGCCGGGCACCACGGTGATGCAATTCAGCAGGTCGAAGGCGCGCTTTTCCATATTCTGGCTGGTGATGTATTCAAGCGCTTGCCAGCGCGTGAGCCAGCGCGAGCGGTTGCCAACTTTCACGTTACCGGCGACGGCGCCAACCGTGGGATCGGAAAAATGGCGAATGAGTTTGCTGATGGCGTCCGCTTCGATTTCAGTGTCGGCGTCAATTGTGACGACGATTTCCGTATTGGCCTGCGACAGGGCTGCGTTCAGCGCCGCCGCTTTTCCACGATTCATCTGATGAATGATGCGGACGCGCGTTTCGTGGGAAAAGTTCGCGTCCAGCAGCTCACCGGTTCGATCCGTGGAACCATCATTGACAACGATAATGTGCAAGTCCTTCAGATCGGAAAGAAGGACCGAGGTGACCGTCTGCACGATGACACTCTCTTCATTGTGCGCGGGGATTAGAACGGTCACGCTCGGCGGAAGATTGGACGTCACGGCATGATCGGGGCGGAGTTTTTCGATCAGGGCGAGCAACCCGATAATCACGGCGCGACCGCTGACCATCACAATGCCGAGGATGAAGATGGCGCCGATGAAGAAGCGACACCATTCAAATAGCGTGAAAATGAATCCGTCGGCGCGCGCTTCGAAGCGCTCTTCAGCGGAGAGGGCCGGCATCACTTCAGCGCGCGTTTTTCCGATCAGGTCAGAAACGGAAACAAGCTGGTATCCCTTCGCGCGTAAGGCATCAATAATCTGCGGAAGGGCCGCCAAAGTCTGGGTGCGATCGCCACCGCCATCGTGCAGTAGGATGATATTGCCATTGTCGGCCTGCCTGAGCACGCTATCGACAATCTCTTTTGCAGGGATGGGCTTACCGTCGCGCAAGCTCCAGTCGTCCGGATCGATGCGCTGGCCCACGATCAAATAACCCATTTCCTGAGCGAGGGGAAGTTGGACCACCTCCTCGGCATACTCCGGTTGATGATCGATGCCATAGGGAGGCCGAAAGAGAATGGATTTCACTCCTAGCGTGCTTTCAATCAGGCGCTGCGTCAGGTTTAATTCCCAGCGGATTTGTGTGTGCGAGATCTCGTCGAATTTCGGATGCCAAAAAGTGTGGTTTCCGATTTCGTGACCCTCGGCGTATTCACGTTTTAGAATATCCGGCCTTTTATTTGCCTCGTCGCCGACAACGAAGAAAATCCCCGGCGCCTTCTTTTCCTTCAGAATGTCGAGGATCTTGGGCGTCCAGCGTGGGTCGGGGCCATCGTCGAAGGAGATGGCAATTTTCTTATTGGCCCCGCCGATTCGATCGATGTTATAGGAAAGTGGGATGGCGTCGTAGGACTCATCGGTGAAAAGATCGCTGTCCGCGTCGTACTCGAAGGAGCGCTTGCCGTGTTTGGGTGTATCGGTAAAGTGCCAGATGTCTCCGTCACCTTCGAGGATCAAATCCGGACCCGGCGGGAGATCAGTAAGTTTTTGCCGGGCAGCCTCGTCGGAGTGGGTCGCATCCCAAATCGGCCACAAAGAGGTGTCTGAAGAACCGAGCCGCCAGAGTGCCGTGCCTTGCACTCCCAATCGCTCGCTGGCCCGAAGCTGATTGTAAGCGGTGACGGCGTCCAGCATCCACACCTGGTGCAGGTGATTGTGCTCGTCATAGTACGAATAGTGCGGGTTCAGCGATTTACTGTCGAATTCAACGTCGGTATCTGATTCCTCGACATGCAGCAAAGCCTCCTGGATGCTGAACTCCGCTGCGGCTTCTTTTCCATTCGTGGAATTTAGGGGCCAATCGTAAGCGTAGTTCGCGATTCCCACGATGATCTTTTGCGGAGGAACGACGGCGAATACCTGGCGCAGATTTTCGACAAACCAATCCTGGGCGGCGATGGGGCCAGGCGGAGAAGTCAGCCAGTGCTGATCGTAGTTCATCAGCACGATGGCGTCGCACTGTTTGCCGAAGAACTCGTAGTCGTAGGCGTCGTCGCGCGCGGGCAGAGCGATCATCAGCTTCAAACCTGCCGAGTGCATAGCCGGGGCTAGCGTGGCAATGAAGGCGCGAAAATGTGCCTGGCTGGCGTCGGGGACTTCTTCAAAGTCAACGACGATTCCGGCCTCGTGCGAGTCGACAGCGTACTCGACGATATCCCGCGCGAGATTCTTTCGCGCAGCAGGATTCGCAAGCATCTGTGCCATTTCCTTGATGCGCCACTCGACGCCGTCGTAGTTGTTGACGAGGCCCATCATGGGCAACTCGATGGGAGGATTGAGAGATTTCATCCACTGGTGCAGCTTGTCGTCTTTCAGAATCGAGATGGCTTCGGCAGGCGCGGCTTTGGCCGTATATTGGCCGCGCTCGTAATCCACAATGGTCAGCGCGCCATCGGCAGAGACGGCATGGAGCTGCTCGGGAATCAGCAGGTCGATATCCTTGTAATGCTTCTTGAGGGAAGCAAGGCTGTTGGGATCCCAGCTCACGAAAAACGCAGCTCGCACAGGATCATAGCTTGCCGGGAGCTTTCCGATGTTCGCCACGCGGCGGCGGCGCCCTTCGCGAGTAAGCGGTTTCTTTTTCGATTTGACGGCGCGATATCCTGGTTTAGTGTCCGGCAGAAGCCCCGCAGGCAGTTCGACGCTGATGGCGATGGTAACGAAAAAATAGGCCAGCAAAAGGGTCAGCAGCACGCCGCTGATTTCCATCACGCGGCGCGTGCGCCGCCAGCGCACACGCTCCGCGTCATAGAAAATGGGTTTGCGTTCCTTCATTTCACCTTTCAACCTGGCGGCACGGCAGGCAAAACAACATCAGGCTGGGGCTGAGTCCGTCTGCGCGATTCCGTCTGCTCTATTGTAAGATGCGTGGCATCGATGAAGCGAATATTCTCGAACCGCCTTGCCGCCTTAACCGCAGGCCTCTGCCTGCGGCTCTATTTCGTGCTGAAGTTTCCGGCCAACTCCGGGGACACGGTCTTGTACGAGCAGATCGCCACGAACTGGTTGAAGCACCACGTCTACGCGATGACCGTAGGCGGCCAGATCACGCCAGTGGATCTGCGGATGCCAGGTTATCCGGCGTTTCTCGCCATCATCTACGCGCTCACGGGACGCACAGAGGAGAGCGCCCGCCTCTGGGTGATGCTGGCGCAAATCGGCGTGGATCTTCTCTCCTGTTTGGTGATGGCTCGGCTGGCTACGCTTTTGGCGTATCCCGCGGAAGACGCTGCGCCGAACAAGCGCGTGTATTCCGTTGCGCTGTGGCTCGCTGCCCTGTGTCCCTTCACCGCGAACTACACCGCGGTCCCGCTGACCGAAGTATTCGCAACATTCTGGACGGCGCTCGCCTGTTGCGCTCTGGTGATTGCGATAAGAAGAGTGCCGAAACCTGAATTCCTCTTGAAGAGTACGCACCTTCCCCTCGGGAGGAGCGTGGAATACTCCTCCTTAGGAGCAGGTTTGCTCGTCGGTGTGGGCACGCTGTTTCGCCCGGAAACGCCGATGTTGCTCCTCGCTGCCGCCATCACTTTTGGCGGGGTATTTCTCTTGAGCAAACATTTCCGGCGCTGGCTCTGGGTTTGTTTTGCGATGGCGCTCGGCTGCCTGATGATTCTTTCTCCCTGGGCGATTCGAAACATGGTGACGCTGGACGAGCCGCAATTCATCGCTCCGAAAAACTCAAATTTACCAGGTGAACTGGTTCCCTACGGCTTCATGGCGTGGGAAAAGACCTGGCTTTATCGCGTCCGCGAGTGCTACCTGGCGCCGTGGCGACTGAACGAAGAAGCCATATTTGTGGATGACATGCCCGCGCGCGCGTTTGATACGCCGGAAGAAAAACAGCGTGTGGCCGCGATTCTGGGGCAATACAACAATGATTTGATGCTGACGCCGGAAGAAGATGCGCAGTTCTTGCAACTTGCTCAAGAGCGGAACGCGCGGCATCCTATGCGGACTTATCTATGGTTGCCGGCGGCGCGCGCCGTCACCATGTGGTTCACACCGCGCATTGAGCTGCTGCCAATTTCGGGGCACGTCTTCCCTCTCGCGCAGATGCGCGAGGATGATCCCGTCGATCAGGAAGTCACCAGCCTGTTCTTTGTGTTGAATATGTTTTATGTAGGACTGGGGATTTGGGGCTCGGCGCGGCTGTGGAGTTCGAATGCAGCGTCCCGAGCAACGATTGCTTTCCTGGCGCTATTCATCGTGCTCCGCACGGCCTTCCTCACCACGCTGGAAACGCCCGAGCCGCGGTATGTTCTGGTCTGTTTTCCGGCATTGATCGCGCTGGGCGCGCAGACGTTCGCTCGCCGTTCCGAGGTTTACTGGAACGGGCTTCAGCCTGTTCTGCCTCTTCCACCGCAAAAGCGCACAAGATAAATCCTGCGCCACTATTCTTATTCGAACGGTTCGGGGTGAATCGTTACGCGATAGATCTGCGGAAACTTTTCTTTCACGCGGTCTTCCAGGACCGCGGTCACATCGTGGATCTGGGTAATCGGCAGATTACCTTTCATCGTGCAATGGCACGACACAAGAATGTGGTGTTCCACCTGCCGCGCCCGCACGTCGTGGCAGTTCACCAGTTCGTCGAATTCCGATGGCAAGCGATTGAGGAATTCCTCGATCGCCCGGGAAAGCTGCTTCATCTCTCCGGCCCCGGAGTCAGGCGTGGCGATGTGCCGGCCCAGCGGCTCGATGTGAATGTTTACCTCCACCGGCCCGTCGCGCAATTCGCGAATTTTCTCCTCCAAGTCCGTGGCTTGACGGTGCGCTTCGCCCAAGCTTAGATTCTCATCCACTTCCAAATGCAGCTCGATGAACAGCTGCCCGTCCTGCTGCACGGCCGTCAAGTCATGCACTGCGAGGCCCAACTTTTGGGCTACCGCGCGAATCGCTTCGAACAAGTGTTCGCCCTGAGGCGCGCGCGGCTCCGCATGCACCATCACATCCGAAGGAACGATCTCGCCGATGCGCTTCTCGATGGCGTCGCTCAGGGCATGGACCTGTTCGAGGCTCGCCGTGCGCGCCACGCTCACCGTGGCATCGACAAAGTGGCGATTACCGGCGCGACGCACGCGCACGCGATCGACATCCAGCACGCCATCCATGTGCGCGACGGCTTTGGCGATTTCCTGTTGCAAACCTTGCGGGGCCGCATCCAGCAACGCATCCAGGGTGCGCCTGCCGAGCTGCGCGCCAACCCATAGAATGACGGCCGCAACCGTCAAGCCGGCCAGGGAATCGGCGTAATTCAGCCAAGGCAAGTTCCACGTTTCTCCAGCCCACACCAGCCCGATACCGACGATCACGACGATAGTGCTCCATACGTCGGTCGAAAAATGTAACGCGTCGGCTTCCAAGGCGTCGCTGGAATATTTTCGAGAGACAATTCCGAGCGCTCGCGCTCGCGTTAGATCAATTGACAAAGCGACCAGCAACACCAGGATCGCCGTAAGACTGGGCTGGATGTGCACGCTGTGGAAGAATAGGCGGTGGAACGCCTCATAGACGATGTAGAGCGCCGTCAGCGCCAGCAGTCCGGTCTCAACGAACGCGGAGAAATTTTCAAATTTGCCGTGACCGTAGGGATGCTTCTCATCCGCCGGCCGGTCGGAGACGCGCACGGAGAGAAACGTGATGATCGCCGCGAGCAGGTCGAGGCCCGAGTGCAAGGCTTCCGAGAGGACGCCCAAGCTTCCCGTCCGGACAACCAGGAACGTCTTCAGCGAAACCAGCAGAAGAGCGGAGCCCACGCTCAGCAGCGCCGCGCGCTTTTTTTCGCGCCCTTCTTCGATTGGATAAGTCGCCAGCATCGCCCGCCTAGACTACCTCAACTCGCCTCATTCTCCCGCACGGGCGGCGCTCCCCAACCTCCAGTTACACCCTGTCGCCGGAAGACCCGCCTCCCAGCGTTCCCCCTTCCGGTTCATCGCTCGGCACTTGCCTGCCAAGCCAAGACGATGTACTTTCTCGGCGGGTGCGAGGAGACCTCTCAATGATTCGACGTGCCTTCCTTTCAGGCGTTCTCGGTTCACTTCTTGGGACTTGCACGACGGCGCAAGCTCCTGCGTCGATGCCGGCAGCCAGCGTGTGGAACGCATTATCCAGTCCAGCGATGGATCCCGCAAAGTCCGCGCGCACCGATAACGTCGAGATCGTCCGTGATCGCGTGCACATCATCTTCACGGATGGCACCATTCAATTCACTCAACCGGTCAATGGCGTCGTCTTTGGCGCCGTATTTCATGGCAATGGCCGCTTGCAATTGGATCCGCCCAATTCCAACGAAGCACAGCAAATCTACCTGTTTACAAAACAAAATAAGCTCGATCTGGCGTTCACCGAAGCTACTTTCAATTTTACCGACGGGCTGCTGGACGAAGTCGCCAAGCGAGTGAAGTGGGAAGCCTCTGGTCCTGCCGCAGATGAACTTTTTGCCAATCGGCAGAAGGAACGAGAGTCACTCGGCGCGGGCTACCTGCCCCGCTTGTTCAAAGGCATCTTGTCTGGCGAACCCGAGCGCACCGCCTATTTCCTAGCCGATCTCAAGACGCGGGACGCGGGGTGGGTGGAAGCCGTTTCCGATGCGCTCCAGCCGGAGGAAATACGCGTTGGGCGATGGCGTGACGTCGGGCCGGTCAAGATCCAGGATATTTGGACCAGCTTTCCTGCCGGGGGGCGCGACCCGAGACACGCTTTCGATGACCCCTCCACCCGCGCGGATTACCTGATTCCAAGCTACAAGATCCATGCGACCGCCGCGGAGAACGCCGATTTGTCAGCCACGACGCAATTGAATCTTCAACCCAGGTATTCGGGCGAGCGTGTCCTGCTCTTCACCCTCGATTCGAACTTACGCATCTCGACGATTAAAGATTCCAAGGGCCGGACGCTCGACTTTTTTCAAGCGCGGGAGACCAAAGACCGTTACCAATCCTATGGAGACTACGTTGACGTTGTCCTTGCCGAGCCAACGGAAGAAAACCGTCTTGAAAATTTCGAATTTCAGTACAAGGGCAAACGAGTCATCCGCAAGGTTGGCGACGGGAATTACTTTTGTGAGAGTTTTGGATGGTATCCCACCCTCTTTGAATACAAGACTCGCGGGGATGAAGCCGCCTTCCGTAGCGATTTCGAATTAATTTTTGACAGCCCCAAGAAATATGACCTGGTGGCTACCGGTCATAAGGTCAGCGACACGATTGCCGGTAATGTCAGGACGACCTCGTGGAAGAGTGACATCCCGCTGCCCAATGCCGGTTTTGCGTACGGCGATTACAAAATCTATTCCGAGAAGGCCGGGGATGTGGATGTGGTCGTTTATGCCAACAAGCAACCCGATGACCTTCTCAGGTCCATCCAACAGCAGGCCGACAATCCGCTGGGCGATCTCGCGGTGGGACCGGGTGGGGGTTCCCATTCGACGGGCGTTGCCATCGGGCATCTCACTCCGTCGGCCATGGTAAAGCCTATTGGTACAGAAACGGCAAACACGATCAGGGTATTTCAAACTTTTTTTGGACCTTTTCCCTACAAACAACTTGCGGTAACCAATATCATCGGGGACTACGGCCAGGGATGGCCAGGCTTACTCTATCTTTCTTGGCTCACTTTCCTGGATGCTACGCAACGACATGAGATTGGTGTCCGCGATCAAGAGCAACTGACCGATTTCTTCCGGGCACACGAGAGCTCGCACCAGTGGTGGGGCAACCTGGTGGGCTGGAAGAGTTATCACGATCAGTGGCTTTCGGAGGGTTTTGCCGACTTCTCCGGCATTCTTTATGTGCAGTTTCGCCAAAACATGAAGGAAGCCCTGAGCCGCTGGCGCAGGGAGAAAGAACTGCTGCGCAACAAAGATATCTACGGGCACACCATTGACTCGCTGGGGCCCATCTGGATGGGGCAACGCATCGGTTCCTCCGTGACCGGGCGCGGGTCGTATCAGGATTTGATCTATTCCAAGGGCGCGTACGTCTTGCAGATGCTTCGGATGCAGCTGATGGATCCTCGCAATCCCGATCCCGATCACCTTTTCAAGGATCTGCTGCATGACTATTGCAAGACGTTTGAGAACAAGGCCGCGTCCACCGAAGATTTCAAAGCCCTGGTGGAAAAGCACATGGTCCGCAGCATGGATCTCGACGGCAATCACAAGATGGACTGGTTCTTCAACCAGTATGTGTACGGCACGGGAATCCCGCAGTACAGCTTCCATGCCACGCTCGAGGCTACACCCGACGGCAAAACGCACATGAAGGCTGAACTCAATCGCTCTGGCGTTGCGGACAGCTGGAAGGATGCCATACCGTTTTACGCCCACTTGGGCGACAAGACGATCCGCCTCGGGACCCTCGCTGCTACACACCCGAGCGAGCCGCTTGAAATCACTTTGCCCGGAAAATTCGACCGCGTTTCCATCAACGACTACGAAGATCTTCTAGCCGAAGTAAAACAATAGGGAATCTCAGATGGGACAAGTGCTGGGGACGGTCAGCAGTTCTCTGTAAAAGGAGCCGTCAGGATTTTTCTGAGAAACTTGTTTGCCTGGAAATGAATCGCAGCGCGGCGGAATTCATGCAGTAGCGCAGGCCGGTGGGCTCGGGGCCGTCGGTAAAGACATGCCCCAGATGTGCGTCGCAGAGAGTGCAATTCACTTCGGTTCGCAAGACGCCCATGCTGAAATCTTTTTTCTCGCGGACATTTTCCGCAGCGATGGCTTCCCAAAAGCTCGGCCAGCCGGTGCCAGAGTCGAATTTGGCATTCGAATCAAACAGCGCACTGCCGCAATCGACACAGCGGTACAGCCCTGGTGCGTGCTGATCGTAGAGCGCTCCGGAAAATGCGAATTCCGTCGCCGCGCGCCGCGTCACATCGTACTGCAGAGGCGTAAGCTGCCCCTTCCATTCAGACTTGTTCTTGCGCACTTTCGCTAACGTAAAAATCCCCAGTCTTGCGCCGTCGTCCGCAAATTTCACGATCTTGACGGGGCCCGGATCGTTTTCCGGCTCGGTGTCATCCGCGAAAGCCGAAAGGCAAACCCGTTCCACGCCCGCCAGCACGCCGCAGGCGGCAACCGTGGCCGCACCAAAGATCAGTCCGCGTCGCGTGATTTCATTCATGGCAGCAGCGGTCCAGGAAAAACTTATTTTGCTGGGCTCATTGGAGGCGGCGGCAAGAGCGGCAGCCGCTTGGCTTCACCGCGCGCCCCGCGCACTTCCAACTCTTCGAACAGCAGGGACGGCGCCACGACCGAGGCCGGTAAGCCGCTCTGCGCCGAGCCAAACGCACCCAGCGCCGTACCGGAAAATCCATTGATCTGGCTCTGCATGTAGTTGAAAACGAAACTATCGTTGCCGATTCCGGCGAGGTTCCGCAGCGCGCGCGAGTTCAATCCGACGATGCGCGAGCCGCGAATCATTTCCTCCCGGCCTGTTTCCGGATAGATGCGGAACACGACTAATGGCAGGCGGTCGCCCGTACCAGCGCCTCCGCCGTAGCTGGCCAGAAGTTCGGAGAAATCATCCTGGTGCAGCAGGCTCAGCGCGGGATTGTCCATTTCTCGCACCACCAGGCAAAAAGCCAGTTTTTCCGCGTGGCAGGTGTCGAGAAACTTTTTCTTCAGCTCCGCCGCGGTAAGAGTTTCGGCCGAGGAGAAGAACAGATTGCTCATGGTCGGCTTGGCATCGTTCAAGAACGCGGCGCGCCCGTGACCGTTGGACTGCATGGAATCCGGCCCCGGCCGGCGGGACATCAATTCGTTCTTCAGGTTGCCGCTCTCCACCAGCGTCACTTTCTCCGCGCGCACGCCTTCGTTGTCCACGGCAAAGCCACCGATGAGCGGCGCGCCATTGAACTCCTTTGCGCCGGGATCATCCACAACGGTCACACTGGACGGCAAAACTCGAGCGCCAACCCGCCCGACCCAATCGCTCTTGCCACCCAGGTTGCCGAGCATCTGCTCCATCACGGGACTAAACGAGATCGGAGGCCGCGCGCCGTTCACCGCGGGTCCAAGCACCTGCGCCAGCAATGGAGCCGCCGCACGCGCTTCAAAAAGAACAGGGCCGGTATAGTCCTGCGCGGGAGGCGCGGCTCGCATGGTCATCAGTTCCGTGCCGGCAACGTTCAATCCTTTGCGCACCGCATCCACGCCGGGCAAGTCGGCCGGCCGCGTCGCGTAGGTGGCATAAAAATGGTTCAGGGGCACGCCGTCATCGGCAAAGGTGCTCATGCCGGATTCGATGGCCGCAAAATGACGATTCTGGCGGATTTCCGTTCCTTCGCTGGTCAGCAGATATTCCGTCGCGTAGACGATGTAATAGGTCACGCGTGCTTCGTGAATTTCGGAAAACGCCCGAAGCGTGGCCGAAGTATCGCGTGCTTCCTGGTCCCAATTGCGGTTGGTCCAATCCGGCGTCTGCAGCGGTTCGATTAGTTGCACCGGCTCGGCTTTCGCGAAATCGTTGATGTCCGATTGCCGCGCCAGGCTGCTGAGATACGCTTGCTTCCTCGAGTAAGTTTCTACCGCCTCTTTGAAGGCCTGATCGGACGCGATCCACAAGTCCTGCCGCAGCGAATCGTAATCGCGGTCGATTCCAACCGAACCGGTTGGCCCGATGAAACCGCGGAACGCGTCTTCGCCTACAAAGTTTGAGCTGTCCAGCTTGTAGCTGCCCACGCGCGCCTCCACGTCCATAAAGCGGTTCCGCACATGCGTGCTGGAGAGCAAAGTCCCGAATTCCGCGACGACTTCGCGCACGTCCAGATCGAGCAATCGGTATTCGACGTAATACGGACGCACTGGCTGGTCGATGTTCGGAATTTTCAATTCCAGGCGAGTCTTCGCGCGTTCCATCTCATCGCGCATGGCCTGCAGCGTGTGGTCGTTATCCTGCGGAACTTCCGCGGCTCTCGCTGCCCCGGTTCCTGCCGCAACCAAAAACAAAATCAGTCCTGCCACTCTCTCTGCGCGCCTCACTGCTGGCCTCCCGTTTTGATCACGTCATGCGCGGGCGGCGGCAGGATCGGCGGCCGGTCCGTGGAACTTTCTTTTTTCTGCACTTCCAACTCCGAAGTCAAAATCGCGGGCGAGGCAGCGGCCACGGGAACGGATCCCGATTCCGCGCCGCAGTAGCCGTTGAAAACTTCCGGCGTATCGCCCGTCGCAACGATTTTTGTCAGTGCAGCAAGCGGCGTGCCCACAATATCCACTCCCCGCACCAATTCATCGGGCCGCCCGTCCGGATAAACTTTGTAGACCACCAGCGGCAGCACCTGGAACGCCTGCGGCTGCCCGCGTCCGGTGAACGTAAAGCCGCCGGCGATGTCGTCGATCAACAAACCGAACGGCTTGCCCTGCGCTTTGATCAATTCAATCAGCTTGGCACGGAGCTGCGCGTTGGTGACCGTCTTGCTGCTTTGCACAATCAGGTTGCCCTGCCGCGAAACCGGCGTTGCGCCGAGCTGCCGTCTCCCGTGGCCGTTCGAATGGGGAAACCCAACCAGCGGCGACCGTGACATCTCAAAGTTTTTCAGCACGCCGTGATCCACCAACAGCACGCGTTGCGCAGGCACGCCTTCATCGTCGAACTGGAAGTAGCCCAGAAGGTCCTGCTTCCCGAGCTTTTTCATCGTGGTGTCGTCGGTGATGCTCAGAAAATCCGGCAGAATCTGCTCGCCTACTTTTTTCGAAAACGTTTGTCCCTCGGTCACATCTTTTTGACGGTGGCCTTCGGCGCGATGGCCGAAGACTTCGTGGAAAAACACCGCCGCGGCGCGTCCCGTCAGCAGTGCGGGCCCGACGGTCGGATCGTTGATGGGTGCCGCGACCAGCCCTTCCAATTCCTTGCGCATCGTCGCTTCCGCCGCATAGACCGCTTTGTCATCCGGCGCGTCCTTGGGGTCCACCCAATCGAAATTGAAGTAGCGGTCGATGTCCATACCGTCCGGCGCTTTGCCCTGGATGAATAGCTCCAGCCGGTAGCGAATCTGCCCAAACTGCAGTTGCGTCCCTTCGCTGGTGACTTGGTAGGCGTTTTGCGCTTGCGCCGCGAACGTCACGATGGAATTGATGATCGCCGTCGATTCGCGGAACGCTTTGGTATAAACGCGGACTTTTTCCTCCCAAGGTTTGCGGTCCACCGCGATGGAAACTTGCGGCCCGATGAAGGTGTGAGGTTCTTCCCGCGAAAAATCCGGCGCGCGCCCTTCCGCCGTTTCTACTTTTACTTCCTTGCCCGTTTTGATCTTGATCAACGCTTCCGATGCGGCCCGGTACTGCTTGTCGGTCTCCAGCCAAATCGTCCGCCGCAGAACTTCAGCATCATCATCGATAGGCACCGGCGCGCCAGGTCCGCCACTGGCCATCTGCCTCTCGCCGACCTTGTGCGAATTGTCCAGATTGTAGCTGCCCGTTCGAACGGAAACCTCCAGCCAGCGGTTCCGCGCTTCGTTGCTGTTGAGCAGCGCCCCATTCGAACCGGACACATCCGCGCGCTGCGTCTCCGTGACGGTATAGCCCATGAAATAGGCTGGCGGGTCCAGCGTACCCATAGTCTTCATCGAGCGTTCCAGCTCCGCTTGCAGTGCCGCAAGCAGCGGCGAGCGCTTCGCCTGTCCATCCGGCGGCGCAGCGTGTGCCGATTGCGCCAAGCTGGAAAACAATGCCAGGGCGCAAAGGGAAGAAATCACGCGACTACGATTCGTTGTGGTCAAAGGTGCCTCACTCGCTATTAGACGGGACCGCGAAACATTCAGTGTACGCCACCGTTGCGGGACAAACAAAGCGCCGGTCAGATCGGCATCGCGTTCAGGTAACACTTCTTCGACGGCTTTTCCGCTCCATTCGTTGCATGCCCACCCCGTGGCCGGGTCCCCGTGCAAACAAAAAACCCTGGCCGCTCATCAGCAGCCAGGGCCAAAATCTCCGATCACCTTACCGTCTCAGTATCGACTAAGGGCAAAGTCCAGTTTGTGGGTTCGGTTTGCAGCCGCGCTGCACCGGCGGCGTAACAGGGCGCGTCAATCCAACACCCAAACCAACGCCAACAGCTCCCGCCACGATTCCGATCGTCCCCCAAACTCCAAGGTGTGCGCCCGCCCCGGCCAAGCTCGCGGGAGCCCCCGGATCAGTATCCTTGCCCGTGGCCACCAGCAAATCGAGCGTCGCCTGCTGCGGCGGCAGCGGTCCGGAATTGTCTCCGCTGCGCACGCTGGTCATCTGCCCGGCCTTCACCAGCACGCAAACTCCGGCCAGGTTGCAGACTTTCACCAGCCCTTCGAAGGCGATCACGTTCATTGTGCCGGTTGTGTTGTCAAACGCCACAAAGAAGTCAGTTCCCACTACTCCGGCGACGCCTGCCGGGGTGCGCACCTCGAATTTGCCGTCCGGCTTGGCGATCTTTTGCGCCTGCGTCCGAAGTTTTCCATACGTCAGTTCCAATTCGGTTTGTTGCGCGCCCGCATCGTGCTTGACCACCTTCATTGACGATTCCGAGCCCACATTCAGCACCGAACCGTCGTCCAGCGCGATGCGCGCTCGTGCATTGGCCTGCGTATTTACCAGATCTTGCCAATCAACCGCGGTCTTCGCTGAAGCGGCAATGGTCTTGCCACTGCGAGCGATGCTGACCGCTGGAATCACGCGGGAAACTTCGCCGGCGCGCTGTCCCGAGGCTTGGGGAGCGGCCCAAGTATCTGCCGGAATCGCGATTAGAAGTGAAAGCAATAGTGCTAGCCCGAAGGCGTACGGGGACTTCGTCTTCATCAAGGACTCTCCTGGTTTTACATCCTGTATCTATCGTAGTTACTGGAGGGAGTCGCACCTGTCAACGCTAAACGGGGAGCCTTTTGCCCACTCTCTACATGCTTTTGTGAGCACATGCCCCGGATTAACACTCAACCGCAAAACTGAAACACGGCTGCGGCCATATCGTCATGCTGTTCGCGTCCCCGGGAAAAATCTTCCACTGCGGCGAAAATGCGGCCTAACAATTCAGTGGGTGAAACTGGCCGGTGCGCGTCGCAAAGTTCTTGCAGCCGCTCGATTCCGAATTGTTCTCCGTCGCAGTCAAACGCGTCTGTAATCCCATCCGTGCAAAAGAGCACTGAATCGCCCGGTTGCAATCGCAGCGTCAGCGTTTCGTAACTCGTCGCGGCAAACAAGCCGGGAGGAATCCCGGTGAGTTCCAGCGTATGGCAGCCGCTCGCGCAGAGGTGAAAGGGGCCGGGCATGCCCGCGCTGGCAATTTGTAATTCCTGGCGGCGGGGGTCGAAGACCGCATACTGGATGGCGGTATGCCGCCGGGGCATACCCCGAAGCATGAGCCGCCGGTTCAACGTCGCAAGGACGTCGTGCGGCGAGGTGCCTGTCTTGTGGACGCCGCGCAATGTTCCAACCGCCAGTGCGGCATACAGCGCGGCCGGCAGCCCCTTGCCGGAAACGTCGCCCAGGTACAAGCCCACACTCTCGTCCGTCAATTCAAAGTAATCCAGGAAGTCGCCGCCGACCGCGGCAATGGGCTGGAATTCATGGGAGATCATCACCGCGCCGGCGCGCAGCGATTCCGCGGGAAGCATCACGCCCTGGATCGCGCGAGCTTCTTCCAGTTCTTCTTCTCTCAATTTCTCAATGGCGTGCAGTTCGGGCGGCAGCGCAGTCGTGTTCATTCGTCGGTCCAAAGGAGGGGCGTTACACCGGAGAGGGAAATTCGGCGGTCGATCGAATTCTAACAGAGCATCCGCGCTGGAGAGCGAAAATGGGAGGCGTTGTTTCCTAACGCAACTCGTTGCGCGCTTCGCTTGAAGTGCGTCGCGCGCCGCGCCACAATTTCACTATGCGCTCTCTTGTCGGCGTTCTCGTCGGTGCTGCTCTTCTCTTCGTCGTGTATCACTTCTATTTGAAGAGGATGCCGACGACGGATGAGGGCACGGCCCCCACGCAGGCCATCAGCCTCACTGGCGTTCGAACCGATCTCCTGCAGATTGCCGACGCGGAACACGGCTACATCGCCACCAACGGCCATTGCGCTTCGCTCGACGAACTCATCTCTTCCAATTCGATTTCCATGACCCGTACCGAACGCGACGGCTATTCCTACGCTATCGAATGTTCCGGCGGCGATTTCACCGCCACGGCGCGCCATCTCCCCGCACCGGCCGGCTCCCCCATTCGCTATCCCAATCTCGCCATCGATTCCGGCATGCAAGTCCGTGAAATCGAGTGACGATCCGGCTCGGTCAACTTTCCCAGGCGAGCGGAGCGATTCGAGCGTTATTTCATGCCCGGTTGGTTTCCGGCAAATGAACCTGCGGAGAATATTCCCCGCTGCCGAGACCCGATTCAGGGGAGACCTAGGAGATCACTTCCATGGCGGGAAGGAACCACCAA
>JBGPIX010000086.1:0-16659 GCA_041485085.1 Candidatus Acidiferrum sp.
AACGCTAGCGGACACCCGCGCGTTTTTCTCAGCATTCCTTCCGCTAGTCGCCACCGCAAAGCATTGCGACATCGTCGTTGCCCCGCCGTTCACGGCGCTATCCACTGCATTCGAATGCGCCAAAAGTTCCAACGTCGCCATTGCCGCCCAAAATGTTTTCTGGGAGAAAGAAGGCGCCTTCACCGGGGAAATCTCCACGAATATGCTCGTCGAAGCCGGCTGCCGCTACGCGATTATCGGCCACTCCGAGCGCCGCCAATTCTTCGGCGACACTGACGAAACCGTCGCGAGAAAAACCAAAGCCGCCTTGCTCGCCGGTCTCACTCCCATCGTTTGCGTCGGCGAAACCAAGACTCACCGCGAGTCCGGACAGACGCACCATGTTTGCAAAACGCAATTTACCCACGGCCCCGGTTTATTGACCCCCGAGGAGTTCTCCCGTATTCTTGTAGCTTACGAACCAGTGTGGGCGATTGGCACGGGCCTTACGGCGACTCCGGAAATGGCCGCGGATGTTCACCGGTTTCTCCGCCAGTGCGCGGCCGAACGGTTTTCCGCGGACCACGCTTCGGCTGTGCGGATTCTCTACGGCGGCAGCGTCAAGCCTGACAATATTCAGGGATTGATGGCGCAGGAAGAATTGGACGGCGCGCTTGTGGGCGGAGCGAGTCTCGACCCGAAGTCGTTTGCCGCGCTGGTAAATTTCAAGTAGCGCTCGCGCACGGTTCGGGATATGCGAATTTTTGATAGAGGGCAGGGATGGATACAAAAATTGCAATGAAATGGGCGTTGGCGCTGCTGATCGGCATCGGAATCGCGGCAGTTGGCTTCCGCTACGCCGGTTGGCTGCTCAAGACCTTTTTCGTTTTGAATTGCCTGGTGCTGATCATCGTCGTGCTGCTGCAGAGCGGCAAAGCCGCGGATCTCGCCGGAGCTTTCGGCGGCGCCGGTAGCCAGACTGCTTTCGGTCCGCGCGGCGCGGCCAACGTTCTTTCCAAGGCCACTACGTGGTGCGCGGTGATGTTCATGCTCTGCGCGCTGGCCATGGTGCTGCGCACGGACAAAGCCGAGGGCACCGGCAGCTCCATCCTTGAGAGAGTTTCGAAGCCCGCGCCAAAGCCCGCGCCCGCGACAACTCCAACAGTCCCGGCCACCCATGGGACAGCGCCGGGAACTACGCCTGCGACTACGCCGGCGGCGCCGCAGTCCAACTCGCAGCCTGCTTCTCAGCCTCCGGCTTCTTCGCAGCCAGCGCCTGCGCAGCCGAAAAAACCGTAACTTGGTTTTGTAGGGCCGGCCTTCTCAGGCCGGCCGTTTTCTTCTCCTAAATGTCGCACCACTCGTTTGACAGCTTCCTCCATTGCCTTTACGATGGATGACATCGCGGTCGTGGCGGAACTGGCAGACGCACTAGCTTGAGGTGCTAGCGCCGCAAGGCGTGGAGGTTCGAGTCCTCTCGACCGCACCAAGTTTTCTGTAACAAAATCTGTTCATCTTTTTCAGCGCCGTGCCCAACCTAGCTCGAGCGTTTGCCCATGTCTAAATTCAGAGCGCTGCTCCTCTCTATCCTGTCTTGTGCGGGTCTCATAGCCTCCCCGGTGTGTTCAGCGCAAAACCCGGCATCCCCTCCCGTCTACCAAAAGGCTCCGCCCGAAAAAGTCATCATCGATACGGACATTGGCGACGACATTGACGACGCCTTCGCGGTTGCCCTGGCTCTGCGCAGCCCGGAACTGCAAATTCTCGGCATCACTACCACCTTTGGAGATACCGAAACTCGCGCCAAGCTGCTTGATCGCTTTCTCGCCGAAGCCGGCCACCCGGAAATTCCCGTTGCCGCTGGCGTGCCCACGCCGCCCAAATCCAACTTCACCCAGCGCCGCTACGCCGAGAACAACCGCTACCCCAAGGCTTCCCACGCGGACGCCGTAACTTTTCTGCTCGACCAAATTCGCCGCAACCCCGGCCAAATCACGCTAGTAGCCATAGGGCCGTTGATGAATGTCGGCGCGGCCATCGACAAGGACCCCTCCACCTTCCACAAGCTCAAGCGCGTCATCCTGATGGGCGGCTCAATCAAGCGCGGCTACGGCGACGTCGGCTTCGGCGCTCCTAAGCCCCCGGAGCCCGAATGGAACATCCTGAACGACATTCCGTCGGCCCAGAAACTGTTTGCCGCCGGCGTGCCCCTCTTCGTCATGCCGCTCGACTCCACCCAACTGAAGATGGATGAGGTCAAACGCGCCTTCCTTTTCAGCCAGGGTACCGCCATCACAGACGCCCTCACCCTCTTGTACCACCAGTGGGGCCAGGAAACGCCCACGCTCTTCGATCCCATGACCATCGCCTTTCTCGTCAATCCCACCCTTTGCCCCGTCCAGCCCATGCACATCCGCGTCGATGCGCAGGGTTTTACTCGTCCCGACCCCGGCCCGCCCAACGCTCCGAATCCTCCCAACACTCAAGTCTGCCTCGAATCCAACTCCGACGCCTTCTTCCGCTTCTACCTAAGCCGAGTCGCCGCTCCATAAACGAACTCGTCAGAGCGTCCTAACATCTCAACCTCGAACATCTGAACATCGCGGTGCAGAGCTCCCCCCCCACCCCCGTGTTTTTTGTAAGTGTTGCATCTACAGGGCTTAGTCATCGCGAGCCTTGCCGTAAGTCTTTTGTTTGCCATACTTACAGAGAGGTTCATAAGTGTTGCATCTAAAGGAGTTAAGGGGATAGTGGTCAGGGCAGGCGGGACCCTCGGTTGAGAGTTCAAAATGACGGGCTGAAGAGGCAAAGCGCGGGGGCCTTTTGCAGGCAAAGCGCTAGGTGAAGCGAAGTGATGGCCAACTATCACGCCGAATATTACCATAAAAGTATAGTACTTGTCAAGGCAGAATTGAAAGAAAGTTGGAAGTGATTGGCTGGGCAGGGGTTAGGGGCGGCAAGAGAAACTAGAAGTCAGAAATCGGGAAGAAAAGGGCCTGTGATATGGAGTCCGAGTCAAATCCACAAAAGCAAGGAAGCCAGAAAACGGCAGCCCCTCTAAAGCATCTTGATAATTCAATGAAAAACTCTGCTTTGCAGTTCCATCGATTCAAAATTCTCTGTGAGCCTCTTCCTTTCGTCGGCGCGTCGCACGCGGAGGGCACAAGGAACGACTCTAAAACTTCCGTCAGGCTTGAATTCGAACTCGTACATGGGATTATCGCCTGGCTCAGTGAGTCCCTTGACGATTTCCACGACCTCGTCGGCAAACGTCCGCTGAGGCTGTTTCACGATCAGGTTGGAGAGATAAAATGACGTAACCTGCAAAGCGTTGATGGTTCCAAGGAAGCGTCCCGCAGTTGGATGCAAATTCTCGTCTGCATCCTTTCTACCTTCGAGCTGTTCAGCTTCATCGGATGCCAACAACTCGTCCCGTTTCGAGCATGCTATTTCTTCCGAGACCTCAAAGGATGTAGCAGCCCGGTCGGTTGCCGAAGCAACAGTCATTGTTTCCGTGTCGCAGTCAACCGAATGGTCGCTGCGACCGTCCCCTTCTCGTGCCTTCTTCATCCCGTGCCTGAAATAAATCCAAGTTGAAACTAGCGCGCAACTCACTGCGATTCCGCCGAATAGCCAACCGAAGTGCGAGAACTTATCAGACAAAAAGGCAGAGGCCGCAATTAGGAGTAGGCTACCAGTGGTAACCGCGTCGTATGTTCTTTTACTCATTTCTCTTCCTTGATCTACCTAGACTACCGGGTTCTTGCATTGTTGTAAACAAACCGACCCAGGCAAAGCCCGCCGTAAATGATTGCGCAAAGTTGACTGGTTCGACAAAAGGAACCCCGAGGAGGCAACCCAACACGACAAAGACAACAAATTCCATCCTGGCCGCAGTAAGCTGGTTTTCCACGGGGACAAGTTCGTCGAGAACGCGCGCCAGGCCAAGCACTCTAAGCCGCTCGCGGCCCCACCTTGCCCAGTAGGACATAGCACCAGCAGCAGCGTACGCGAGCACTAGACTATGCGAGAGTGGTGATGGTTGCGCCATGGCATCTACACCTATTTCTTCTCCCAAATCGACACCATCTTTTCCGCTTCTTCCATTTCACGCTGCAATTCCTGAAGATTCTTTATCAATTTCTCCAGCAGCCGGGGCGTGATTTGGAAATTGATACTTTCATCTCGACTGTCGGTGTGAACATGAACCAGACCAACTACAACTGCCAACCGCTTCTCGCCCGACTCCACTCTCACATCCACGGCGGTTCTTGATCGGCGAAAGGCCGGCAAAATTCGGGCGGCCAATTGTGAGCGCTCCATTCGAGACTCTAATTCACGTGACCTGCTTTTGACCGTACTGTATAGTGCCTCGATCCTCGGCAGGTCTTCGGCATCTATCATTTGGGCCTTCGCAAGCTCTGCAACTACGTCCTCCGTAGCCTTGCCGCTTGCCTGGGCAGCAACCCCTGAAGCCAGGAGCATTACAGCTCCCAAAACTGCCTCAGTGTCTTGCTCGTTGAGATCGAGTTCCTTCTGAAGATCCTTGGGCGACAAGGACACCACTTGTTCCTCAAGATATTCGATTGAGCGACTAAGGAGTTTTTGTTGCTTCTCCGCTGACAGTTTGCCGACAATCGAGTATCCACGTCGAAATCCTTTCCGAGCTTCCTCAGGGATCTCGGAAAGCAAATGCGCGGCGAGTTGCTCGCTCGCCATCGGAATGCGGATTGAACTCATAAGGCAAACTCCTTACGATATTATTACACTACAGCATACAGTATCAAATGCCTAACGCAGTTTTCTTCCTTGGCACCAAAAAATAACGGTCGTCATCTTCGCAGCCGCGCGGATTGTAGCAATCAAGTGGCAAGCAGTCGAACTATTTTCTCGGAAGCAGTTGGCCTCCAGGCTTATCACGCGTTTGGCAGTTTTCCACTCTCCCAAATGTGACCTCCAGAGCGTGAAGAACCCTGGGCGCGCTGCTTTCGCCCTTGAATTCTTCGAAAAGATATAATGTAGTGAGGACTATTCGCGAGGAGGATTCTGCAAAGCAGGCATGGCCAACGACGACAGCGGAGCAAATCACGAGGAATCGCCGCGGGGCGGCTTTCTGTCGCGCCACGTTTTCAGCACGGACCACAAGACTATTGGGCTGAACTACCTCTGGCTGGCGCTGTTCAGCGTGTTTCTTGGGATGGCGATGTCGTTGCTCATGCGGATACACCTGGTGTGGCCGGGGGCGCATCTGCCGTTGCTCTCGAGCCTGGGGGATTCGCCGGAGCGGTTTGCGGCGCTTACCACGCTGCATGGGTCGCTGATGGTTTTTCTGGTGCTTACGGCGGCGCCGCAGGCGGGATTTGGGAATTATTTTCTGCCGCTGCAAATTGGGGCGCGGGAAATGGCTTTCCCGAGGCTAAATCTGCTGGCGTTCTGGGCTACCGCCGCCTCGCTCGTGGGACTGACGGCAACGTTTTTGATTCCTTCCCATCCTGCGATCACGCTGTGGATCGTCAGTGTGGCCATTTTTTGCGCCGCGTCGCTCTTCAACGCGCTCAATTTCAGCGTTACTACTATCGATTTGCGCGGGCAGGGAATGACGCTGCCGCGGCTGCCGCTGACGGTGTGGGCGTGGTTCATCAACGCCATTCTGGGGATGCTGATTTTCAGCATTCTGCTGGCGGCCTGCGTTTGCTTGCTTTCGGATCGGCTGTGGGGCACGCACTTTTTTTCACTGCTGAGTTTTATCGCCAATCAGCCGGCCGGCGCTATCGCCAACGCTGTTCCCGTTCTTTGGCAGCGGCTGTTCTGGTTTTTTGCGCAGGCGGAAGTTTACGTGGCCATGCTGCCGTGTTTTGGGCTGGTCACGCACCTGATTTCCACGTTTTCGCGCAAGCCGGTCTGGAAGGAACGGCTGGTGGTTCTGGCGCTTTGCGGCGTGGGCGTTTTTGGTTTTTGCGTTTGGGGACAGCATATGTTCTCCAGCGGCATGAATCCGTTTTCGCCGCTGGTCTTTTCGTTGCTGGCTTCTTCGTTGGGAGTGCCGGCTACGATCCTGGTGATCAGTTGGATCGGGACGCTGTGGGACGCGCGCGTGCAGCTCAACACCGCGATGCTTTTCGCGCTGGGTTTCATTTCATTGTTTCTCTCTGGCGGACTCTCGGGAATCTTCCTGGCGCGGCACGATCTGGCGACGGCTGCCGTGAGCGACGATTTCGTGACGGGGCACTTCCATCTAGTGATGGGAGTGGCGGCGACGTTCGCCATACTTGGCGCGCTGTTCTTCTGGTTCCCGAAAATGTTTGGCCGCCGCCTGAATGAGTCGCTTGGCAAAATTCATTTCTGGCTGACATTTGCCGGCGTCTACTGCGTTTTCATGCCCATGCACTGGCTCGGACTGATCGCGCATACCAACCTCTACTCCGGCAGCCGCACGGCTGCCATCGCCGCGATCGTCGATCCTCTGCACACATTCATCACCGCGGCGATGCTTCTGACGGTTTTCGCGCAAGGGCTCTTCCTGATCAATTTTCTTTGGAGCCTGTTCCGCGGAGAAAAAGTTCTGGAATGCAATCCCTGGCGCGCCACCACGCTCGAATGGAGCGTCTCTTCGCCCACGCCAGCCGATGATTTTGGTGCGACTGACCCGGTGGTGTATCGTGGGGCTTACGAATTCAGCCTGCCCGGCGTGGCGGAAGATTTCGTGCCACAGCACATCGCCCCGGAGCAGGTGACGAAGGCGCACCTGTCCGCGGAATAAAGTTCGGAGAATAGAGAACGTCACCATGCCGGGCACAACCGCAACTCCGGACATCGAAATCATCGTCGAAGACATCGGCGGAGGTGGAGGCGGCCCCATTCCGCCGCGCGGCGGAGGCGATGACGGAGACGATGGAGGCGACGACAGCAATCGCCACCGCGATTGGTCTGCGACTCCGAGGCGCTACTCGACGGCAATTGGGCTTGGCCTGGTGGCGATCTTAATGTTTTTCATGGCGCTGGCCAGCGCGTTTATCGTGCTGCGGCGCGGCAGCGGCGTGTGGGTCACGGTACATCTGCCAGCGGTTGTGTGGGCCAACACTGCGGTGCTGCTCGCGAGCAGTTTCACGCTGGAAGTGGCGCGGCGACGGCTGGCTCTTGCGGATGTGCTCGGGTTTAAGAGGTTTTGGTTTGTCACTACAGTTTTAGGTTTTTTGTTTGTTGCGGGACAGCTTGTGGCGTGGCGGCAGTTGGTGGCGCAAGGCGTTTATATCGCCAGCAATCAGGCGAGCAGCTTTTTTTACATTTTCACGGGAGCTCACGCGGTGCATCTGCTTGGGGGAGTGGGTGCGCTGGTCTACGTTTCAGCGCGGAAATTTGGAGAGAAGGATGTTTCGCGTTCGACGGCAGCGGAAGTCACTTCGTACTACTGGCATTTCATGGATGGGCTTTGGATTTTCCTGCTGGCGCTGCTCTACCTGGGCAAGTGAAATTCTAATTTTCCAAGAAATTTAACACTTCAGAAATTCGGCGATGGCGTCGACTACGCGTACGATCTGATCGCTGCGCAATTCTGGATACATGGGCAGGGAAAGGACTTCTTGCGCGGCACGCTCGGCATGGGGGAAGTCGCCGAGCTTGTGCATGAGCGAGGCGTAGAGCGGCTGAAGATGGAGCGGGTAGGGATAGTAGACGGTGCTGCCGATTTTTCTTTCGCTCAGGAATTTTTGGAGGGCGTCGCGCTGCTCGATTCGAATGGTGTACTGGTGGTAGACGTGTTCGAAACCTTCGGGCGCGAGCGGGGGCATGACGCCGGGGATCTGCGAGAGAAGGCGGTTGTATTCAGCGGCGTGGGATTGGCGGGCGCGCTGCCAATCGGAAAGATGGCGCAACTTGACGCGGAGGATGGCGGCCTGGATTTCATCGAGGCGGCTATTCCAGCCAGGCTCGGCGCTACGATATTTTTCGGATTGGCCGTGATTGCGGAGCGTGCGAATGCGCGCGGCGAGTTCGGAGGAATTTGTTACGACCATACCGGCGTCGCCGTAGGCGCCGAGATTTTTCGTGGGATAAAAGCTGACGCAGGCGGCGTCGCCGAGCGAGCCGGTGCGGCGGCCTCTGTAGGATGCGCCGATGGCTTGGGCGTTGTCCTCGATGACCGGCAGGTGGCGGGCTTTGGCGAAGGCAAGGATGGGGTCCATATCGGCGGCGAGGCCATAGAGATGGACGACCAAGATAGCGCGCGTGCGAGGCGTCACACGGCGTTCGAGTTCGGAGGGATCGAGGTTGTAAGTGTCGGGGCGGATGTCGGCGAAAACGGGTTTCGCGCCGAGGGCGCTGACGGCGCTGCCCGTGGCAACGAAGGTGAAGGGCGGGAGGAGGACTTCGTCGCCGGCCTGAACGCCGCAGGCGCGAAGGGCCAAGATCAGGGCGTCCGTGCCGGAAGCGAGGCCGACGCCATGAGCGACGCCGCAGAGCTTGGCGATTTCTTGTTCCAGCGCGGCGCCTTCGCGGCCCAGGACGAATTGTTGCGAGGCCAGCACGCGGTCGACGGCGGTACGAATCTCGGCGCCGATGGCGGCGTATTGGGCGGAGAGATCGAGCTGCGGAACGGGCTCGGGAAGCGGATTGGGCTGTGACGGCGCGCTCATAGGCTTCAATTATCCCGCATAGAGTATACGCGAGCGCCGCGTGGTGGGGTTTGCGGAAGTGGCGGATATAATGCTTCGGGTAGAAATCACGGGGAGCGTCGGCACAATTCATGTTTGCAAAACGAACCGATTGGAATATGACGCCGAACCGGTTGAGCGAGGCGCTGGCAGCGCATCGCGCGGCGGGGAAGGCATTGCTCGATCTGACCGTTTCGAATCCGACGGAATGCGGGTTCGAATACGACGGCGCGGCAATTCTGGATGCGTTGCACAATCCAGGGGCGCTCACCTATGAACCTAATCCGAGGGGGCTGGAATCCGCACGGCGCGCGGTCGCGCGGTACTATGCGGATCGCGAGGAGAAAGTTTCTGTCGAGGATATTTTTCTTACGACGAGTACCAGTGAAGCGTATTCGTATGTGTTTCGAACGCTGTGCGATGCGGGCGACGAGCTGCTGATTCCTTCGCCGAGTTATCCGTTGTTCGATTTTCTGGCAGAGATACAGGACGTGAGCCTGGTGCGGTATCCGCTGATCTACGACCATGGATGGCAGATCGATTTTCATGCGCTGGAGCAGGCCATCACGCCGCGCACGCGCGGGGTCATCGTGGTGCATCCGAATAATCCGACAGGGCATTTTGCAAAGAGCGCGGAAATGGCGCGGCTGAATTCCATTTGTTCCGCGCGGGAGATGGCCATCATCGCCGATGAAGTGTTTCTCGATTTCGCGCTTGAGGGAGAACGGCCGGCGAGTTTCGTTGCTAACCGCGGAGCGCTGACATTTACCTTGAGCGGGCTCTCAAAGATTTCCGGGCTACCGCAGATGAAGGCCGCATGGCTGATCGCCAGCGGGCCGGAGCCATGGAAAAGCGAGGCGCTAGCGCGGATCGAAGTGATTGCCGACACATATCTTTCCATGAATGCGCCGGTGCAATTGGCAATCCCCAAATTTCTGGAACAGCGGCATGGCTTCCAGAAGCAGGTGATGTCGCGCGTGGGGCGTAATCT
The DNA here is from genome assembly GCA_041485085.1 of Candidatus Acidiferrum sp. Taxonomy (GTDB): domain Bacteria; phylum Acidobacteriota; class Terriglobia; order Acidiferrales; family UBA7541; genus Acidiferrum. The sequence continues at coordinate 9,619 of JBGPIX010000086.1, forward strand.
GGAGGAACTCGACCGGCAATTGGGAATGCAGAAGGCGTGCTCGCGGCTGAAAGTGGAAGGTGGCTGGTGCGCGACGGTGCGGGTGCCCGCGACGTGGTCGGACGAGGACCTTGCGATTGAGCTGCTGAATGCGCATGGCGTGTGCGTTCATCCTGGCCACTTCTATGATTTTCCGTCGGAGGGGACCCTAATCGTCAGTTTGCTCACGCCTGAAGGACTTTTTGCCGAGGGGACGAAACGCCTGCTCTTCGCTTGCTGAGGCCTCGGGAAATCCCCGAGGATTCGATAGGTGGGTGGGAAACGAGCGAGTGGGATTGGTGGGTACTAGGACTGTGCTCGGCAGCGGCTGAACTGACCTGCCCGGAAGCCCTGAGAGAACTATTCTCATCCTAAATTTCATATAGTCTACAGTACAAAGGATTGAAGAACATAAATTTCATCTAAAGAGGCCACGCTGCATTCTATAAGTTATAGATATACCTAGAATTACTCGCGCAAATCTTTATATCAATCAGACATATCTTTGGAATTTAGATTGCACCCTCTGGGCAAAGGGTAATTGCTGCAAGAGCGTGTATGTAAATGGTTTTACCGATTTCCTTTGTTAAATTCAGGAGGGTTCAGTGAGTAAGACGTATCGCAGATTAATGACAGTATTGGGCTTCATGGCTCTCATGTTGGGGCTGGTTGCAGTGAGCCAAGTCAGCGCGCAGATTATCAGCGGCGACCTGGTAGGAACAATTCTCGATAAGACCGGAGCCGTTGTGCCTGGCGCGTCGATCGAGGCGGTAAATGTCGAGACCGGCGTCAAATATACGACAAAATCTAATGATCTTGGCGAATATCGCATCAGCAACCTGCCAGTGGGAACGTACAACGTTTCCGCGTCGTCAACGAGTTTTGCAACTACGGTCATCAACGGATTCAAAATCGAATTGAATAAGACCAGCACGCTGGCAATCACACTGGATATCAAGGGCGCGGTTACGACCGTGGAGGTATCGGGAGTCGCGCCGGCCCTGGATACTACGACCGCGCAACTCTCCAGCACCTTCGAAGCGAACCAGATCGCGGACATGCCTGGGACTGCCTCCGGCAGCGGTGTGTTGAACCTTTCGCTGTTGGGCGCAGGGGTGGCCACCAGTGGCGGCGTCGGCGTTGGATCGGGCCCCTCCGTGGGTGGCCAGCGTCCGCGCAACAACAACTTCACGATTGAAGGCGTGGACAATAACAACAAGGGCGTGACGGGGCCGCTGGTATTTGTTCCCAATGATGCGGTCGCGGAATTCTCACTCCTGCAAAACCAGTTTTCGCCGGAATTTGGCCACTCGTCGGGCGGACAGTTCAACACCGTCGTGAAGAGCGGAACGAATTCTTACCATGGCTTGGCTTACATCTATAACAACAACCGCAATTACAATGCGCTCGACACGATCCAGCTACTAGAAGGGTTCACTTCTCAGCCGCGCTACGACTTCAACCGCATGGGCGGTCAGGTTGGTGGCCCAATTCTTAAGAATAAGCTGTTCTTCTTCGCCAACTATGAATATGACCCACTTGGGCAGTCCGGCGGAGCGGGAGCTGTGTGCGCCCCAACGGCGGCAGGAATTACGACGATCAATGCCACGCCGGGACTCTCCGCAACGAACGTAGCCCAATTTGAGAAATACGTGCCTGTAGGGACCCTGACGAATGCAGGCTGCGCTGCCATCCCATGGGTCAGCGGAACGACAATTCCAACCGCGGGCATCGCGGTGGTGTCGCCGAGCTTCAACAATGCGAAGTACCTCACCACCAGCATGGACTACAATATCTCCACGAAAGATCAGATTCGTGGCCGCTACATTTACAACAGCAGCGTGGGCATCGACACCGCGGCGAATCTACCGATTTTCTTCACGCCTTTCCCCAACAAGTTTCATCTGATTGCAATCAATGAGTACCACACCTTTGGACCGAACCTGACGAACGAACTGCGTGTGGGCTTCAACCGCTTCGCGCAGACGGTTAGCGCCGGCAATTTCTCCTATCCAAATCTGGACAGCTTCCCGAACCTGCAACTCAACGATCTCAATTCGTTGCAGATCGGTCCGGACGGGAACGCACCGCAAGGGTCAAACCAAAACACGTATTCAGCGGCAGAAGCCATTACCTGGACAAAGAGCGCGCACACCCTGAAGTTTGGTTTTGAAGGACGCAAGCTCATCGCCCCACAAACCTTCACACAACGTTCGCGTGGAGACTATGAATACGTTCACGCACTGTCGTTCTTTCAGGATGCGGCGCCAGACTATCTCGCAGAGCGCAGCAATGGCAACCCGGTGTTCTACGGGGACCAGGTAGCGCTCTACTGGTTCGCGAATGACAACTGGCGCATTCGTCAAAACCTGACCATCAATCTTGGCATTCGCTATGAATATACGACGACTCCTTTCACCTCCCGGAGACAGGCGCTAAACAACGCAGTCAGCGTTCCCGGACTTATAGACTTCATAGCGCCGCAGCCGGCGAAGAACAACTGGGGACCGCGTGTTGGTTTTGCCTACTCGCCAGGTACGAGTGGCAGGACCTCCATTCGCGGGGGCGTAGGTGAGGCCTATGACGTTTTGTTCGACAACCTCGGCCTGCTGACCCTGCCTCCTCAGCTTAGTTCCACAATCGATTGCGCCCCGGTTGGAAATTTCAATTGCGCGACGCCATTCCTGGGAAACGGTGGAATTCTTCCGGGTCCGGGCGGCGTGAGGACTTTCCCCACGCTGGCGGCTCAGGCCGCGGCCACGTCGGCGTATCTGCCGGCCCAACTTAAGGACCCGAAATCCATCGACTGGACGCTTGGTGTACAGCACACGTTCGCCAAGGACTTCACACTCGAGGTTCGCTACGTGGGGACACGCGGTATCCACCTGCCGGCGCAGATTCAGTTGAACAAACAGCCGGTGGTGACGTCGACGTTTAATTTGCCGACGTACACAACAGCCCCATCGCAGGCGACACTCGATGCCTTGCCTGTAACGCTGGGGCAAATCAACACTGCTTTCAGCAATAAGGGCAACATCGTGCCGGCATACCTCGCGGCAGGGTTCAACGCTGCCAGTATCACTTCGTATCAGCCGTGGGCCTCCTCGACGTATCACGGTTTGGCCACCCAGTTGAACAAGCGGTTGAGCAACGGGTTGCAGTTCGTGAGCGCTTATACCTACAGCCATCTGATCGACGACGCGACAGCAGAGGTGTTCAGCACCGTGCTGGCACCGCGCCGCTCACAAAATGGCTTGAACCTGCGCAACGACTTTGCCAACTCCATTCTCGACCACCGTCACCGATTCACCATGGCGGTTATCTACGATGTGCCTTTCTTCAAGCACAGCAATGCGTTCGTGAAGAACACCATTGGAAACTGGGAATTCGCCCCGATCTACACGTACCAGTCGGGCCAGTGGGTGACGGCGCAGAGCGGAGTTGACTCCAACAAGAACGGTGACTCTGCCGGAGACCGCACGATCTTCAACAAGAGCGGCACGCCAGGAACAGGAAGCGGAGTGAACCCGCTGTGCAATAGCAGCCTCCCGGTGGGCACGGCCTGCTCGGCGTCCCCTGCGAACATCGTCGCCTACGTAGCGAAGGTTCCGACCGCGCAGTACATTCAGGCGGCGGTCGGCGCTTTTGCCACCACAGGCCGCAACACGTTGCAGCTGCATCCCATCAACGACATCGACGTAAGCGCCTTGAAGCGTTTCACGATCACGGAACGATTCAAGATTGAATTCGCGGCGCAGTTCTTCAATGTCATGAACCATCCGCAATATGTTGCGGGATTCCTGAACGACATCGCACCAGTGGGTTTCACTGGCTCACAGGTCAACGTATTACGGCCGCAAAGTACGGACTTCAACAAGCCGGAAACACAGTTCGCGAGCAATGCGCGGACCATGCAGCTAGCGTTGAAGATCTTCTTCTAAACTCAAACAACCTTTTCGCCCATGATAATCGGGCGGGAATTCCTGAATGGCGTCCCGGCAAGCCGGGGCGCCCTTCTTCCTTTCTGGCAATGGTTTTGAACCATTTCCTAAGGTTGATATCGAGAGCGTAGTCTGCAAGCGGAAAGCAAACATCGAGTGTTGAACGGATTTATGGAGGCACAGTTGGTTTACAGCGTCAGGCAGGGCGGAGGCGGCCAGGAGGATCAGCGGGGATGGGCATTTCCGCGGTTTTGTGTGCGCTCACTGGATTCGGAGATACCGTTGCAGGCGCCGGTTGCGGGATGCCGACACCGGCGTTGAAATCAACGTGGTCTTTACCGCATGCGGGGCAATAGCCCTTGCCCGTTCCATCGTCCCGCAGGCTGGCGAGCTCGTAGCACCCGCAGATGCAATCGCAGTAACCCGTTTCTGAGGCCGTCTTGATGGGAATGAGCACCATGGCAGGGAATGATACGGTGTCGAATTCATTCTGGCAAGAGGCTGCTATGCAAGCATTCAATCGACGATTCAACTGGCACGTCCGGATGTCTACAGGAATATTCAAGAGTATAATGAGGTCTATCCGAGAAATAGCCATTGATGGATCTTGCTCGGCAAGTTGTGTTCCCGGAAAGAGTGCATCATGAGCCTACCCGCCTTCACCAAAAACTATACCGTGCGGATTGCTGGTTTCTGCATCCTCGCTTTCCTCTGGGCCCGGCCAGCCTACCCTCAGGGCGACGACAGCGGAAGGCCCACCGACATCATCAACCCCAACATGGGAGTCTCGTCATCCGCAGTGACCCTATCTGCGGCAGGATCGAGCGTTTTTGTGGGAGTGCGGGAGGCGTCGGGGATTCCGCTTGCACAGCCCCCGATGGTCAAGCTGGTTTGTCCCCTGTCTGGTCTAACCTTGAGCCGGCTGGCGAGAGATGGCGGCCCGATCGCGCAATTCGTGCACATTCCCGCCGGAGACTGCAGAGTCGAGGTAAGCGCTCCCGGTTACAAACCTGCAGTTGAGCACACGGAAGTACTGCAATCGGTGACCAACCGGGTTCAATACGTCTACGTATATCTGCATCCGGTGTCGGAACCTGCCACCGGGACACGCCCCGCGGTGGTGCCCGGAAAGGCCCTGAAGGAAATCGACAAAGGCATGGCGGCGATGCAGAAGAAGAACGATGCCGAGGCTCTGAAGCATCTCACCAAAGCATCGCAACTGGCGCCAGCGAATGCCGACGTCGCGTACCTCATCGGTGTGCTGGCTTTGAACGGCAAGGACCTTGCCGGTGCGGGGCAGCATTTCCAAGCCGCGGTAAACTACGCGCCAGCGCACGAGCGCGCCTTGATAGAGCTAGGTTACGTACAAGTCGAGACCAGCCAGTGGAGTTCTGCCGTGCAAACCCTGGAAAGGGCGCTGCAGGTCAATACGGCATCTTCGCGGGCCCACCTGCTGCTTGCCAATGCCTACGCACAGCTGCACAACTATCCGAAAGCCCTGGAGCATGCCCAGCGCGCCGAGGAGTACGGCTCAGAGAATGCGGCGCCGGCGCGGACTTTGCTTGCCGAAATTCTTGCCGCGGAAGGAAACCGCGATGGCGCCAAGCAGGAGTTCGAGGCCGTAGCGCGTGACTTCCCGAACTCATCGAGCGCTACCATTGCCAAGCAAGGGCTGCAACGTCTTTACAATTCTGACGCACCGGTGGCCTCCTCGACATCAGGGAATTCTGGCGTCGTGTCTATTGTGGGCAGCGAGGCTGCTTTGCTGCCAGCTATGCCCGGGGCCAGCCTCAGCAAGTGGGCGCCGCCGAGCGTGGACACTTCGGTGCCCGGGGTAGCGCCGGATGTAACGTGTTCCGCGGAGGAAGTCGTCGAGCACACCAGCAAAAGCATCGACCGGCAACTTGAAAATCTAGAGAAGTTCCTGGCGACGGAACACATTCAACACGAAGAGGTCAACGCGCGGGGCGAAGTTTCACAGATCCGCGATAAGAATTTTTCGTACATGGTTTTCATCGAGCACGCAAAAGACGGCCTTGTATTCCTGAATGAGAAACGGGACGGAGGCACAGGGACGGATTCGTTTCCGACTTCGCTGGCTACTGTCGGGCTCGTCAGCTTGGGCGTGGACGTTTTTCATCCCGGGTTTGCCAAGGCATTGGACTTCAAATGCGAAGGTCTAGGCCAGTGGCGCGGCAAAGCAGCGTGGGTGCTGCATTTCGAGCAGAAGAGCAATATGAAGTCGTTCCTACGGCTATGGGAGACGAAAACGAAGACGGTCGAGATTCCGCTAAAGGGCCGCGTGTGGGTGGCGGCCAGCAGCTACAACGTCTTGCACGTGGAATCGGACCTGCGCGAGCCGATGAAAGAGCTGGAGCTGATGCGCGACCATCTGGCGATCGATTATGGGCCAGTGAATTTCCAGAATGGAAAGACAGAGCTGTGGCTACCGTGGTACGCCGACATGTATCTGGAATTGCACGGCAAGCGATACCACCACAATCATACGCTCAGCAATTTTAGTCTCTTCGCCGTCGACACCAGCGACAAGATTGCTCTACCGAAGGACGTTCCTCCTCCAGAAGAGAACCCGAAACAACCTCCACAGCCAGAAAAGCTATAAGTTCGGCGGAAGTCAGCTTTCAAATCGACAGCGACAAGACGGCAGCGGTGTGTTCACTCGTGCGCAGACGCACTGCGAGCCCAGAGCATCGTGGTGCGAAGTCAGAGCGCTTAGAGGTTCTTGAGATGGGCGAGGCGGAACGGGGAGCCGAGGTGTTCGCGCAGGTCGAGCCAGTGCTGCTCGGGAATGGTCATGAACACGTCGACGACATTGGGGTCAAACTGGCTGCCGGAGCAGCGTTTGATTTCTTCGCGGGCATGGGACATCGGTAGCGCTCGGCGGTAAGGGCGATCGCTGATCATGGCGTCGAGCGAATCCGCAATCGTAAAGATGCGTGCTCCGAGAGGAATCTGTTCAGCTTTCAGGCCGCGCGGATAGCCTGAGCCGTCAAAAAACTCCTGGTGGGCGAGGACAATTTCCGCGGCGTCACGCAGAAACGGGATGCGAATCAGCATGTTG